>RFSE01000248.1 GCA_009924135.1 Pseudomonadota bacterium | reverse complement strand
TATGGAGTGCGGTGACTCGTCACCGCTTTTCGGAGGCGACTTGTCACCGGCGAGTGGAGTGAGTGAAACGGAAGTTCGCGCACGCCACCGCTGGCGCGAGCATAATAGGCTACGTCATTTCGGACTCCTCGGTGTGACTGACGGCGACAGGTCTCCTATTCACGTTTGGCTCCTCCGGGGCTGCTTGTCTCGTCCGACGGGGTAACATCACCCCTCCAGAACCAAACTCGGACAACAAAACACCACAGAAAGACGGCGATGCCACCTGTCACCGAGCCAATCACCGCGTGTTGAATTGGGCGAACATTCGACTCCAGATCATAATCACCATGGAATGCCTTCCCGAGGTGAGCGATGCAACCGAAAGCTGCTCCCAAGAGTGAAAGCACCAAAATCTCGCTCCAACGAATGCGTTGCCGTTGCCGTAGTGCGACCAAGGCACCGATTGTGCCCGCTGTGAGGACAAGGAGAATCTCTGCATTCGTTGACCAAAGCGGCACTTCCCACCCACCCTTGATCCCTGGTCGGCACAATGCCACCTGGAGGGGTACGAAGAAGAGGCTTGCGGCGATTCCAAATACCGCTGCTGGCAATGATACGGGAAACGTTCCGGCCAGAAGGCTCTGAAGCCGGTGCGTGCGAAGTATGGAAACAGATGCGCCAGCGACCAAACCGGCACCGCCGCCTAAGACAAGGCCCAGCCAGATCCTTCCGGCGAGGAATGTGATGAAGTCGATTTGGTCTGGGGTGAGCATTCTGCGGTCGCTAGCCCCTTCATTTAAGTTGCCGCCAGTACCGCCGCCAGGCGCCTGGCCATGCTGATGGCCAAAACCTCTTTCGCGAGACCGGTTTCATCAGGGCGGTTGAAGGCGGCGGCGTCATGGCTCAAAGATTCACCGTTTGATTGGCGCTGCAATGAAATTGTTGAGGGTGGGAGTGAGGGAGTGGTGGGGGTTTTTGCGGCTTTTTCGAAATGAGGCGGAGTCCGAGCCCGTTATGGAGTGCGGTGACTCGTCACCGCTTTTCGGAGGCGACTTGTCGCCGTCGAGTGGAGTGAGTGTGACGGAAGTTCGCGCATGCCACCGCTGGCGCGAGCATAATAGGCTACGTCATTTCGGACGCCTCGGTGGGACTGACGGCGACGAGTCGCCTCGTAAAAGCAGCGAGAACTCGCCGCACTCCATAGCGCCCTCGGCCAGCGCGGGTGTCGTGGGCAGCCCGTAGGGCTGAAACAATCGTAGCCGTGGGTGAAACCCACGGTAAGCGATCAAACCACGACGGCACCGCGTAGCGGTGCAACCAAGGCTCCCCACGTAACACGTCACACGGTGGCACCGCTCTGCGGTGCATCAGGTTTTTGGGGCCGTTTCCGGGGGTTGCACCCCCGGCTATTCACGTTTGGCCCCTCCGGGGCCACGCCGGCAAGAGTGCGCTCAGGGTCGTCAATGGACATAGTGTTGAGCACAGATTTGCTGCCAAACACCAATGTCCATTAGCATTGCGAGATCAGTGTCAATGCTTCCGGTTAATCCAGGGTGCGGGGCGAAAGCATAACACTGGCCGGGCTTTGGGATGAGGCCGCGTTCATGCAGCTGGTACACCTGAAGCGAAAGTAGATGATTCTCTTGCCACTCTTGTGAGTTAAGAAGCGACGCGAATTCATCCGGAGTCGAAGCAATGGTGGAGTAGGTGCCCTCAAGAACAGAGAGCTCATCGGTGCTGCCATCGGGCCGGCGCAAATACCAATCGCCGAATTTTGACATGCAAACCGGAACAACCCGGCCTGTAACCATGCTTGACCAGTAGCCAAGCCAGGTTCTCGCGTCAGTCTCCGAGATGTTCTTAATCAGCAGGTCATCCCCGGTAAGCCTCAGGCACATACGTGTGCATCAAGTTATGCAGTAGTTACGCCGCCGGCGCCGCCGCCAGGCGTTTGGCCATGATGGCGTCCACGATCTTCTTCGCGAGGTCGGGCTTGTCGGCGAGGGCCTTCTTGGCGGCTTCCTTGCCCTGGCCGATGAGGTCGCCGGCGAATTGCAGCCACGCGCCCTTTTTCTCCACGACGCCGTGCTCGATGCCCACGTCGAGGATGCTGCCTTCCTTGTCGATGCCGTGGTTGTAAATGATGTCGAACTCGGCCTCGGCGAAGGGCGGTGCGACCTTGTTCTTCACGATCTTCACGCGGACGTGGTTGCCGGTGGCGTTCCCGGCGGCGTCCTTCAGCGTGTCCTTGCGGCGGATGTCCATGCGCACGCTGGCGTAGAACTTCAGGGCCTTGCCGCCGGGCGTGGTCTCGGGGTTGCCGAACATGACGCCGACCTTTTCGCGGAGCTGGTTGGTGAAGATGCAGGTGGTCTTGCCCTTGTTCAGGATGGCGGTGAGCTTGCGCAAGGCCTGCGACATGAGGCGCGCCTGCATGCCCATCGTGGCCATGCCCATCTCGCCTTCGAGTTCCGCCTTGGGCACGAGCGCGGCGACGGAGTCGATGACGATCACGTCCAACGCGTTCGAGCGGGCGAGGGTTTCGCAGATGGTCAACGCCTCTTCACCGGAATCGGGCTGGGAGACGAGGAGGTCGTCCAGGTTCACGCCGAGTTTCTTGGCGTAACCGGGGTCGAGGGCGTGCTCGGCGTCGATGAACGCGGCCAGGCCACCGGCCTTCTGCGCGTTGGCGATGACGTGGAGCATGAGCGTGGTTTTGCCGGAGCTTTCCGGGCCGAAAATCTCGATGACGCGGCCCCGGGGCACGCCGCCCACGCCGAGCGCGAGGTCCACGGCCAGCGAGCTGGTGGGAATCACCTCGATCTGCCGGAGGGCGGTGGCGGTGCCGAGGCGCATGATCGCCCCTTCGCCGTAGCTCTTGGTGATGGTGGAAATGGCGGCTTCGAGATCGCGCTGCTTGGCGGCGGAAACGACTTTGACGGCTTCGATGGCCTTCGCTTCGGCTTTGGATTCGGCTTTGGATTCGGCTTTGGATTCGGCCTTGGACTCGGCTTTGGTTTCGGGCTTCGAGTCGGACTTGGCTTCGGGGTTTTTGGCTTCGGTTTTCGGCGGCATAGGGGCGGTCAGTTCAGGATTAAAATGGGTCTTTCCAGTGCCGCCAATGTTTAGAGACGGGGGGCGGGTTCGTCAACGCCGCTGTCGCCCTTTTTTCGTGCGGGGCGCAGCTCAGTTTCTTGCCGGTGTCCCTCGGAAGGGCACTATGCCCCCAGTGAACAACGCCGATGACCGGAAGTTGCGGACGAATCTGCGTCATGAACCAACGCCCGCGTTCTCCCTCACCCCGGCCCTCTCCCGCTGGGAGAGAACCAACGGCCCGCCAACTGCCGCGATTTCGGCCCTTGAACCGCCTTGCGCCAAGAGCACGGCGGGCCATGTACCGCAGGCGTCCTCGCCTGCGAGTTACCGTGGCGTCCCGCCCCGAGTACCTGCGGGCGGCGAGACGACGCCCGCACTCGCAGGCGAGGACGCCTGCGGTACAGAGCCAACCGCCGGTTCATGGGTAGGGAGAAACTTCGGCCGCCTTCGTGCCAGCACTGCCCCTTGCAACCCAGCCGGGCTATGGCGCTCCCTCTCCCAGCGGGAGAGGGCGGGGTGAGGGAGAGCGGCCACCCAGTTCCGTGCGCTGCCTTTTGCTAAAACCCTTCCACGGTTGGCGTAACCCCGGCAAGAAACTGAGCTGCGCTCTTCGCGCCGGTTGAAAGGCCCGGCAACCTCGGGCAAACTGGCCCGCATGAAAACCCTGCTGGCCTTGGGCACCCTGCTGGCCGTGACTTCGCTCCACGCAGAAGATTGGCCGCAATGGCTCGGCCCACGCCGTGACTCGGTCTGGCGCGAGAAAGGCATCGTGGAGAAGTTTCCCGAAGACGGGCCGAAGGTGAGCTGGCGCGTGCCGGTGAACGCGGGCTTTTCCGGGCCGGCGGTCGCGGGCGGGCGTGTGTTTGTCACGGATCGCCAGGTGGCCAAGGGGGCCAAGGTGAACGAGGACGATCCCTTCGACCGCAGCGTGGTGGCGGGGACCGAGCGCGTGCTGTGTCTGGATGAGGCAACGGGTCAAACCCGCTGGCAGCATGAGTATGACGCGGCGTATGGGATGAGTTACAACACCGGTCCGCGCGCCACGCCGTTGGTCAGCGGGGGACGCGTGTTCACGCTCGGCGCTGAGGGGCATTTGCTCTGTCTGGAGGCGGCGACCGGCAAGGTCGTCTGGACACGGCAGTTCAAGAAGGATTTCGGGGCGAAAACACCCTTGTGGGGCTTTGCCGCGCATCCGTTGCTGGATGGCGACAAACTGATCTGCCTCGTCGGTGGCAACGGCACGGCGGTCGTGGCTTTTCACAAGGACACCGGCAAGGAGCTCTGGCGCTCGCTCTCTGCGAAAGACCCCGGCTACTGCGCGCCCACGATCATCGAGGCGGCGGGCCGGCGGCAGCTCATCATCTGGCACGCGGAATCGCTCAATGCGCTGGACCCCGAGACCGGCAAGCCGCTGTGGAGCATCCCGTCGAAAATCCGGCAGGCCGTGTCGATCGCCACGCCGCGTCAGCTCGGCGATTTGCTGCTGGTCACCTCGTTTTACAACGGCTCGCTCATGGCCAAACTCGACGGGCAAAAGCCCGCCGCCGAAACGCTTTGGGCCACGCCGAAGATCAGCGAGAAGGACACGACGCACTTGAACGCGCTGATGACCACGCCGTTTCTGGAAGCCGGTCACATCTACGGGGTGTGCAACCACGGCCAGTTGCGCTGTCTTGAGGCCGCAACGGGCCGGCGGGTTTGGGAAGACCGCACGATCATCACCAAGGGCGAGGAACTGGAGTGCGCCAATGCGTTCATCGTAAAGAACGGCGACCGGTTCTTCCTCTGCGCCGAGAATGGCGACCTGATCATCGCCACGCTCAGCCCGGCGGGGCCGAAGGAAATCAGCCGCACCAAGTTGCTGGCCCCGACGCTCTCGTATCAGGGCCGCGACGTGGTGTGGTCGCACCCGGCCTTCGCGAACGGGCACGTCATCGCCCGCAACGACAAGGAACTGGTCTGCGTGGATTTGCGGAAGTGACCTGGGCATGAGCCGGTGATGATGGCGCGCGGACGTCCACGTCCGCCGCCGGACGTGGGGGTTGTACCGCAGGCGTCCTCGCCTGCGAGTTCGGGCGGCGTCTCGCCGCCCGCACGAACTCGGGGCGGGACGCCCCGGTAACTCGCAGGCGCGGACGCCTGCGGTACATGGCACGTCATCGCCCGCAACGATAAGGAACTGGTCTCTGTGGATTTGCGGAAGTGACCTGGGCATGAGCCGGTGATGATGGCGCGCGGACGCCCACGTCCGCCGCCGGACGTTGGGGTTGTACCGCAGCCAACGATGCAGTTGAAAGTGCCTATGGCTTTAACGCTGAGAAGCAGAGGACGCGGAGAAGTGTGGAGGGGCGCAGCTCAGTTTCTTGCACACCGGGATGCCACTTGGGGAGCCTTCTCCCTTCGCGGAGCGAGGGGAGAAGGTGGCCGGAGGCCGGATGAGGGGTGCGGCCACCCTCGCCCACGCAGAGCGCGGACGTGGGCGTCCGCGCTCCATGACCGCCGGTTCATGGGAAGGGAGAGCGGCCACCCAGCTCCGTAGGCAACATGTTGTCAAAACCCTTCCACGGTTGGAATAACACCGGCAAGAAGCCGAGATGCGCCCAATTCCTAAATCGGGTTGCGGCCCCTTCGCAAAGACCTTTGCAGGACCAGCCAGTCCCGCTATTTTTCAACCGTGAAAGCCATCTTCTCCGCCCTCGTCCTGGCGCTCTTCGGTGTGGCCGTTTCGGCCGCACCCGCGAAGCCCAATTTCATCTACGTCCTTTGTGATGACCTCGGTTATGGCGACGTGAAATGCCTGAACCCGCAGGGCAAGATCGCCACGCCGAACCTCGACAAACTCGCGGCCGGCGGCATGTATTTCACGGACGTTCATTCCAGCTCCTCCGTCTGTTCGCCCACGCGCTACGGCATCATGACGGGCCGTTACAACTGGCGTTCGCGCCTCCAGTCCGGCGTGCTGGGCGGCCTCAGTCCGCGTCTGATCGAGTCCGGCCGGCTTACGGTCGCGCAGTTGCTGAAGGACCACGGCTATCACACCGCCGCCATCGGCAAGTGGCACCTCGGCATGGATTGGGCGAAGAAGGACGGCAAGGACGTGGCCGAGCTGAGCATCGAATCCCCCGCCCAGGTCAACAACGTGGACTTCGCGCAGCCCATCAAGAACGGCCCGAATGCCGTCGGCTTCGACTACTACTACGGCATCAGCGCCTCGCTCGACATGGTGCCCTACACGTACATCGAGAACGATCGGGTCGCGAAGCTGCCGACGACGGAAAAGAAGTTTCCCATGATGAGCGGCAAGGCCGGTTTCACGCGCTTTGGCCCCGCCGCGCCGGATTTTGAAGCGGAGGACGTGTTGCCCACGCTGACCGCCAAGGCCATAGACTACGTTAAGACCCGCGCCACCGACGCGAAGGCTGGCAAGCCGTTCTTCCTCTACCTTCCGCTGCCCTCGCCGCACACGCCCATCGCGCCCACGAAGGATTGGCAGGGCAAGAGCGGGCTCAATCCGTACGCGGACTTCGTCATGCAGACGGATCATTGTATCGGACAGCTCCTCGCGGAAGTGGACCGGCTTGGCTTGGGCGAGAATACGTTGTTCATCGTCACCAGCGACAACGGCTGCTCGCCGCAGGCCGATTTCCCCGCGTTGCTCGCCAAGGGTCACAACCCCAGCTATTCGTTTCGCGGGCACAAGGCGGATATCTTTGATGGCGGGCACCACATCCCGTTCATCGCGCGCTGGCCCGCCCGCGTGAAGGCCGGCACGCTCTCGCAACAAATCCTATGCCTCACCGATTTCATGGCCACCGTTGCTGAAATCATCGGTGCGAAACTGCCGGCCAACGCGGCCGAGGACAGCGTGAGTTTCCTCCCCGCACTGGCGGGGCAGGAGCAGCATTTCCCGCTGCGGGAAGCCGTGGTGCACCACTCCATCAACGGTTCCTTTGCCATCCGGCAGGCCAACTGGAAGCTCGAACTCTGCCGCGACTCCGGCGGCTGGAGCGATCCCAAGCCCGGCGCGCCCAAGGCCGCCGACCTCCCGTCCGTCCAGCTCTACGATCTGGACAAGGACATTGGTGAACAAGCCAACCTGCAGGATAAGCACCCCGAAGTCGTCGCGCGCCTCACGAAACTGCTGGAGAAATACGTCGCCGACGGCCGCAGCACCCCCGGTGAACCGCAGCAGAACACCGTGCCGGTGCAGATCGTGAAGACCCCGAAAGCTGGAGCCGGCAAGGCGAAGAAGAAGTGAACTCGTAGTCGCAGGCCTCAGCCTGCGCGTCAATCTGGGGGGGCATGATTCGCAACCTGAAGATTGCGACTACGGCGCGTGCCTTCTCCCTTCGCGGAGCGAGGGGAGAAGGTGGCCGCAGGCCGGATGAGGGGTG
>RFSE01000247.1 GCA_009924135.1 Pseudomonadota bacterium | reverse complement strand
CCCGTGCCCCAAGGCCGAAGAACTCGACAAATGCTATGCCTCCGGCGTGACTAACTGCCACACCGTCGGCGGAGCGTGCCTGCTACTGCCGTTTTTAGGATCAAGCGCTGCCTCTTGCTAACCAGGCCGGGCTTGGTGGCCCCCTCTCCCAGCGGGAGAGGGCCGGGGTGAGGGAGGAAACGTTCGGTGGTTCAAATCGTGGGATTCGGCCAGAGTATTCCAGTAATTGGTATGAGTTGTACCGCAGGCGTCCTCGCCTGCGAGATCGGGCGGCGTCTCGCCGCGCGCCGGTACTCGGGGCAGGACGCCCCGGTAACTCGCAGGCGAGGACGCCTGCGGTACTTGAAACCGTGGCTGCGGGCTTGGGTGTCGTCAGGCCGCCAGCTTCACTGTCTTCTTCAGCTTCGCGCTGCGGACGGCGGCGTCCACGATCTCCTGGCCGATGCGGCTGATGGGCAGGCTGACCGGGCCTTCGAGGGGTTTGCCGGTGTCGAGGCAGTGGAGGAGATACTGCACCGGGTTCTGGTGCGGGGCCTTGGGAGCCGGTGCGGCAACCTGATGCGGCTGCGGCCGTTTGTAGGTCTGGACGGTCACGTAGTCGTCGTAATCGTAGTTGCTGATCGTGCCCTCCGTGCCTGCGATGACAAAGCCGCAGCGTGGCTGGGGTTGAATGGTCCACGGATCGGTGAACGTGCCCCAGCGGGTCTCGAACTTCGACAGTCCGTGGGCATAGCGGGCGACGACGATGCTGTGCTCCTCCACTTCCAGACCGGCGGGTTCGTCCACCGTGGCGGTGACTTCGAGCGGGCGTTTGCCGCCCTGGTACCAGGTGCAAAGCGTGGTGCCGTAACCGAGGTAATCCAACAGCGAGCCGCCGCCGTGGGCCTTTTTGTAGAACCAGGAGCCGGGTTTCTCGCGGGCGACCTGCTCGGGAGTCTTCTTCTCCTTGTCGGCACCGTGGAAGAGCGGGCCGCGATTGCCGCCGAAGTGCCAGACGTTCAGGACTTCGCCAATCGTGCCGGCAGCAACGAGGTCGAATGCCTTACGGTGGGAGCGCACCCATTGCAGCGGCCAGTTGATCATCAAGGTCTGCGTCTTGGGCATTGCGGCGATCATGGTGTCGGCCTCCTTCAGTGACGCGGCGAAGGGTTTTTCCACCATGATGTGGGGGCCGTACGGCGCGACCTTCTTCACCCACTCGCCGTGCTTCGAGGCGGCGGGGCAGAGGATGACGACATCGGGCTTGGTCTGTTCCAGGCACTGGCGATAGTCGGTGTAGGCGCGATCGGCGGGAACGAGGCCCTTCTGCACGACGCCAGCCATCCGCTCGGGCTGCTCGTCACTGACCCCGACGACTTCGGCGTTCGGGTGCTCGTGGGCGTAACGGAGCAGGTCGCCCATGTGGAAGTGGTCGAAGTTGATGCCGGCGATTTTCCAGGTGCGTTTTTTCATGGTGTCGTGAGCGGGCAGTCTGCCGGGGAACGCGTGGAGCTTGAAGCGAATTATTTCCAGCGCGAGCTTGTGGGGCGCATCTCGACACTGCCCCCGAGTAACGAAAACTTCCGGAGCGCGGCTGTGTCGCGGAGACCAGCCGCAGCGGCTGCGCCTGGCCGGAGGCGTTGAGGCGTTCCATCCCCGTTCGGCATTCTGACGTTGCTGCGGCTGATCCCGCGCCGAGCGGGACACAGCCGCGCTCCGGGGGCAGTGCCAAGTTGCGCCCGAGCTTGTGGGAAGAGAGGTGTCGCGCGAAGGCCGCGAAGGAGGCGAAGGCATTGTAAGAATCGGGCTGTCACCGGATCACTTGGCATACTGGTCGTTTGTTCCAGTTTTCTTCGCCTCCTTCGCGGCCTTCGCACGACACTTTTCCCGACCGCGAGTTAAATCCGTCTCAGGACTTGATTCTCACTGAAAGCGCCGCCACTTTCACGCGTGCCCATGAAGCCGATTCGTTTGTTCATCGCCCTGCTTGCGCTCGCCACTGCCACCGCCTTCGCGGCGGACCCGGAAAAAGCCGTGGTGCAAATCTTCACCTTCAGCCAGGCGGCGGACTGGGACGAGCCGTGGAAATTTGACCAACTCCGGCGCAGCAGCGGCACGGGGTTCATCATCAAGGGCCGCCGCATCATGACCAACGCCCACGTCGTGAGCTGGGCGCGGCAGCTCATGGTGAAACGGTATCAGGACCCCCGGCCTTATGTGGCGCGGGTGGTGTTCGTGGGGCATGATTGCGACCTCGCGCTGCTGGAAGTGGAGGACGCGCAGTTCTACGAGGGCATCGAACCGCTGGAGTTCGGGCCGTTGCCGAAGGTGCGCTCCACGGTGGTGACGTATGGTTACCCGGCGGGCGGTGAGCAGATTTCCTACACGCGCGGCGTGGTGTCACGGATCGAGTTACAGTCGTACGCGCACATCGGAAACCGCTCGCTGCTGGGCGTGCAGACGGACGCGGCCATCAACCCCGGCAATTCCGGCGGTCCGGTGGTGCAGGAGGACAAGTGCATCGGCGTTGCGTTTCAGGGCATGCCGGGCCTGGAGAACGCCGGTTTCTTCATCCCCACCACGGTCATCCACCACTTCCTCGAAGACATCAAGGACGGCAAATATGACGGCTTCCCGAGCGCGGGCATCCGCACAGCGCCGCTGCAAAATGCCGCCTACCGTCGCAAGCTCAAGCTGCCCGATGATGACAAGGGCGTACGCGTCGATTCCCTGACGCCCGGCGCGCCCGCTGAGAAAGTGCTCAAGACGGACGACGTGATCCTCGAACTGGGCGGTCACCCGGTGGGCAGCGATGGCACGATCATTTATCAGGGCAACCGCATGGCGATGGCCGTCGCGATCCACGAGGCGCAGCATGGCCAGACGGTGCCGTTGAAACTCTGGCGCGACGGCAAGGAAATGACCGTGGCCTTGCCGGTGGAGGTCAGCAGCGTGGACAAGGTGCTGGGCAATCAGTACGACGTGCCGCCGCGCTACTTCATCTACGCCGGACTGGTCTTCACGCCGTTGAGCCTGGATTACCTGAAGACCTTCGGGCGGAGCTGGTCGGACACGGCCGGAGCCGAGCTGACCTACGAGCTGTTTTACCGCCGGCACGAGTCCCCCGGCACCACGCGCGCCGAGCCGATTGTCCTGTCCATGATCCTGGCCGACGAAGTGAACGCGAACCTCCGCATCCGGGGCCGGGCTTTGGTGGACAAGGTCAACGGCATCCGCATTGAGAAGCTGGAGGACCTGATCCGGGCCTTTGAGAAGCCTGCTAATGGCCAGCATGTGCTGGAGTTCCTGCCCAAGAACACCTTCGAGTGCCTCGAACGCATCGAGGCGGACAAGGCGAACGCGAACATTCTCAAGACCTATGGCATTCCCAAGGATCGGAGATTGTGAAACGTGCGCAGGGACAGACCTTAACTCCATTTTCCATGCATCAGCCTGAAGAATTCCCATCGTTGTTTTTAGCGAGTGCTCTCCCTCACCCCGGCCCACTCCCGCTGGGAGAGGGGGCCACGCCGTCCGAACTGCGCCGTACGAACCGGTTCGGAGTTACGCTGCGCGCGTACAATCAGATTCGCCATTCGCCATTCGCCGTTCGCCATTTGGTCCTCACGCTTCTCTGGTTGCTCGCGCCCGTCCTCCTTGCCGCTCCCGCCAGCGAACTGGAAAACTCCCTCGTCTATCTCGAAGTCACCCGCAAGGCCTACGAGGTCTTCCAGCCGTGGACGCCCAAGGCCCGGACGGTGCAGAAGAACGGCCTGGTCATCGGCGCGCGGGAAATCCTCACCACGGCCGAGGAACTCTCCGATCGTACACTCGTGCGGGTGCAAAAGGGTGGCCGGGGCAAGTGGTGGAACGCCGAGGTCACGTGGATTGATTACCACGCGAATCTTGCCGTGCTCACCGCCGCTGATCCCACGCTCTGGCAGGGCTTGAAACCCGCGAGCTTCGCCAGTGGCAAGCCGCCCAAGGAGGGCCTGCAAGTCGTTCGCTGGCGCAACGGCAACCTCGAAACCCGCAAGGCGGAGTTCAACCAGTTCATCGTCGAGGATGCCCGTCTTTCGTTCATCCAGCACCTCCAGCTTGAAGTCAGCACGGACATGCAGGGCGTCGGCTGGGCCGAGGCCTTGATCGCCGGCGGGAAGGTCGCCGGGCTCGCCACCGGACAGAGCGGCAACAACACCCGGTTCCTTCCCGCGAGCTTCATCGAGCCGATCCTCAGCGCCCGCAAGGCCGGCAAGTATCCCGGGCTCGGCTTCTTCCCGTTCACGTGGACGCCGGTTGAAAATCCCTCGACGTTCAAGTTTCTCAAGCTCCCCGGGGACCCGCGCGGGGCGCTGGTGATTGATGTGCCGCACTCACCCAAGATTGAGCCGAATCTCCAGCCCCGCGATCTGATCCTCTCAGTGGATGGGTTCGACGTGGACAATCAGGGCTATTACAAAGACCCCGATTTCGGGCAGACGATTGTCGAGAATCTCGCCACGCGTCGGAAGTTTGCGGGTGACCTGGTGAAGATGAAAATCTGGCGCAACGGTGCGGCCGTCTCCCTCGACTACCGGCTGCCCAAGCTCGATTACAGCGTCAAACTCCTGCCTGACCAGACCTTCGACCAGGCTCCGGAATACGTCATTGCCGGCGGTCTCGTGCTGCAGCCGCTGAACATCCCATTGCTGCGTGGTTTTGGTGAAGATTGGAAGCGCCGTGCGCCCTTCCGCCTCGTCCACTTCACCGGGGAAGCACCCACGGCCGAGCGCTCCGGTCTGGTCGCCCTCACCAGCGTGCTGCCGGACCCCTACGTCATCGGATATCAGGACGCGCGCTTCCTGATCATCGACACGGTCAACGGCCAGAAGATCAGCCGTGTGGGCGATGTGGTTGAAGCTTTGCAGAAGCCGCAGAACGGCTTTCACACCATCGAGTTTCTTCGGGGTGACAACCTGCGCCGCATCGTTCTGGACGCCGACCAGATGGAGGCCGCGACCAGGCGCATTCTCGAACGCTACCGCATCCCGGCGGCGAACCACCTCGAGCCCAAGCCGTAGCTACAGACAAACGGCTTGACGCGCCTTGGGTGCAGGCGCATTGGTGGGTAATGCACGCCTCCGCCGAGTCCCGGCTTTCACCGAAGGGTTTTACCCTGATTGAATTACTCGTGGTCATTGCGATCATTGCGATTCTTGCCGGCATGCTGTTGCCGGCGTTGGCCAAGGCGAAGATGAAGGGCAAGGGCATCGTTTGTCTGAACAACGAGAAGCAGATCGGCATGGGCATCCTGCTCTACCTCAGCGATTGCGGTTACTACCCGCAGGGGATCATGGCCAACGGCAGCACGTGGCTCTGGCCGGCGCAGATGCGTAAAGGCTGCGGGGCCGGGCTCAATACCAAGATTTTCCGCTGCCCGCAGGCCAACGACAAGGCGGAGTGGAAGGTAACCTATGGCAGTGGTCTGCCCGCTTACGGTGGGTATGAGTTCGATGAAGTACGATTGAGTTCCGGCGGCGGCAGCTTTCTGAGCTACGGCTACAATGTCTGGGGCGCCTTCGTCGGGCAGAATCCCAACACCGGCCTGGGGGTCTATGAAGGAACCAATCCCGCCAATGGCCAGACCTCCGAGGCCATGGTCGTCAAGCCCGCCGACATGATCGCGCTGGGCGACAGCAATTACGACCTCGCTCTCGGCGGCGATCCCAACTGGAGCGGTTTCATCGGCATGTACGCCCTGCGGCAGTATCCTGGCGAACTGCATTCCGGCAAACGGGCCAACATCCTGTTCTGCGACGGACATGTGGAGGGCAAGATGCGGTCGGAACTCGTCTCGGCGACCGACAACACCATCATCCGGCTGTGGAACAACAACAACCTGCCTTGACGGTGGGAGCAACTGAAGAGGCCGTGCCGGCCGGTTCCAGTTTGACCCGGTTGCCCCGACCAGCAACCCTCTTACCCATGATGAATGTGCGCCGTTTCCTTGTTTGTGCCGTTGCAGCCTTGATCGCCGGTTCCGCCATGGGGGCTGACACCCCGAATATACCCGCCGGATACAAGTTGCTGTACGAGCAGGATTTCTCGAAGGCGGAGGCTATCAAGGACTTCACTTTCAGCGATCCGGCCGCCTGGCGGATGGCGAAGGAGCAGGGCAAGCCCGCCCTCGAACTGCACAAGCAGAGCGTTTACAAACCCGAGCACCGTTCACCGCTGAATATCGCACTCATCGCCGACAAGGTCTTCGGCGATTTCGTTCTCGAAGTGGAGGTGCTCTCCACCAAGAAGCCCTATCCGCACCAGGACATGTGCCTCTTTTTCGGCTTCGTCGGGCCGATGGAGTATTACTACAACCACGTCGCCGTGGCCGCCGACCCGAACGCGCACAACGTCTTCATCGTCAACCACGCGCCCCGGAAGAACTTCGCCAAGGAGACCACCAAGGGCATCACCTGGGGCGAGCGGGTGTGGCACAAGCTCCGCGCCGAGCGCGACACGCAGGCCGGCACCTACAAAGTCTTCTTCGACGACTTCTCCAAGCCCATCATGCTCGCCGAGGACAAGACCTTCCTGAAGGGCCACATCGGCTTCGGCTCCTTCGACGACATTGGCATGGTGACCAGCATCAAGGTCTGGGGGCCGTCCGTGGAGACGAGGAAGACGGAGTTTTTCAAGCGGGCGGAGTAAATCTGCTGTCCGGCCAACTTCCCGCCTCAACTGAAGCATAAACATCTTGAGGCAAGTGCATGAAGCCGCTCTCCCAATTCTCAGATGCGCACCTCTTAGTGCGGCTTGAAGGATTGGCTAAGAATCATTTTTTCGCACAAGGTCGTTTGTTTTTCCCGACTGACCTTAGGGCGGCTTACGACGAGACATACGCAGAAGCTCGGAGCCGGGGTCTGCTTTCAAAATCGGAGATCGAACTGCTAATCGCGCCAACTGATCCAGCACCAGTCATCCATCAGCAAAGCGTTGTGCGATACTCGAAAAGGGAGCATCTTGAAAAACTTCTGGCAGGCGTTGTTTCTTTCGGTCACGCGAAGCAGTACGCGGATTCCCAAAACCATGCCCAAAGGGATGACGAATTGCACCGCATGTGGCACGAAGCCGACAGAATCATCGAAATCCAAGGAGTTTCATATCCTGCGAGTGATATCGTATTTAAGCAGCCTACGTCTAACGAGGCCGTCGACGAGCGCCACTATCATTTACTATCCCTATCGAACGAAGAGTCCCCCAAACTACAGCGCGCATTTGGAGCCGATGGATACGTAATCATTCGCAATTTTGAAGGTTTCGCCAAAGTCTTGAGAGATGCACTGCGGGCAAAATGGAAGGATGCAAAGGTTTGCTCCGGACAGATTAAATATTACGATGATCGAGACGCACCCAAGTTCAATGGATTTTATGATGTCGTGTTTTCGAAAAGCCAAACGTATCACTACCAGGCCGAAGTTCGGATTGCTGTCTTCAGCACTTCTGAAATAAGAGAGCGAATTGAGGTGCAAGTCGAATGGCCGCCAGACTTAATCTCGCCGGTATTGGGTTTTTAAACTACTCGCTCAAAATGTGCTCTCCGTCAATGCGTTAGCTAGCAGCCTGTTAAAAATCGTTTCCTCCTGTAACGCGCGAACAATGCGGCGCGTCCATGGTGAGCATGGCACTGGGACGACGCAAACCACGGCAGG
>RFSE01000246.1 GCA_009924135.1 Pseudomonadota bacterium | reverse complement strand
GGGGTCGTAGCTCAGTTGGTAGAGCACCACAATGGCATTGTGGGGGTCGTAGGTTCGAATCCTATCGGCTCCACCACTCTTAGTGCGCAGGGAGGGGAACACACCGGATGTCTGAAGCACCGTTTTTGTCGTGTGCTAAACCGGGAGCACCGCAGAGACGGGAAGGGCGCAGAGATTTCTTTCGGATGATTTCCAGTTCAGTCAAAGGCGGATTCTACCAGCGGCAGGCGTGCGTATGTCCTTCCCAGTTTAACCGTCGGTGGGCAAAGTGCTCCGACATGAGTGGACTGGTGCGCTATCGGGTGCGAACCGCCTGGATGCTGAACGGGCTGGCTTCCGGGCTGGTCATGCTAGGTGGCGTTGCGTGTGACCGTGCCAAGCCGCCGGCTCCCGCCTCGCAGCCGACGAATGCTGTCACGCCCCCGCCAGCACTTCCGGTCCCCGTTCCGCCCGTTGCTCCCACGAATCCGCCGCCAGCTGTCAAGATGCCCGAGCGCACGCCGGAGGAGTCGTTCCGGGCGGGCTTGAAGCTGTGGGAAGGCAAGGGCGTGGCCAAGGACCCCGCCGAAGCCGCCAAGTTGTTCATCAAGGCCGCCGAGCAGGGCCACGCGGAGGCGCAAGCCTATCTCGCTGCGGCTTACCGCACGGGCTCCGGCGTGACCAAGGATGCCGCTGAAGCCGCGCGTTGGTTCCAGGCGGCCGCCGAGCAGGGCGACGCCCGCTCGCAAGGCGTGCTGGCCTCGATGTATGGCACCGGTGAGGGCGTGGCGAAAGATCCGGCCGCTGCGGTGAAGTGGTATCGCCGGGCAGCAGAGCAGGGACTGGTGCGGGCGCAAGGCAATCTGGGTGCCATGCTGTTCCTCGGGCAAGGCGTGGCCAAGGACCCGGTGGAAGCATACAAATGGTTGCATCTGGCGGCACAGAAGGGCGATCAGGAGGCGGTGAAAAACCGGGGGACGGTGGCTGTGAAGCTTTCGGCCGCGCAGATGATCGAGGGGCGCAAGCGCGCGGCGGAGTTCGTTCCGGTGAAGCAGGGGAAATGATGGGGCCAGTCTTTTTCGAGCGGGTGGAAGTCGCGTGCCTTGACGCTGCCCGGACGCATGCCATTATCCACGCCGCGATCATCGGTTATCAGCTATGCCAACCTACGAATACGTTTGCGACAAATGCGGCCACCAGTTTGAGAAGTTCCAGTCCATGAAGGACGCGGCGATGACCACGTGCCTGAAAGAGTCCTGCGGCCAGAAACGCTGGGGCAAGGGCAAGGTCCGGCGCCTGATGAGCGCCGGAGCGGGACTGATCTTCAAAGGCAGCGGCTTTTACATCACGGACTACCGCAGCGAGAACTACAAGCAGGGGGCCAAGCAGGACGCGGCTCCGGCGGCCAGTTCCGATGGCGATTCAAAACCCGCCCCGGCCGCCACCCCGGCTGCCGCAGCGCCCACCAAGTCGGAAAGCAAGCCTGCCAAGTCCAAGCCGGCGAAGAGTTAATGCGTGTCCTGCCGATCAACGTGTGGCGCGTGCTGGCCTTGCTGGGCGGCGTGTTTTTTCACCACACGCTGGTGCAGGGGCAGGACCTGCCGATACGGCCATTGCGGGTGATGCCCGGACCGCGGGCCTACGAAAGCCGCACCCTGCAATTTACCGTGATTGGGGCGATGCCGGGCAGCGCCCTGGGCCCGCCCACGCAGTCGCTCATCTTGACCAACCACGTCCAGATGGACCCCACGTTGCTGGTCATCGTCTGTGAGCGGGTAAAGACCGAGCTGCTGCAATTGCTGGGGAGCAGCGAGCCCTGGTCGGGCCGCATTCTGATTACCGTGCAGGGCGACGCGTTTCCGACCGAGGCCGTCCATGTGCAGGCCCAATGGAACGCCGGGCGATGGAGCTACCGGCTCGTTGTGCCCGGCCAGTTGGAGCGGCCCAGGCTCGTCCGTGCCCTGACGCGCGCCTTGCTGCTGGAGATTGCAAACCGCGAGAACCCTTCGCAACGGGTGGCAGAAATCCCCCTGTGGCTCGAAGAAGGCTTGGCCACGCATCTGCTCGCCGCCTGCGGGGATGACCTGGTTCCCGAAATGCGCACGATGATTTCCGAGACGCGCCTTACATATCCCGATGCTTTTGCCGAGACGCGGAAAATTCTCCGGGGGCAGGCGCCCATTTCCTTCGCGGATCTCGCCATGGGAATTGGCGACCAGGTGGAGCCGGCGGCGTGGGAGCGGTTCCGGCGCAGCACGCAGTTGCTGGTGGCCGAGTTGTTGAACCTCCCGGACGGCAAACTGGCGATGCGGCAGTTCCTGCGGCAGTTGCCGGGCTATTTGAACAGCCAGCTCGCCTTCGAACGTGCCTTCGCAGCGGATTTTCCTTCCCTGCTCGATTTGGAGAAATGGTGGGCGGTGGTCTGGATGAACTTTGCCGGGCGCGAGCAGCACATGCGGCTCTCGCGCGACCGCAGTCTCGATCAGCTCGACGAAATCATGGCCGCCCCCATCGCCGTACGCCGGGGCACTAATTCGGTGCCGGGCCGCAAGGACCTTCCTCTCCGTGAGCTGATTGCGAACACGGACTTCGCGCAGCATCAACCGGCCATCGTGCAGGCGACGGTCCAATTGCAGATACTCCAGCACAACACCCCCGTCGAATTGACCCGGCTGATCGGTGATTACCGTGAAGCCCTGCTGGTTTATCTTCGGCGGCGCACGGAGTTTACCCCCAAATCCAGCTCACGCAGTGCCGATGCGAAGATCGCCACCAAGGATGTCATTGCGAAGCTGGATCTGCTGGATGTCATCCGGGGTGATTTTCAGCGGGTGGACGCTGCCATTGTCACCCCGCCTCAGTCCGCCGATTGAGGCTGTCGGTTCCTTTTTTCAATCCCTTCATAGTATCCCACACGTGTCTCCGACCCTTGCCGACATCCGCGCCGCCGCCCTCCGCATTGCCAACCCCACCGAACGCACCCCGGTTTTGACCAGCCGCAGTCTTGATGCGCTCACCGGGGCATCGATCTTCTGCAAATGTGAAAACTTCCAGAAAGGCGGGGCGTACAAGTTTCGTGGCGCGCTCAACGCCGTGCGCCAGTTGACGGATGAGCAGGCCCGGTGTGGCGTGGTTACGCACTCCTCGGGCAACCACGCCACATGCCTCGCCCTGGCCGCCCGCGAACGGGGCATTCCGGCCTACATCGTGGTGCCGCGCAACGCCCCGCAGATCAAGCAACGCGCCATCGCGGCCTTCGGTGGCAAGCTCACCCTCTGCGAGCCCAACCTCGCCGCCCGCACCGCCGAGGCCGAGCGCATCCAGCGCGTGACCGGTGCGACCTTCATCCACCCTTATGATAATCCGTCGGTCATTGCAGGCCAGGCCACGCTGGCGTTGGAAATGTTCGAGCAAGTGCCGCAGTTGGAAGTCCTCGTTACGCCCGTGAGCGGTGGAGGACTGTTAAGCGGTCTTTGCCTGGCGGCCCATGGGCTGGCCCCGAACACCGAAGTCTGGGGCGCTGAACCGGCGCTGGCGGACGATGCCTACCGTTCGCTTCAGGAGGGCAAACTGCTGGTCAATCACGATCCCTCAACGATTGCCGACGGCCTCCGCGCTTCGCTCAGTGAACGCACCTTTGGCATCATCCGGCAGCACGTGCGCGGCATCGTGACGGTGACCGAGGAGCAGATCATCGCCGCGATGCGGCTGGTGTGGGAACGAATGAAACTGGTGGTGGAACCCTCCGGCGTGGTGGCGCTGGCCGCCGTGCTGGCTGCGCCCGAGAAGTTCCGGGGCCGCCGCGTGGGCGTCATCTTCACCGGGGGGAATGTGGACCTGGAACGGTTGCCGTGGCAGTAAGTTTTGCAGGGGCCGATGCCGCAGGTGCCTCATATCTGGATGTGTCGCTCCCTTCCTTCGCACTTGCTTCAGGGCACTGAACCAAGCGTGCTCCATGACTGACCCTGCCTGCGGTTACTTACCCGTTTTCGCATCAAAAAACTGTAGTGAACCATCCAGACGTCCGACGACGAAGCGCTGGTTGCCAGCGGTGAAGGCCACGCCGGGCGCGAGGTCGGGCTGGAGGGGCAGGTGGCCGCGTTCGATGAGCTGCGTGGCGTCCCACCACTTTACCGTGCGGTCCTCGGCGCTCGAGAGGAGCGTCGTGCCGTCGCTGGCATAGGCGATGCGCAGCACCGCGCCTTCGTGGGCGAACTTGGACTCCAGCAAGGGGTTTGTTCCCTCTGCCGCGCCCGCGCTTACGGAGTAAAGGCGGATGCGATTGTCCACACCGCCGGCCACGAGCCGCTTGCCATCCGGGCTGAAGGCGACGGTGTATTGTTCCTTGGTCGGTTGGGAGAAGGTGTCGAGCCGCAGGCCGGTAGCGACTTCCCAGAGTTTTATGGTGCGGTCGCCGCTGGCGCTCGCGAGCACCTTGCCGTCAGGGCGGAAGGCGAGGCCATAAACCGCGCCGTTGTGGCCGTTGAGTGTGCGGACCTCTGCGCCGGAAGTGGTGTCCCAGAACTTGATCTTCTGGTCGTAACTGCCGGTGGCCAGCAGCTTGCTGTCAGGCGAGAGCGCGATGGCGTAGAGCGCGTCCAAATGGCCGTCAAACTTCTTCACGAGCGTGCCATCCGTCACGCGCCAGAGCCGGGCCTCGCCCTGCAAACCCGGTTCGCCGCCCGCCGCTGCGATCCACTGGCCATCCGTGGAGAAGGCAACGGAATTCACGTTGCCGCGAATGCCCGTGAGCGTGTGTCGTACGGTGCCGGTATCGGCATCGCGCAGTTCCACTTCGCGATAGCGCGCCACGGCGATGACGTTGGCCTTTGGGGCGAAGGCCACGGCCTGGATGGATTTCCGGGGCGTGACGCGCGGGGCAATGACGGGCGTGACCAGTTCCCGCACGGGGCCGATGGCGATGGCGGGTGGTTTGGCCCCGCCGTCGATCCATGCCCTGATGACGCCCAGCTCCGAGGCTTCGAGCTTTTTCTTTTTGCCGGGCGGCATGATTTTGACCTTGTCGCGGCCTTCGAGCGACTTCATCAGGAGGCTGGCAGTGCTGTTGCCGGGGACCACCGCCGGGCCGGCATCGCCACCTTTCAGGGTGGCCGCGTGGGTTTCGAGGATGAGGTTGTTCTCGGCATCGGTGGCCGAATGGCACTCGACGCAATGCTTCTTGAAGAGCGCCTGAACGACGGTGAAGTCCGGAGCTGGGGAAGCGGCGGAGGCCCGGAGGGCGAAAACCATGGCCAGAAAGAGGCCGGCAAGGAACGATTTGGCTCTCATGCGATGCGCAATACTGCCGGTCTTGGACGCTGAGAAGCCAGCCGAATGCGAAGGCATTGCGAACCCAACAGTCAACAGCCGGCCCGCAGCGCGTCGTGAAGCGTTATGGGAGATGCCCGGCTGGTTTCGAAACGGTTACCTGATGGTCAAGGCGATGCCGATCTCTTTGATCGCGTCATCCACTTGGTTGAGCAGCTTGGGTCTGCCTTGGGTGGCGATCGTGCCGCGAAGTTTCTCCAGCGAGCCCTTGACGGCGGTCAATTGTGCATCGGAAAGCTTCTGCGGCTCACCAGCCTTGCCGTCGCCGCTGAAATCGCCACCGAGGAGATGGGCTGCCTGGTCCAGATGATGCATGGCCTTGTGGCGATGCCCCATGTAATCGTGATCGGCCAGGGCGAGCGTGTTGTAGGCATCGCGCAGGGCACCGAGTTCACTCGGGTCGGCAGTGGCCCCAGCAGCTCCCTTCTTCTTTTTACCATTGCCGGGCTGGGGTGCCGCCGATTGGGCCTTCGCATCGATTTTGATGATCCCCTTTTTGGACGTGGGGGCCACCGACTGTGCCGTTATGCCGCTGGTTGGGTCCGGCGCAGTGGGGGTGACGAGGTCACTGGCCCGGCCTTTCATGTTGTTCTTCTTGCCCTTGCCCTTGGGTGCCGGGTCATTGGCGTCGGCGGCCGAAGTTGTCGTGACGAGCCCGGCGACGAGCACGACCGCAACTGTCACACATGCGAGCCAGAAGGCACGGGGCAGGGGAGATTTTTTCATGAAATAGACTTGTGTTGTAGGGTTCCGCAAAGCTGCCCTTCAATGGCTGGTTAAGCAAGGCATTTTACGGCCTGATTGCGGGGCGACAGCTTCAGTTGGTCATTGCCCCGGAGCGCGGCTGTGTCGCGGAGACCAGCCGCAGCGGCTGAGCCTGGCAGGAGGAGTTGAAGCGTTACGCCCCCGCTCGGCCTTCTGACGATGCTTCGTCTGATCCCGTGCCGAGCGGGACACAGCCGCGCTCCGGGGGCAGTGTCAAGATGCGCCCGGCGGCTACCGCGCGGGAGAAATCTCCTTCCTTCGGCGAGCCTTTCGCATCATCCTCCCCATTAAATTATGGCCAAAACTTGGATCGATATCACGGTGGAAATGCGGGATGGCATGGTGCAGTGGCCGGGTGACCCCGTCTGCCGCGTGGGCTTGCATGTGAAGCTTGGCGACCCGATCCCCGGCCAGCCGGGCAAGACCATCCCGTGCAATCTCACCACGCTCGCGCTCAGCGCCCACACCGGAACCCACATGGACGCGCCGCGGCACTTTGTCGCCAACGGCAAGACGATGGAGACGATGCCGCTCGATGCCGTGCTGGGTCAGTGCCGGGTTATCGAACTGAAGCACAAGAGCGCCATCACCGTGGAGGAACTGAAACCCCACAAGCTCAAGCGTGGCGAACGCGTGCTCTTCAAGACGCGTAACTCAACCAAGAGCTGGAAGCTCGCGAAGACCTCGGTCTTCGACGAGGACTTCATCTACATCCCGGCCGCCACGGCCCAATATCTCGTGGATTGCGGCGTGATGACCGTGGGCGTGGATTACCTCAGCGTCGGTGGCTACAACAAGGACGGCGTGGAGTGCCACCAGATCATGCTGGGGGCGAAGCAGCCGATCTGGATCATCGAAGGCCTCAACCTTGCGAAGATCAAGCCCGGCAAATATGAACTCGCCTGTCTGCCTTTGAAGATCGTCGGAGCCGATGGTGCGCCCTGCCGGGCGGCTCTGCGGCCGCTTTGAAGTTGGCGGTTGAACGTTGGCTCAGTCGATACCGCGTCAAATCAATGTGCTGCATCTAACAGCATGGCCAGCGCGGTTCGAAACAGCACGTGAAAGAAATGTGGGCGCTTTTCAGCTTCTTGCGGCCCCCACCAAGCGCGGAAAATGGGTGCTGGGTGGTAATTCGTCCCGGAGTGGCGCTTGAACATAGCCCGGCGTTTCAACGCCGGGAAAGAAGGGGAGAAGAACCAAGTCCCGGAGGGACGGGCCACGGGTTCGGACCCAACCCGGCGTTGTACCGTCGGGCTAAGGTCAAAAGTCCCTCCGGGACAGCCGAAGCCCGTTGGCAGCTGGCAAGCAAATGGAATGCGCCACAAAAAACGTCGTTGGAGCTTGATCATTTTGGGTGAATGACGTTTAGTGAGGAGCGTCGAAGTGGGATAGCCTTAACCTTGCCCATGAAAGCTCGTAAACCCTGCGGCTTCCAGCGTGCCTTACGCGATGGTTTCACCCTGATCGAACTGCTCGTCGTCATCGCCATCATCGCGATCCTAGCGGGGATGCTTTTGCCAGCCCTGGCCCAGGCAAAGAAGAAAGGTCAGGGGACAGTGTGCATCAACTTAGAAAAAGCAGTTGGAAAGTTGCCAGCAGCG
>RFSE01000245.1 GCA_009924135.1 Pseudomonadota bacterium | reverse complement strand
ATCGGGGCGGTGGGGGTCAGCGGGGATGGCATTGATCAGGACGACCTTGTTGCGGCTTCGGCCGCCGCGGCAATGGGCGGCATTTTCCTTCCGCCGGAGGCCACCCGTGCGGATCGGAGTGCGCATCGCGGGGTGCGGCTGCCATTGGTGAAGTTCCCGCGCAACCCGGCACTCTGAATCGCGGCTGCGGTGGGGCAGGTCCCTATAGTTTGAGCAACTGATTACCCGGGGCGGAGCCGCGAGCCGTGCCGACTCACCGGGTGATATGCCGCGAGTGGCGTCTGTCGTGGTTGCCGTGGTAGCTGTGACAGGTGGAGCAACTTTCCGAGAAGCCGCCATGCGGGCTGTGGCATTCAGTGCAGCTCCGCTGGGTGGGTAGCAGAATGTCGGCGGTTACGCGACTCGTGCCCGCTGCGTGACATTGGTTGCAGTTGACGATCGCATGCTTGGCGTGGTGAAACTCACCGTGGGCCAGCCATCGGTCGGGTGTAGTGACCCGGACGATCTGTGGCACTGCGTCCGCGCCGCCCGTTCTCACCTCGTGGCAGTAGGCGCAGCCGGCAAAGCGGGCGCGGGCGGAAACTCCACCGGGTGTATGTCCCACGGCGAGCTGTTTCGAGGGGTCGCCGGCGAAGAAAATTTGTTGCTCCAGGTTTTCGCCGCTGATGACCCGCTCTCGCAGCAGGCGCATTTGCTCGGCCACAAACTTTTCGGAGTCGGCCACCGCGGTCACACCCCGGCGGCGGGCGAGATCAGCATATTGCGTCGGGAGGCTGCGCAGGTAGGCGCGCACATTGGCGGGGGAGCCGTGGGGGACGCGGAGTTCCGGATTGCGAGCATCAAACTGAAGTGCGTGACAAGCCTGGCAGTGCTTGGCGTAGGTGACGGTCTGGAAGTGGGCCCCAGCCCCATCGGGTTGATGGCAGTTCGCGCAGGTGAGCGCCTGGCCGTTCTGGCGCACGAGGTCGGAAAGGTGAAGCGCATGATTGAAGGCCAGGGAGTTGGTGTCCTTGAGCTTCTGCTGGTGAACCTGAAATTCAGGATGGTTCTCCGCGAATGAACTGAAAACGGCCGTGTAACCCTGGTCGGGGCGCGGAACATGGAACAGCACGGGGCCGTTGGTCGATCGGTAGTCGAATGCACTTCTGGGCATTTGCTCGCCCTTCTTGAGCGCTGCCTCCATGACCGCTGCGTTACCGTGGCAGGAGAGGCACTCGGAATTGGGCGGCGGCGGGATGCGCCCCGGTCCCTGATGCTCACGGTGGCAGGCGGAGCAGGAGTGGTCGCGCGTGACGTTCGGCTGATGGAAGTTGTGTCCTGGGTGGCAGACTAGGCAGTTGCGGTCAATCTCCGTCATTTCGCCGGCAGTTACGGTGTGCAGACGGTGCGGTTCCAGCGGTCCGGGGCGGGCCAGGAATGCGGCGCGCACCCACTCCCTCAGGTCGCCGTGCGCGGCGGTGTGGCAGGCGCCGCAGCCCTCGCTGCCAGGCCATGAATGCTTCATCTGCGAGAAGACGACGCCGTGGTGGTGCGAGGAGACCGGACCGGCCGAAATGAACTTCCACTGCCACGGACCAAAAAACCCGATCAGAAGCGCAGCCAGGGTTGCGGCAGAAACGGCGATGCAGAAGCGACCGCGGAGATTACGCAGCGTGCGCCGTGGGCGGCAGACGAGTATGGGACAGCTACAACTGCCGTTGGGCAGCGGGCCATCCGCACACGGACCGCCGTGTTCCTTGGGCCGCGTGCATCGCCAGCGGCCCTTGGATTCGCCCTCCTTCTTCTCCAACAGCGGGCGGCACTCCGTCGTCGCCCGGCATTGGCCAGTGGGTGATGGGCCGATGCGGCAGGGGCAACCGTCGCACGTCCAACCACATTCCCAATCCTGATTGGGCCGCTCGTAGCGGCTGCGGTCGAAGTCAGGCGATGGCAGTTGGTCTTTCAATTCAGCGCGCGCCAGCGGAGAAGCCGTAGACCAGCACGACATGCGCGATGGACCAGAGCATCAGGCTGTAAGTGATCGGGATGTGGATGAAGAGCCAGAGTCGCAGCGTGAGTTGAAGAGCGTGCTGATAGTCGAGGCCGTCCTTTTTCCGAACCAGTTCAACTAGCTGTGCTGATACTTTGCGCTCGGATTCGTTGAGGAAGCGGTTGAGGTCGTTCAGATCGTTGAGCAACTCGTTGAGCGGGAGGCGGACCTCGACCAGATGTGACAGGAAGTTTTGCGGGCCGGCGAAAAAGGACTGCAGCCGGCGCGCGTAGAACTCCGCGATGGTTGCGGACTTCAACTCGGCGACGGATTTCAAAGCGAGCGCCTCGGCCTGTTCGCACAGCGCGCGGCGGACCAGGGGGATCCGCTCGAAGGGCACCTCGCCACCACGGGCGGTGAGGCGCTTGGGCCAGCCGCGTGAGATGATGATGCCCAGGATGCCGCTGCCCATGACCACGGCGTAAAGGCCGGCGAGAAGGATCTCGAACCAACCGGTAGGCCAGCGCCCCCGCACATGAAGAAGGAATAACAAGCCGGTAAACACGCCTGCATACAGGTGGAATTCCAGCCAGACCTCCGAGCGGCCCAGCGGCAAGTAGGGTATCTTTTTGAACCAGTTGTAGCCGGTGAGCAGCACCATGACGCCGAAGAGCAGCCAGCCCGTAAGATAGGCTGCCCGCGTCGTGGCTCCTTCCCACAAGGTGAACACGGAAACGAGGGTAACGCTCGCAGCCCCCAACAGGCTGGTCCACAGAATGCGGCGACGAAGGAAGCCTCTCATCGGTTAAGCCAACGCGCGAACGCATCAAGGTTGTTCATGTCCATGCGCCGCATGGCCCCATGCGGGCAGGAGCGCTCGCAGGCGGGGCCGCCAATCTGATCGGAGCAAAGGTCACATTTGGTCGCCTTCGCGATGGGACGCATGTCTTTGTCCACCATGAAGGCCCCTTCGTCATCGCGTATTTCAACCATGCGGATTGCTTCATAAGGACAATTGTTGGCGCAAATGCTGCAGCCGACGCAGGTGGCTTGGTTGACGACGACCTCACCGCCAATCTCGCCGCGGTGGATAGCCCCGGTGGGGCAGCCGATCAGGCAGACCGGGTCCGCGCAGTGCATGCAGGAATTAGCCACCATGATGCGGCCGTTGATTTGACCATGGCGGAGAAAACGCGGGTTGTTTTCATTGCTGGACGCACAGGCGCGCACGCAGTCGTCGCAGCGGGTGCATCGCTCGAGGTCGATGACCATCGTGGACCTGCCATTGAAGAAGCGGTTCTCCGTCAGAAACTCCATCAACTGGGGGCCAATCTTGGCGCCCGCGTCGAGCTTCAGTTGGGTCGCGGAGTTGGTCGCGCCCCCCAACTCCTCAGGGGTAAACGGTTCCGGCAGTTCCTCGCGGGGCACGCTGGGGAGCACGATGTCTTCCATCACCGCCGTGGGCACGATGATGACATGAGTATAGCCGATGACCCGCAGACTGTGCTGGAAGGGCACCGAGTCCTTGCGCGTCCAGTTATGCGCGATCTCCCGCAGGCCAAACTCACAGCCGGCTCCCAAATAGTTAAGGGTCCGGTGGCCATGGCCGAACTTCTGGCTTAGGCGGGCAAAGCCGGAACGGATGAGCACGACGCCATTGGGGTAGTCACCTTCCTGGGCGATGATGGTTTCCTTCTCCGGTGAACGGGTGCCCTCCCGTGCGAGTCGCTTGTAATCGCCAGACCATTCATAGTCTCCGTAGGTGCCGAATTGCGTCTGCTCGATGACCCGTTTCAGCTGCTGATCGTCCAGCCTTCTAAAAATGGGGACCTCCCGCAAGTGCGTGGCGAGTGTCCGCTCGCGGTAGATGCGGTCAATGTGGTGCCGCAGGTGGTCGTCGAACCGCATCAGGTCGCGCAAACCCTGCCATCGAATCTCGAGCAGTTCCGTTTCGTCGCCGACGGCGAAAATGGTCGAGGTGCGCGCTGCTCGGCTCAAGGCGGCGATCTCGCCAAAGAAGTCGCCGGGGGACATCGTGGCGGTATTGTGCTCGTCGAGGATGCGTGGCACGTCTTGAAGAAACACGCCCATCCGCCTGCCGACCGGCTGAAAGGCCGAGCTGTCATCCAGTTCCTCGGTCGTGCGGACCTCGGGATCGCGTGGGTTGGTCCACAGCTGGGCCACGATTTGGAAGAGGGTCTTGTTCTGGGACTTCCGCCGGCCGAGCACTTTGGCGGGCAGGCCCGGGTTCAAGACCACCCGGGCGTGGCCGGAAAGCAACAAAAAGGCAGAGGAACCGTAGTCCCCTGCGCGGACAATGATCTCGCCGTTCTTGAAGCGCCGGATGCGGGCGTCATTCAGCAGAATGCCGGTCAACGGGGTGCGCTTGGAGAACTTTCCCTGATCCATCTCGCTGAAGGGCCGTATCTCCATGAGGCGTTTCACCTCCGCCTCCGTCATCTCGGGGTCGAATTGGCTGTCCCATCGCTGGGGCTTGTCGATGACGAAGTGGACCGTGTCCATGGCAATCAGGCGTCGAGGACCAGGTCGCCCTTTGGTCGGCAAATGCAGGTGAGGCAGGAGCCTCCCTCCGGGGCTGCATCGGGTGCTTTGATGTAATCTACGGTGCCGGACTTGATGGCTACGGAACAGACGCCACAACTGCCCGCTCGGCAGCCAGATTCGATGCGGAGGCCTTGTTCGAGCGCGAAGTCCAGGAGATTGGATTGCGCAGGGTTCCATTCCACTTCCTTGCCAGACTTGGCGAATATGACCTTGCAAGCGGGGCCAGTCGTTACGGTGGGTGCGGTGGGGGCGGCTTTTTTCTTCACCGTGGCCGGACCAAATGCCTCGTAGTGGATGTCCTTCTCCGGGACACCCCATGCCTCGAGGCCATCGTTCAGCGCTTTCATGAACGCTCCGTTGCCGCACATGAAAAACTCGTAGTTGTTCGAGGGCAGTATCTCCTTGAGCACTTCGATGGTGACGCGGCCCTCCCGGTCGTAGTCCTCGCCTTTGACATCGGCCTTGCCCGGCCGGCTGTAGCAGACGACCACGCGAATGTTGTCAAAGCCCCGGAGACGATTCAGATCCTCGCGCAGCATGTGCTCGGCTCCGTTCCGGCAACCAAAGAAGAGCCAGACTTCGCGCGGTGACCCGCTCTCGGCGACGGCCTTGGCCATGCTCAACATCGGCGTCAAGCCCACGCCTCCACCCAGCAGGCAAATGGGCGTGTTCTTGGTCATGTCCAAGAAAAAGTGCCCGGTCGGTGCCTTAACATTGAGGAGGTCACCTTCCTTGACGTGGTCACTGAAGAAACTGGACGCCACCCCATGCGGCACGCCGGGCTTATCGGGTGGGGCCTTCTCGCGCTTGATCGTAACGCGATAGCAGTCCGGGCGTGTCGGGCTGTCAGAAAGCGAATAGCAGCGCACCACCGTCTTGTCGCGGCCTGGGATATCGAGGCCGAAGGTAAGATACTGTCCTGGCTTAAAGGGCGGGAGGGGCTTGCGGTCATGCGGAACCATGTAGAATGAAAACACATCCTCGCACTCGCCCGTCTTCTGACGCACGGTGAATTTGCGGTAACCGTTCCAGCCTTGGATGACCTCCTGCGCCTCCTTGTAGCGATACTTCGCGGCCCGCACCAAGGTCTCCAACCTCTCATGGTCGAGC
Source organism: Pseudomonadota bacterium (assembly GCA_009924135.1). Classification (GTDB taxonomy): domain Bacteria; phylum Verrucomicrobiota; class Verrucomicrobiia; order Limisphaerales; family SXTU01; genus SXTU01. The sequence goes on along the minus strand of RFSE01000245.1, from coordinate 2,096 downwards.
CTGCGCTGGCGCCGCTCATGGGACAGTCGGGCGGCGGAAGAATATGCCAGTAGCACGACTTGGCTCGACAGCACGGCCAGCAGGAAATATCCCAACGCTAGGCCAGCATTGTCTCCGAGCGCTCTCTGAATATGCTCGAGGATGGGTTGCATGTCGGTGACTCCGGGCTGCCGGCGGCTGTTCGAATCAAATAGTTAGCCACAAATTGTTCGCTTCTTCCGCAGGATGCCAAGGTTTTTTTTCATTTAACTGGATGGCAAATCCGCGCTTGCTTTCATCTCCGCTCGAACGCGACAGTGGAATTACAGTCAATGCGCCACGACATAATCGGACCAGATGGCCCTCCGCCGCGACCGCGCCCCAGCTGCCTCCTGACTCTTGTTCTATTTTGGGCTGCGGCCCTGCCTGCCGCTGAGCCGCTTCCGCGTTTCACCGGTGCGCCCAGCTGTTCTAGCTCCTTGTGCCACGGAGGAGCAGGTGAACTCCGGCACCAGGTTGCCATCTGGCAGAAGCAGGACATTCACTCGCGTGCTTACAACACTCTAGTCAACGCCCGTTCCGCACAGATCGCCGCCGCCCTGGGCATCCCGGAGGCCGTGACCAGTTCCCGCTGCACCAGCTGTCACGCACCGTTCCACGACGTGCCGAAATCTGCCTTCCTTGCGGAAACCATAAAGGCTAATGAAGGTGTCTCCTGTGAAAGCTGTCACGGCCCGGCGGAGAAATGGCTTCGCAGCCACACCCGCTCCGACTACAGCCACGCTGACCGCGTGCTCGCTGGTCTTCGTAATCTTAAGCACCTTTACGTCCGCGCCAACAGTTGTGTCGCCTGCCATCAGACCCTCGAGCCCGCGCTGACGGCTGCCGGGCATCCGGAACTCCTCTTTGAAATGGATGGTCAGGCAGTTTCTCAACCCAAGCATTGGCGAGAAAAAGGCGATTGGCATGGTCCGAAGGCCTGGCTGGTCGGCCAGGCCGTGGCCCTCCGTGAGATGAGCGCTCAACTCAATGTCGCAACCAATCCGGGCGAAAAGCTCAGGGAACCTTGGGCCGCCACGCTCTGGTTGTTGCAGAAACTTGACGGCCTCGATTCCGCGTTGCCCGCCCTGAACGCCACTGTCACCGCTGCGCAGGCCCACCCAGTCGCCGACTTGCTAGCACGCCGTGCCGCCGACTTGGATTGGAGCTCTGCCCTCACCCGTGACATCTTTGTGCGCTTGGTAGCCACACACCTAGATTTCGCCGACACAAGCACACCGCGGGTTATTCAGGCCCGCCGGGCTGAGCGCCTTGTCCTTGCCCTCGACCGTCTCGCCGGCCCGCTGGAGAATTCTCTTCGTGCCCAGTTGGAGCCGGACTTGAAAGAGCTTTTTGCCCTCGCCCAGTCTCGCCCCGACTTTATGCCTGAAAAGTTCGCCCATGCCCTTCATCAATTAGCTAGGAAGCTTGCCACCAAGAGCGGTGCCCGCTGAGTTTTTCACTGCTTAAATCTTTGGGGTCATCCCAAGCCAAGATTGAAACTCTGAAGCCATAAGCCGCAGACCTATTGTCATTGTAGCCGCTAGTTCAGAAGTGCCCCGGGATCACGTGTTTGACTGGGCACTCCGAAGGTTTGCAACCCCAGTATCCATCCAGCATGCATCGCACCACGGCAGACTGGCGGAGATAAGACGGCGGGGAACAGTGGCTGCCCTTTAAGAAAAAAACTGCTTATTGCATCCCGCGACGTGACCTCGTTTTTCGGGCCGGTGGAAGTGTTAGTCTGGGGCCAGCAAAGATAGGTCACAGACATGAAAGGCAAACGGTATACGACGGCAGACAAGATCCGGATTCTGCGGGAAGCGGACCAGGGTGAGCGGACGATTCAGGTGATTTGCCGGGAGGAAAACATCTCGGAAGTGACGTTTCACCGGTGGAAGAAGCAGTTTGGGCAGCTGGAAGTGAACGAGGCCCGACGCCTCAAGGAACTGGAGCGTGAAAACACGGAGTTAAAGAAGATGCTGGCGGAGTCACTGTCGAAGAACCGGGTGCTGGAGGCCGTATGGGAAAAAAAAGCTGTGAGCCCGGCACACCGCCGGGCGGCGGCGGGGGCGGCG
>RFSE01000244.1 GCA_009924135.1 Pseudomonadota bacterium | reverse complement strand
GGAAGCGAGGGAATGCCATTAGCCTGCTGGCTGTAGTCGAAGGTGATGACGTCCGTGGAGCCTTCGTGTTGGAGGAACTGCCAGTTCACGCGGGCCATCTCCTCCACCGGGACAAAGTGAAAACCCAGTTCGTGGCCGCCGCTGGGAAAATACTCAGCCAGCGCGTACCGAAGCACCCGCCGGAGGAAGGGCAAATTGAGTCGCCGATCACGCTGCCGACTGCCCAGTCGCAGGGTAATGCGTGAGGCATGAGGCGTAAGCGACGTAGCGGGTGCGTCAGGCATCTTGCGAGTTGGCCATTACCGACACCTACCGGTTCATCCCCTTGCCGCGATGCTCCTCGTAGGCCACAATAATGCGCTGCACCAATGCGTGGCGCACAATGTCGCGCTTCGTGAACTCGCAGATGGCGATGCCATCCACCTGGTGCAGCACTTTCACGGCCTCGCGCAATCCCGAAGTTTTGTGGCCCGGCAGATCGGTCTGGGTGGGATCACCAGTGACCACGGCCTTCGAGTTGAAGCCCAGGCGCGTCAGGAACATGAGCATCTGCTCCGGTGTGGTGTTCTGCGCCTCGTCGAGCACGATGAAGGCATTGTTCAACGTGCGCCCGCGCATGTAGGCCAGCGGAGCAACCTCGATGACGCCGCGCTCCATGTGCTTCTCGATTTCCTCGCCGGGCAGCATGTCATGCAACGCGTCGTACAGCGGGCGCAGATATGGTGTCAGTTTCTCGTGCAAATCGCCGGGCAGGAATCCCAGCGCCTCGCCCGCTTCGACTGCCGGACGCGTCAGGATGATGCGCGAAACCGTGCCTTCCCGGAGCGCGGAAACGGCCATCGCCATCGCCAGGTAGGTCTTGCCCGTGCCGGCCGGACCGACACCCAGCGTGACATCGTGCGTGCGGATGGCCTCGATGTATTTCTTCTGACCGGTGGTCTTGGGGAGGACGGTGCTCTTGCGCTGCGACGTGTGGATGCGCTCGCTGTGCAAACCCAGTAGCGCGGCGATACCCTCGGTCTTCACCACTTCCAGCGCGGACGCGAAGTCCCGCTGACTGATGGCCGCTCCCATTTTAAGGGAGGCCTCGAGCTGGCGGAACAGATGCCGGGCGCGCTCCACCGGTTCGATTTCGCCTTCGAGCTTGATCCACGCATCGCGCGACGTCGCCTTGACGTCGAGTTGCGTCTCGATCGCCTTGAGGTTGCGCGGGTCGTTGTGAAACAACTGCTGCGCGAAACGCGCGTTTTCGAAATGGAGGGTTTCAGTGGGCATGGGTCAGGCAAGGTTGGCCAGCGCAGCACGAAGCTTGGCAGCGGTATCATCAAGGGCTTCGGGCAGTACGGCCGTGCTGCCGGTCACGGGCATGAAATTGGTGTCCCCGTTCCAGCGCGGAACAATGTGCCAGTGCAGGTGCTCGACAATTCCCGCCCCGGCAACTTTGCCCAAATTCAGGCCGACATTGAAACCATCCGGGCGCATGACCTGCCGCAGCGCGGCCTGCACCCGACGGAGGAGGACCTGCATCTCCATCGTTTCCTCGTCGGTCAATTCTGGCAGATCCGATACCTGACGATACGGACAGATCAGCGTATGACCGGCGTTGTACGGATAGGTGTTAAGAACCGCGTAGGACGATTTCCCACGACATACGACATGGTGCGCCAGGTCCTCGGAAGACTGGCCGATGGCAGCAAAGAGCGAACGCCCGTCGGCGTCGCGCTGTTTGGGCCCGAGGATGTATTGGATGCGCCACGGCGCGTGCAAGCTGTCCATGGAGGGACGCTAGCGAGCGACCACAGGGAAGTCAAAGCGCACGCTGGGTGGCCAGCCTGGCCTTAAGCAGGTAGCTGAGCACCTTGACGCTCAACTCGACGAACACGAAGGGTTTGGCAATGAGGTCGTTCGCCCCGCTGAGGGTGGAACGGGCGCGGCTCTGAAAATCGCTCAAACCGGTGACAAATATCACCGGGGTGTCCTTGTATTCGGCCTGCGTGCGCAGCTTCGTGCAAAGCTCGAACCCGTTCATCCCGGGCATGTCCACGTCAAGCACGATCAGGTCGAAGTGCGTCTCCCGGGCCTTCAACAACGCCGCCGGACCGTTGTCCAGGGCAACACTGCGCACGCCGGCCTTGTCGACAGACAACGTCACGGCGCGGCGCGAAATCTCCTCATCGTCCACGGCCAGCACGACGGGATCGAAATTACCGAGCGGCGGCAAGCTCGCGGCCTTCTCCAACAGCGAGGAGATGAAGAACATCGTCTGCGTGGAGGTGCGCGTGGTGGAGACGTTGATGTTGCCGGGCTTGTCGTGCATCTCCTTGAGGAGCGCCTCGTAGGCGGCGGAAATGCGGGCAATGATGTCCGAACCAACCAAGCCCGCGCTGCCGGTCAACGCGTGGATGTGGCGGTAAAGTTCTCCCGCCGCCGCGATCTTGCCGGTGCGGTCTTCGGTCTTCAGGAAGGTCTGGTGGAGATCCCGGATCGCCTGATTGAACTGTGGCACGCTCGCCAGGAACTGCCGGCGCTGCTCGGCTTGAAAATCGTCATCCGCGTGCGGAACCGCCGCCACCGGGACGCCCGCCGCCGCGACCGTCATGGCGGTGGGGGCCGGCATGGGAACGGTGGCCGGAGCCGCAGCCGCAGCCGCAGCCCCCAGCAATTCGTGGATGGTCTCGGTAAGCTTCTTGGGGCTGGTGTTGGCCTTGGTCAGCACCGTCGTTGCCCCCGCCTGCCAGGCGGCATCGATGACGGTCGTCATGTAGGCGTTGGAGAAGACGATTATGGGCAGCTTCTGGAATTCCGGCATGGCCCGTACACGGGCAAGGATTTCCAGTCCGTTCAGTTTGGGCAGCATCAGATCCAGCAGAACAACGTCCGGCCGGAAAGCCAGGATGCGATCCAGCCCGGTCTGGCCGTCCGTCGCGACTTCGACGTTGAACCCCTCGACGGAAAACTTCTTCGAGTAGATGCTCGCAATGATGCGGTCGTCTTCGATGATGAGCAGTTTTTTCATGGGCGCACCGGCGGCTGGCTCATCGATTCAAGTGCTGTTCCAGGAAGGCTTTGATCCGGACGAACTCGCGGCCCACAATGTCAATTTCCTCGGTTGCCCCCTCGAGCCGCCCTTCGTCGCCCATGCGTTCGAGTGCGCGCAAGGCCGGCACCACGCCTTCCATGCCACAGGTCGCATTCGCCCCGGCGGCGCTGTGGGCGATGCGCCGGACTTCGGCGGCCTTGCCCTCGGTGATGGCCGTCCGGATGCTTTCGATCTGACCCGCCGTCTGGGTGAGATAAAGGTCCACCAGTTCCACCAGTCCATCATCGCCGCCGGCCAGGTCGGTTAGTTTGGCAATATCCACGGGTGGCGTTTCCACGGGCGGCGGGGGACTTGGTTTCGTCATGATGGGTGCGGGAGCGGGCAGGCCGGTCTTGGGCCTGCGGGTAAAGGTGGTGGTGCCGCTGGATTTGGCGGCGGTATCAGCGACGGGAGCCGGAGCGGCGGGGCGGACGAGGACCTTGCCCCACTTCTCGATCATGGTACGCAGGGCATCCGGGCGGACGGGTTTGGGCAGGTAATCATCCATGCCCGCCGCAATGCACCGCTCGCGATCACCCACCATCGCGTTGGCTGTCATCGCGATGATGACGTGCTTCTGCATGCGTGCTCCGCCCGTCAATTGCTCGAACTCGCGGATGCGGCGGGTTGCCTGCAAGCCGTCCATTTCCGGCATCTGCACGTCCATGAAGATCACGTCGTAAGGCCGGGTGGAAACGGCCGCCACGGCCTCGGCACCGTTGTGCGCGACATCGGCGAGATAGCCGAACTGCTGGAGCAGGCGGAGGGCGACCTTCTGATTCACCGCGTTGTCTTCGGCGAGCAGGAAACGCAGCGGAAACCGGTCTGCAAGGGTGCCTTCCGGAGGCTTCGGTGCGGGTTTGACCTCGTTGGGTGCGCCAGTGACCGCCTTGAGCAAGGCGTCGCGGAGCTGGCCATGCTTCACTGGTTTGGACAAGCAGGCGGCGAAATCCCCTCCGGTGGTCTCCAGATCATCCTTGCGATCTGCCAACGAGGTCAGCAGGACCATCGGCACCTTTTCCAAGCCGGCGATGCGCCGGATTTCCTTGCCGAGCTGCACCCCGTGCATGTCCGGCAGTTGCCGATCGATTACGGCGAGCTGGAAACGACCGCCGCCCTGGACCCATTCCAGTGCTTCGGCGGCACTGCTGGCTTCCTTTACGTTCAATCCCCAGCGGGCAAATTGCGCGGCCAAGGAATGCCGCTGGGTCATGCTCTTGTCCACCAGGAGCGTGGTCACGCCCTTCAACTGCGGCGGCATCTCCGGCGTGCGACCAGGAGCCGGCTGCACAGAGAGGGTGAAGTGGAAGGTGGAACCCTTGCCGGCGACGCTGGACACCCACATGGTGCCGCCCATCAGTTGGGCGAGGTTTTTGCTGATGGCCAGGCCCAGGCCCGTGCCGCCGTAGTGACGCGTGGTAGAAGAATCCACCTGGCTGAACGACTTGAACAACTGGTCCAGCTTGTCATCCGCAATGCCGATACCCGTGTCCCGCACGGAAAACTGTAGCGTTATCGGGAGGCCGTAGTTTGAGCCGGGAGCCGTGGAACCCTCGTCACCCTTGGCGTGCATCACATGCACCGCGACTTCCCCTTTGTGCGTGAACTTGACGGCGTTCCCGATGAGGTTCACGAGAATCTGCCGCGCCCGGGAAGCATCGCCCACGACCATCTCCGGCACGTCGTCGTCGAAGTGGCTGACCAGATCCAGCCCCTTCTGCGCCGCATTGGCCGCCAGCAGATCGAGCGAATCCTCGACGCACTCCCGCAGATTGAAGGGCTGCGTTTCGAGGGTGAGCTTGCCGGACTCGATCTTGGAAAAGTCGAGAATGTCATTGATGACGGCCAGGAGTGCGTTGCCCGAGTTGCGGATGGTCTCGGTGAACTCGCGTTGCTCGGGATTCAGCTTGGTTTCCAGCAACAGACCGGTCATCGCGATGACGCCGTTCATGGGCGTACGAATCTCGTGGCTCATGTTGGCCAGGAACTCCGACTTCGCCCGGACCGCCGCCTCCGCCGCGATGCGCGCGGCATCCAGCTCGCGGTTGGCCCGCGTCAGCTCCTTCTGTAGCCGGTTGGTGGCCAGGGTCGAATTCACCCGTGCCCGCAGTTCGGCGATATCGAACGGCTTCGTGATGTAGTCCACCGCGCCCTGCCGGAACGCCTGGACCTTTTCGGCGGTGGAGGTTCGGCCGGTCAGCAGGATCACCGGGGCAGGCGAAATGTCCGGATGCTCCTTGAGCTGCTTGAGGATGTCGAAACCGTCCATGTCCGGCAGCCCCAGATCCTGCAGGATCAGGTCGAACTTGTTCTCCTTGGCGAGGGCGATGCCGGTGGCTCCGTCGAAGGCCGAGGTGACCCGCACCTTGTTCTCCAAAAGGCAGCTGACGACGGTCTCCTGCATGTTCAGGTCGTCGTCAATGAACAAAACCTTGAATTCCAGATCGTTCATGCGTGGCGCATCGGGGCTGTCACGGCGAAGAGGCTAAGGCACAATCCGTAGCTGATTCCAGCGCATTTTTCCTCGTCAGAATATTATCGCCGCGTTTTCATCTCGGCCGATGAGCACCCCGACTGTCCTGAAACCGGAGGAATTGAAGCCCGCAGCCGAGCTTTGCGCCCGCGCGCTGGATCAGCTCGACCGCATCCTGCTGGGCCGGTCCGACGTGCACCGGTTGGTGCTCATCGGCATCCTGAGCCGCGGCCACATCCTGCTCGAAGGCCTGCCCGGACTGGGCAAGACCGCGCTCATCCGCACGCTGGGCCGCATCCTCCAGCTCGACTTCAAACGCGTCCAGTTCACGCCCGACCTCATGCCCGGTGACGTGCTGGGCACGCACATCCTGCAGGAGACCACCGTGGGCAAACGCGAGATGACCTTCCAGCCCGGCCCGGTCTTTACGAACATCCTCCTCGCCGACGAAATCAACCGCGCCTCACCCAAGACCCAGTCCGCCCTGCTGGAAACCATGCAGGAAAGCTGCGTCACCCTTCTGGGCGTCACGCGCAAGCTGCCGCAGCCATTCTTCGTGCTCGCGAGCCAGAACCCCATTGAACTCGAAGGCACCTATCCCCTGCCCGAAGCGCAGCTGGACCGCTTCCTGTTCCGCCTGTTGTTCAACCATGTGGATGCCGACGTGCTCGCGCGCATCATCAGCGAGCGACGCCGGGGGGAGCTGCCGGAGCCAACCTGGCAGATGGAAAAAGGCCAGCTGGAACACCTCTTCGGCATCATGGACCGCATCTTCATGCCTGCCCCGGTCGCCCGCTACGTGGCTCGCATCGTCGCCGCCACACACCGGGGCGCGGCGGAGGCAACTGACGCAGTTAACAAATATGTGAACTATGGAGCCTCCCCGCGCGCAGCCATCGCCATCGCCGAGGCGGCCCGGGCCCATGCCCTCGTGGCGGGCCGGCCCACGGCGGGCTTCGAGGACGTGAAAGCCATCGCGCCCGCCGTATTGAATCACCGTATCCTCCTCAACTACCAGGCCCGCTTCGACAAAACCGACACCACCACCGTCGTCGGCGAACTATTGTCCAAGCTGGATGAGACGGGACTGAAACTCCCGGCCGACGTGTCACTGGCAGCGACCTGAGACAAACAGTCGCGGTTGGGATGAATTGAGGGAAGCGCAAGGCACAACGCTCCTTCTTGAACTCGCCAGCAGGCCCTCCGCGATCTCCTCTTTCAGCATCGCCTTGACCGGTTCCTTCACCACCGGCGGTGGCGGGCAGTGATCCAGGTTCATCACTGATACCCCATTCACCTCACCTCGACACAGTTGCTGCCGACGCCGCCAGTGCACCGGTGCCGGGAGCATTTCCCGCCGCTTTCCGTCGAACCCACCATGCGCTGCGCAACCTTCCGGCTTTCTCCGTGTTTCACCCGATGACTTTCCCCGCCTGAATCCTCTACACTTTCCTCCACTCCGAACCCGCACCATGAAGCCCTCCGCCTTCCGCCTTCCCTTCTTCCTCTTCCTCATCCTCATACTCTTAATCCCCCCCGCCCACGCCCAGGTCCTCCTCAACGTGGACTTCGGCGTCGGCGCGACCAGCGCCAAGTCCGGCTTTGCCGCCACCGGCCTCGCGACCAACGATTTCTGGAACCTCCATGCCCACTACAACCCGCGCTTCACCCCCGGCCAGGCGCTGGAACCAGGCCGCTATCACTTCCACCTCTACGGCCATGCCGACCCGGACGCGACCGCCGAGCAAAACTCCGTCTTCACCCTCCGTAGTGGCACGAACACGTTCGGTCCGCTCACCGCTGCGCCCGGCCCCGGCTGGAAGGTGGCGCAAGGTTGGCAGGAGGGCCGGCAGTTCGTGGTATTCCGTGACGTGCCGGTGGAGAAGGGCCAACCCGTCATCATCGAGGTTGCGCCGGGTCCGGGCGGCGTGGCGGTGCTCAATGGCTTGCAGATCATCACGCGCGGTTCCGGGCCGCCCAAGACCCTCGGCCTCGCCACCCAGCCAGCGCCCGCGACCTACACGAACCTCATCGTCCGCGAGGTGCGTTACGAGGGGAAGGTCACGGACACGGAGGCGCGCTTCACCGCGACCGTGGAGGTCGAGTCGCTCACGACCAACGAGGTCAGCGCGGTGCTTTTCGAGGGCGACATCGCCGTGTTCGCGCCGGAACTCCCGGTGGGGGTACG
>RFSE01000243.1 GCA_009924135.1 Pseudomonadota bacterium | reverse complement strand
TCTCCCCCGATGGGGGAGAGGGAGAAAAGGCGTTGGCAACTTCGTAAGCGCCCCGGCGCTCCGTGGCCCTTGTCACTCGTCACCCGCCACCTGTCACCCGTCACTCTCCTAGCCATGCCCACGCTTCAGGAAATGATTCACTCCTTCGAGGAGGGCGCGGGTGCGCGGGCCGTGAAATGGTTCGGCTTCACCTTCGTGTTCGTCGCGCTGGCGGTGGCGTATGATCTGCGTGCGTACCGCAACTTCTCGAATCCCGAGGCAATGGACGCCGCGCAGGTCGCGCGCAACCTCTCGGAAGGCCAGGGCTTCACCACGCATTTCATCCGCCCGGCCAGCTTGCATTTCCTGGCGCAGAAATCCGGGCCCGGGGCGCTGACCAACACGCATCCGGATCTCGCCAACGCGCCGCTCTGGCCCGTGGTGCTGTCCGGGGCGATGCGGGTGGCCCCGTTTGACTACCGCCTGCCAGCCGGCGAGACGGTGCGCACGTTCCAGCCGGAACTGCTCATCGCGATTTTGAACCAGGGACTGTTCCTGGTGGTCCTGCTGCTGGCGTGGCGGCTCGCGCGTTCGCTATACGATCCGTTTGTGGCGTGGCTCTCCGTCGCCGTGTTGCTGGGCACGGACTTGCTCTGGCGCTTCAGCATTTCCGGACTCTCCACCCTGCTGGGCATGGTCCTGTTTCTGTTGCTGGCACAATTGCTCGTGGCCGCCGAACGGGGCGGGCAGGAGGGCGGCTGGGGCGCAGCGCGGCTCTATCTTACGGCCTTGCTGGCGGGCGTGCTGGCAGGTGCGCTGGGGTTGACGCGTTACGCGCTGGCGGGCCTGGTGTTGCCGGTGATGTTCTTTTTCAATTTCTTCATCCCCACGCGGGGGCTGAGCCTGGGCTTTGCGGCACTCATCGGTTTCTCCGTCGTCATGACCCCGTGGCTCGCGCGCAATCACGCGCTCAGTGGCCGGCTCTTCGGCACCGCTGGGATGGCTGCGCAACAAGCCACGGACCGTTTCCCCGGCGACCGGCTCGAACGCCTGTTGAACCCGGAAAACGACCTGACCCACGAGGACTTGCGGCAGGTGGGCCTGGGCGAAATGTGGTCCAAACTGGGCGACAATCTGCCGACCTTGTTGCAGTCCGAACTGCCGCGGCTGGGGGGAAGCTGGGTCGGGGCGTTCTTTCTGGTCGGGGTGCTCGTGCCGTTCCGCAACCCGTCGCTTTCGCGGTTGCGGTTGTTTACGCTGATGTGCCTCGTGGTGCTGCTGGCCTTCCAGGCACTGGGCCGCACGCATCTCTCCAAGGTGGTCCCGGATGTGAACTCCGAGAACCTGCTCGTGCTGCTGGCCCCGCTGATCTTCATCTTTGGCACCGGCATGTTTGTGCTGTTGTTCGAGCAGCTGGAGTTACCGCCGTTTGGCGGACGGGGCATTGTCATCGGAGTGTTCCTCGTGGTCGCCGCCGGACCGTTGTGCTTCACGTTGGCCGGCACGCCCCGCTCGCCAATGGCTTACCCGCCGTATCATCCGCAGATCATCCAGGAGCGCGCCAGCTGGCTCGGCGAGCGCGAGCTGATGATGAGCGACATGCCCTGGGCCGTGGCGTGGTATGGCCGGTGCGATTGTGTGTGGTTGCCGTCGAACGTGGCCGAGGGTTTTGCTGCCGTGAACCGCCAGCGTCCCGTCAACGCGCTCTATCTCACCGCGATCACGCTCGACCAACGGCTCGTGTCCGAACTGCTCGAAGGCGACGACCGGGTCTGGGGCGACTTCGCGGCCAACGCGGTGGTGAAGCGCGAGATCCCCGATGGCTTCCCGCTCAAGTTTGCCTTCGCGGAAGGGTTTCCGTACCAGCTTTTCCTGTCGGACCGCGAGCGGTGGAAGCCGGTGGTTCCGAAAATGTAGGGCCGCGTTTCACGGTGTATCGCTCGAAACCGGGACGGTGTGTAACCCGTTCCAACCGACTCTGGCGAAAATTACGTGCAGCCGCGCCTCTGCTTTGTTACCAATCTGTCACCACATCCCCATGCGCATCCTCATTGCCACCGTCACTGCCGGAGCCGGACACCTGCAAGCCGCCGCCGCCCTCGAGGAGGCCTGGCGCGCCGCTCACCCCGCCGACACCGTCGAGCGCGTGGACGTGCTGGACTTCGTCTCCAAGCTCTCGCGCAAGCTTTACTCTGAAGGCTACGTAAAGGTCATCGACCACGCGCCCGAGCTGTACGCGCACCTCTTCAAGAAGACGGACAGCCCCGCGCTGATGCGCAAGCTCACGCGCGTCCGCCGCACGTTCGCGGGCCGTGCGAACGCGAAGTTCGTCAAGCACGTGAAGGAGTTCCGGCCCGATGTGATGCTCTGCACGCATTTCCTGCCGCTGGAAATCACGGGGGCGATGCTGGCGAAGGATGCGGAGTTCCGCCCGTTCACCGCCTGTGTGGTCACGGACTTCGAGGCTCACGCGCTGTGGATGGAGCCGTCGGTGAACCTCTATTGCGTCGCTGCCGAGGAGACCAAGGCCCGGCTCGTCGCTCGTGGTGTAAAGGCCGAGGAGGTCGTCGTCACGGGCATTCCGGTCGCGGCGAAATTCTCCCAGGCTGTGGACGCCGCCGCCGTGCGCAAGGCCTACGGACTGCGGGACGACCTGCCGACGTTGCTGGTTCTGAGCGGTGGTTTCGGCATGGGACCGGTCGCGGAAATCCTCGCCGAGCTCGACAAGGTGCCGACGCCGTTCCAGACCCTCGTGGTCGCGGGCCGCAACGAGGAACTGCGCCGCGAACTGGCCGGCCAGGACCGCAAGCACCCTACGCACGTGCTCGGCTTCGTACGTAACATGCACGAGCTGATGACGATCTCGGACCTGCTCATCACCAAGCCCGGCGGGCTCACGACGTCCGAGGCCCTGGCGCTGGGCAAGCCGTTGTTCATCTTGAATCCCATTCCCGGGCAGGAGGCGGCGAACAGTGACTTCCTGCTCCAGCATGGTGCCGCCGAAAAGGCCAACCGGACCGAGGATCTGCCGTTCCGCATCGGCCAGTTACTGGGATCGAAAAAGCTCGCCGCGATGGCACGTGCCGCGAAAGAACTCGGCCAGCCCGCTGCTGCGGCCGCCGTCTGCCGTGAAGTCGCGCGGCGTTGTGCCAGCAAGCTTTGAGCAACAAACGCGAAAAGGATTTGCCACAAGAAGGCACAGAAGGCGAATAGAGGGGAACGCCCGCGAATCACGCCAATCGACGCGAATGAAGTCAGCTTCGCCAGCCCGGGATTTCCGATGCCAGTACATGCTCTGGTTACGAGGGCGACTGTCCTGCCTCATTTTGTGCCTTCTGTGCCTTTTTGTGGCCATCCCCTCCGCGTTCTGTGCCGACGTGCGGCCAGATGAGCGCGTAGTCTTTTACCCCGCACCAGCCTGGCACGACGCCGGGGCGGGTGTGTGGCACGTGCCGGTGCATGCGCGGGTCTTTGAGCCGGAGCGGCGCGTGGTGACGGCGGCGGTGTTGCGTACGGCACTCGGGCTGGTTGCGGAACCGCAGGGCAGGGCGGAGAAGGCCGTGTTCGAGACGCGCGCCCAGTTGTTCCTCGTGGATGACGAACGGGGCCGCAGCGTGAGTGTGCGCGTTAATGGGGAGAAATATTTCATCGCGGAATCACCGGGCAATGGGCACGCCCGGGGCGAGTTCCAGCTCACGGACGCGGAGGTGAAGCAGATCGGGGGAGAGGCGGCGAAGGCCATTTCGTTCCGGGCCGTGCTGGGCGAGGGCGACGTGCGCGAGTTTCGCGGCACCGCGCAGTTGCTGCGCGAGACGGGCCTTTCGGTGATTTCCGATGTGGATGACACCATCAAGGTTACGCATGTCCGCGACCGCCAGGAACTGGTGCGCAAGACCTTCTATCAGCCGTTTCAGGCCGTGGAGGGCATGGCGGAGACCTATCGCAGATGGGCCGCGCATGGGGCGGATTTTCACTACGTGAGCGCCAGTCCGTGGCAGCTTTACGAGCCGCTCGCGGACTTCGCCACGACGAACCGGTTCCCGGCCGGCTCGTGGCATATGAAACAGTTTCGGGTGAAAGACGGATCGTTCCTGGCGCTGTTTGAATCCCCCGAGAAATACAAGCTCTCGGTCATCGAGCCGATGTTGCGGCAATTTCCCCAGCGCCGCTTCATCCTCGTTGGCGATTCCGGCGAACGCGATCCGGAGGCTTACGGCGTGCTCGCGCGGAAACATCCCGAACAAATCCAGCGCATCCTGATCCGCAATGTGACCGGCGAAGGTCCCACGGCACCGCGTTACCAGGCCGCGTTAAAAGACGTGCCGGCGGAGAAGTGGAGGATATTCGAAATGCCAGAGGAAATTCGGGATGCGGTGAAGTAACCGTTGGACGTGCCTGCCCTGGGGTTCGAAGGTCAACTGTCCGACGGTCATTGGCCTGAGTTTCGAAGCTGTGAATGCGGGCATTCGAAGGCTGTGGTGGTGCTGTGTGCGCTGTGGCGGCAGGCATCCTGCCCGCCGTAGAGGGCGGGCATCTTGCCGCCCGGAAAGGCGTGAGGAAACCCATTGCGTAGGTTTGTTCGCAAAAGTGTGAGCGCGCGTTTTCCTCCGCCGGGCGGGACGCCACGGCTCTACGTCAGGCGGGACGCCCGACGCCACCGGGACTGGCTTCGCCATCTGGGCTCACTTCTTCTTCCCCTTCTTCGCCGGCGCATCCGTGGCGGCTTCACCATACTGCGGCGCGTGGGGCCAGGGGACGACGTTTGCCCGCTGCGCCCAGGTCTCCCACTGGTCCACGAGTTCCTTGAGCCTGGCTGGTTCGGCACTCGCGAGGTCATGCGTTTCGGTCCGGTCGGCGAGCATGTCGTAGAGCTCCCATTTTCCGCCGGGGCCTTTGGCGACGGCTTTCCAACGGTCGTTCCGCGCGGCGCGGTTGCCTTCGTGCTCCCAGAAAATGGGCTCGGTGCGGGGCAGGGGCTTGTTCTCGAAGGCGCTGCGGAGACTGACCCCTTGCAGGGCGGTTAGCTTTTCGCCGTCCACTTCGGCGGGATACTTCGCGCCGGCGAGATCCACGGCCGTGGCCATGAGGTCCACGAGGTGCCCGGGCTGTGTGCGCAGCTCGCCGCGCGAGCCGATGCCGGCCGGCCAGTGGGCGATGAGCGGCGTGCTGATGCCGCCTTCGTGGACCCAGTGCTTGTATTCGCGGAAGGGCGTGTTGCTCACGTTGGCCCACTCGCGTCCGTAGGCGATGTAGGTGTCCGCCGGGCCGGGCATCACGCCGTAGCCCTGGCGCACCGGGAAACCGTCGCGCGTCTGCTTCGGCACGCTGCCGTGCTGGAGGTTGGCCGGAGCCATCGGCGGGAGCGGAGGCTTTTCCGCGCGCGGTTTGAACTCGCCCTGCCGGCCCATCGGCTCGGCGCACGCGCCGTTGTCCTGCAGGAAACAGATCAACGTATTTTCAAACTGCCCGCGCGCCTTCAGCTCGGCGACGATGCGGCCGATACCCTGATCCATGCAGTCAATCATCGCGGCGTAAACCTCCATGCAACGCGCCTCGAAAGCTTGGTTGCGCACGTTGTCCCACGCACCCGACGCGGGTGTGATCTCCCATTTCGCATCGACCAGACCAAGCTGTTTCGCCTTCGCCCAACGCGCAGCCCGGATGGGTTCGTAACCGGCGTCGTAACGGCCCTTGTACTTGGCGATGTCACTCTCCTTCGCGTGCATCGGCCAGTGCGCCGCAGTATAGGCCACGTAGAGAAAGAACGGTTTGTCCGCCGACTGTTGCGCATGCTCGCGGAGGAAACGCACGGCGTGATCGGTGATGGCGTCGGTGTAGTAGTAAGGCTCCTTGGGCTGGTATTCCGGATCGCTGACACACGTGACGATCTTGTTGTCGCGTACGAGCGAACTCGGGTCCCAGTAACTGCCCGCGCCGTGGATCGTGCCGTAATAGCGGTGGAAACCACGTTGCAGCGGCCAGTTGTGGCGTGAGGGTTCGGAGCCGTCCTTGGGGATGGGTGTGACGTGCCACTTGCCGACCGCGTAATTGCGATAGCCGGCCGGTTTCAACGCCTGTGCGATCGTGAGGCAGTTTTTGTTGAGATCGTTTTGATAACCGGGCCCACCCTTCTTGCTGTCCACCATGTGCCCGACGCCGGCCTGATGCGGGTAAAGGCCCGTGAGCAGCGACGCCCGCGTGGGGCAGCAGCGGGCGGTGTTGTAAAATTGAGTGAAACGCAGCTCGCCAGCGGCCAGGGCATCAAGATTCGGCGTGGCCACCTCACCGCCGTAACACCCGAGGTCTGAGAAACCCATGTCATCGGCAAGGATGTAGAGGATGTTCGGGCGCGGAGCCGGGGCAGCCCCGGCTGGGAAGCTCCAAAATCCAAGTCCCAAGCACCAAAGAAGCACCAGGCTCCAAAGCCCAAAGCGGGCGTGAGTGCCTTGGCCCGACGGCCTTGGGAGTTGGCAGTGTTGTTGGCGCTTGGCGCTGGGAATTTGGAGCGTTTGCATGACGATGTGGACGCTGAACGTGACTGCCGGGTGTCACGTCGGACAGAAATAATTTCGGATTCCAGATGCGTTGAGGGACAGCCGTATTGCTCCCGGCTGCGCTTGAGTGCGGATGATGGCGCCCGGTTGCTAGCTCGGTCGGCGGAGCGCCGGTGCGGGCGTCTTTTGGCCTCGGGTGGCATTCGGTGCCCCGCCGAATACACTGGGCATCGCTGATCAAGGCGAGGTGAGGGCCTCGGCCTCACTGGGTCCGTTCAGCGGTGCGATGAGCGATTCGTTGTGCGTTAATCGGCTCGACAGCAGGTAGTTGCCACGCTAGGAAGGCAGAAAGCTGCTAACTCAGACAGGTAGAAATGCTTCAGCCCAATACAGTGTTAGCTGGGATGTTGGACAGTAAAGCGGTTGCGACAAATGAACAATCTCTATTTTGCCTGCTCCGATTGCAAAATCTACATCGACGCTGGATATCGATGGGCATATTGGAAGCTCGAACATTCCGACGTTGTTTCTCGCAAGAAAGCAGTCTCTGTGGAGTCCGTTATTGTGACCGACGATTACTGGCACCCACCGGCAGATGAAACCAGCCGATGGCTTTATGAAGGTGTTTTCCCGCCGTTGAAGGAATTTCTCCGAGATCATGGGAGGCATCGAGTTGTTTTTGGGGAGCTAGAAGATTTTGCGCCGGTCGAGGATTATTATTTGTATTGGATGCAGGTTGGATATTGTTTGCAGCCATTGCCACGCTACCTTGCGAAAGTCTTGGGGTTTAGGACGTGGGAACAGGTTGATCGATACATGACGGAATGCGGCGAGCATGCTCCAGCTTGGTGGGAGTGCACTTGGTGTGGTGCTCCATCGTCACGGGAAAAAGCGCAAAGACGGTTTGAGGAACTTGTCCGTGAGAAGAAAACCATGTAACCAATCGCTGCGGCAACGCGGGTTGGCGGTTCCAGTTCCGCTTCGCGGTTTACGCCATTTAGTCCCGGGTGCCTGAATTCTGGACGTTAAGCAGCTTATGCTCACCACAGGAGAACCACTAAGATTGAGATTTGATTTGCCGAAGAAGGAAGGCATCGGCGAGGCGAGCGTTCTAGTTTATGAGGTTGCCGACGGTTTCTCGCTTGTGATTACAGCTGAGCACGGCGGTGATTTAGAAATTCGTTTGACAAGAGCAGAGTTAGCCCAGCTTCAACAGAGGCTTGCGGATATTATTTGAGTCATGCCGATGGCGTTTTTTGACGGGCTGTTAGCAGCCCGTCAAAAAACGCCCCGTTTCAGAATTTGACTTCCGTTTTCGCCGCCGCGCCACGGAGGCGCCCGCAAACTTTCCTGAAGCGCCCCGAA
>RFSE01000242.1 GCA_009924135.1 Pseudomonadota bacterium | reverse complement strand
GTGTAGGCCAGGTCTTCCTTCGAGCGTTTACCGGCCTCGAAATTCTCCGCCTTGTAGTACGAGCCTTCGACCTTCTCGGTCGTGCTCCAGTCGCGCACCACGACCCGCTTGATGATCAGCCAGTCGCCGTTGCGCTTCTTCAGCTTGTCCAGATAGCGGCCGCCGAACCGGTCCAGATAGGTGGTGTCGCCGTCCTTGCGCACGTGATAGGCGACGAACCAGGTCTCGGCCTTGGCGGTTTCGTGGTGGATGTCGATGATCGACTGGTTGAGCGTGTGCGACGTCGATTCCGTGTGCTCGGCCAGCGCCTTGGTCACATACGGACCGAACGCCTTTCCCGGCCCCTTGTAAGCGCCGTGGTCGTCGGTGGAGTCCTCGTGATAGACCGAGCTGACCAGTTCGGCGTCGCACCGGTCCACGCCGCGGGTGTAGCGGTACAGCACCTGGCGGATCTTGTAGTCGTCGATCACCTTCTGGATGTCAGCGTCCATGTATCTCTCCCCTTGATGGATGTGGCCCGACTATATTGCATCCAAAGGGAGAGGCTACATGGCAAACAACAAGGTGCTGGTCGCTGGCGCAACCGGACTGGTAGGGCGCGCCGCGATCGAGGAATTTTCGGCACGCGGCTGGGATGTCGTCGGAGTATCGCGGCGAATCCCGGACGATCTCGATGCAGACTCTGAACTGATCTCCGTTGACCTGACCGACCGCGCCGCCTGCGCGCGCGTGTTCGGCGGCATGGGCGACGTCACCCATCTGGTCTTCGCCGCGCTCTACGAGAAGCCGGGCCTGTTCGCCGGCTGGCGCGAGCGCGCGGCCCGGCAGAGCGGCCAGACGAAACTCGCCTGCCCGCCGCTGGGCCACCTCGACGGCGTGTTGCGTCCGTATCAGAAGCAGGGCGTCGCGTGGATGCAGTTCCTGCGCGAGAACAAGTTCGGCGGCATTCTCGCGGACGAAATGGGCCTGGGCAAAACGCTCCAGACCCTCGCGTTCTTCCACTCGTGCCACACGAACCGCAAGCTCTCCGGCCCGGTCCTGATCGTGTGCCCGACCTCGCTGGTCTTCAACTGGGTGGCGGAGGCGAAGAAGTTCACGCCGCAGTTGAAGGTCGTGGCACTGCACGGCACCGGGCGGCACTCACGGTTCGAGGACATTGCCAAGAGCGATCTGGTCATCACCAGCTACGCGCTCATCCGGCGCGACGCGGAGAAGTACCGCGAGTTCGAGTTCGACACGCTCGTGCTCGACGAGGCGCAGCACATCAAGAACCGCCAGACGCAGAACTCGCAGGCTGTAAAGGCCGTGAAGGCGAACTACCGCGTCGTGCTCACCGGCACGCCGATGGAGAACTCCGTCCTCGATCTCTGGAGCATCTTCGACTTCCTCATGCCCGGCTACCTCGGCTCGGCCACGGACTTCCGCGAGCGTTATGAGCAGCCCATCACGCGGGACAAGGACGAGGCCGTGCAGGCGCGGCTGGGCCGGCGGTTGCGGCCTTTCATCCTGCGCCGCCTCAAGACCGAGGTGGCCAAGGACCTGCCCGCGAAGCTCGAACAGGTCTCCTACTGCGAACTCACCGACGACCAGGCGGAGATTTACAAGCAGGTGCTCGCTGTCAGCCGCAAGGAAGTCATGGACGCCGTCGGCGCGCAGGGCCTGGCGAAGAGCAAGATGGTGGTGCTCAACGCGCTGCTGCGCCTGCGGCAGATCTGCTGCGACCTGCGGCTGCTCAAGATGGAGAATGCCGAGTTCACCGACGACAGCTCCGGCAAGGTGGCGATGTTCAGCGAACTGCTCGAGGAGGCCATGGATGGCGGGCACCGCGTGCTGGTCTTCAGCCAGTTCACCACGATGCTCGCCCTGCTGCGGGACAAGCTCGTGGCAGAGAAGATCGAGTTCTGCTACCTCGACGGCTCCACCACGAACCGCGGCGCGGTGGTGGAGAAGTTCCAGGGCAACGCGAAGATCCCCGTCTTCCTCATCAGCCTCAAGGCCGGCGGCGTCGGCCTCACGCTCACCGGCGCGGACACCGTGGTGCACTTCGATCCGTGGTGGAACCCGGCGGTGGAAGACCAGGCCACCGACCGCGCCCACCGCATAGGCCAGACGCGCGTGGTGACGAGCTACAAGCTCATCGCGCGCGGCACCGTGGAGGAGAAGATTTTAGCGCTCCAGCAGAAGAAGCGCGCGATCATCAAAGCCACCCTCGGCGGCGAGGAGACACTGGCGGACAACCTCACGTGGGAGGAGATCCAGGGGTTGTTTGAGTGAGCAGGAGCAAGGCTGCGATACTCCGAAGCGGCGCACCCGTATCAGCCCGGAGCGTGTTAACTCGAACCCGCAGTGCCTCAGCGCCTAAGCCGGAACAATTCATTAGCCACGGATGAAACACGGACGGAACACGGATGGGGACAAGGTGAGCCTGCGTATCGTCGCAGTTGCAGGCCGGCACCAAACCGTGCGGGTCAAGCACTGGTGCGTCACGGCCTCTGCACCGTTGGCTCCGTGTTAAATCCGTGTCCCATACGTGGCTCAACTGCATCGGTCCGTCTAAGTGCCCAGTCGCGCTTTCACGGTGGCCAGCAATTCCTCCACCCGCTGAAGCTGCCCGCGCAGCTTGGGCCAGTCCGGGTCCTCAAGATCGAAGCCGGGGTAGCGGTCGGTGAAGTAGGCTTGCGCAAGTTCCAGGCACACGGGCGCGGCACCTGGCTCAAGGTCTGACTTCCATTCGACCAGGCAATCATGAAGGCGGACGAGGTCGTGCGTCTTTTCCAGCGGCCAGCCGAGACGGATGAGTTCGGCCTTGATAATCTTCTCCAGCACCTCCGCGAGCTTGCTGCGGCACATGGCAAAGCTCCACTCATGAGCAACGCCCTGGCGCAGCAACTCCATGTCGGACTCGACGATGAGCAGCCAGTCCGCCGGATTATTGCTGTCGGTCTTACGCCGCAAGCACGACTCCTTCCTTGAGGACGGTCCGGAAGAAATAGTCGCCCACGGCCTGCTTTTCCCGCAGGCGCTCGGGAGTCACCGGGATGAGGGTGAAGGAGGGTTTGGGACGGAGGTTCCAGACCGCGCGGAGCCAGGTCGTTGCCGTATCGTATTGTTGCTCGGCCCCATCCGCCACGAGGCACAAGTCCACATCGCTGTCTGGCCGGGCCTCGCCGCGTGCGTGGGAGCCGAAGAGGATGACCTGCCGGAACGGATGCGCGGCATCCATGGCTTCGAGGCAACGGGCGAGCGTCTCGCGCTGCGCCACGAGCGAGGGCGGCAAATTTTCCAAATGCAGCTTCACTTAGGTCAAGTTAGGGAAAAATTGGGTGCGGAGCAAGCCGCCTTTCCCGGCCGCTGCCTGCATGGGCGCAGCTCAGTTTCTGGCAACGCGACGCGGAGGGAATTGAATCCCAACGGGATTCTGGCCCTCAGCCCAGGGTTGCGAGGCACGCGCTACCCTGGGTCAGCGTCTGCAATCAGCTCCAACCCCAACGGGGTTGCGGCCGGCTTATGGGTCGTACGCGGGTCGCTTCATGCCACAACCCCGTTGGGGCAGGGCTAATCGCGCGCGGCGTTATTCCCGCCGTTGACGCCCGCCCGCCACTGCGCCAACACTTCGCCCGTGAACCCAGTTCCGCCGCACTTCATCTCGCATCACTCGTTTACCGCCATGAGAACCGCCCTCCTCCTTGCGTTCGCCCTCGCCACCACGGTCGTTGCCCAGCAGCCCGCACCCAAGCCCGCCGCGAAACCCGCGCCACCCAAGGCCGGCGGCATTCCTGCCGATGCCGCGTGGCATGACGTGACCAAATGGGGCGTCGAGGGCCGGGGCTGGGGCGATCAGGAACGCAAGCGGTGGTTCGACCGCCTGCCGGCCAAGGCCGAGGGCAAGGTCACGCCCGCCGTGTGGGGTCTGAGCCGCGACAGCGCCGGCATGATGGTGCGCTTCAAGACCGACGCGAAGGCCATATACACCCGCTACACCCTCGCGAAGACCAACCTCGCCATGCCGCACATGCCCGCCACCGGCGTCAGCGGCCTGGATCTCTACGCGCGGGATACCGACGGCAAGTGGAAATGGGTGCAGGTCACGCGGCCCGGCTCGGCGAAGGTTGAGACCACGCTCATCAGCGATCTCGCGCCGGGCGAACGCGAATACGCCGCCTACCTCCCGCTCTACAACGGCATCGAGTCATTGGAAATCGGCGTGCCGGCGGGCGCGAAGTTCGAGGGACTGGCCCCGCGCGCGGAGAAGCCCATCGTCTTCTACGGCACCTCCATCACACACGGCGCGTGCGCGTCGCGGCCCGGCATGGTGCACACGGCGATTCTCGGCCGCCGCTTCGACCGGCCGGTGATGAACGTCGGCTTCTCCGGCAACGGCCGCATGGACGCCGCCGTGGGCGAGCTGCTCACCGAGGTGGACGCCGCCGTCTATGTCATCGATTGCCTGCCGAACATGGGTCCCGGCGATGTGACCGCCAAGTGCGTCCCGCTGGTGAAACAGCTCCGCGCCGCCCGGCCGAACACGCCCATCGTGCTGGTCGAGGACCGGCGCTTCACGAACGAGTGGATCACGCCCGCGAAGAAGAAGTTCCACGACGACAACCACGCGGCCCTGCGCGCGGCCTACGAGCAGTTGCAGAAGGAAGGCGTCACCAAGCTTTCCTACATCAGCGGCGACCACCTCTACGGCGACGACACCGACGGCGCAACCGACGCCTCGCACGCCAGCGACCTGGGCTTCCTGCGTCAGGCGGACATTTTTGAGCCCGTGCTGCGGGCGGTGCTGAAGTAGGAGTCAGCCAGGGCGGGGCCGTAGAGCAGCGCTCATCTATGGGCAACTTTTACACCAGCTACACGCTGCGCGGCCCCAGCCAGGAATCGGTGGCGGCATTTCTGGCCGATCGTTCGGCCATTGTCACGCCGGTGGAGGCATGTTGCGTCGTCGTATTCGATGAGGAGTCAGAAGACCAGAACCAGGAGGGGATCACCGGGCTGGCCGGCCGGCTGTCACGTCAGTTTGCGTGCCCGGTGTTGGCAGTAGTTAACCACGACGACGACATCCTGTGGTATCAGCTCCATGTTAACGGCGAGTTGACTGACGAATATGATTCGTCGCCGGGCTATTTCGAAGGCGATGTTTCAGCTCCATCGGGAGGCGATGCTCGCAAGCTATGCCAGGCGTTTGGAGCGGATGCCGTTGCCGAGGTGGAACGCATCCTCCGGAAATCGATTGAGGATGAGGATGGTTACACGTTCGCAATCGAGCGGCATGCCGGCTTGGTCGGTGCGCTGGGCATCCCCTCGTTCGCAACGGCGGGTTTCAACCAGGTCGCTGCGGGAGAGATTCCCGAGGATCTGGATGGACAGAAGCTGGTGACAACCGAGGGGCCCGCCACGGCTTGCTCGCAGACTGAAGACGAGCCCGTCCTGCCCGGCTACTACAAAACGAATCCGCGTCCGTTTGACGAGACAGTCACGGCCGTGGAAATGAAACCTGTCGGGTGGATGCCAGGCCTGTGGGCAGACCTAGCCTGTCCAGAACATGAGCTTTCGGATGGGTTCCGGCATGCGACTGCGACCCAGCGAGAGCAATTCAAAGCATTGGGATTCCAGGAAGTGGGATTCAAGAAACCCACCCGGGTGCTTGACCCATGTTACCGCGACATGGGGGGCATCAATTTTCTGGACCAAAGCCGCAGCCATTATGGACAGTTGATCTACCTGCGGCGGTATCTTGAATCTTCGAAGGAGGAAAAAGATTTCGCTTTCACCGCTTTTATTGCGGTGGCTCCGGGACAAGATCTGGTCTGCACAAATAGTCCCACCTCTCCTCTGCCCGATCATCCGTTCCAAACCGTTATCCGACTTGAGTCCGCCGATGTGGGCTACATCTACCGCCGATTCCTTCAGGCGCTGAATGAGCATGCCCTCTCGCCGCAGGCCTTTCCCGACCTGGCGTCGTTGCAGGCTTGGTTTGATGATAACGCCCGCTTTCTCTTCGAGATGCGCGTGCGCCTAGGGTGGTTTGTGCGGATGAGCGACGATGAAGTCGCTGCTGCGCAACGCCACATGCCACCGCCTGGCCGGTAGCCAACCGACCCCCGTTCAGCTCGCCGCAAACTTCGCTTCCGCCGGTGATCCCCCGCCGGTCTTCTGCACGCCGCGGCCCGCATTCGCCGCCAGGTGCGTACCGACTTTGAAGAGCGTTTCCTCCTGACCCGGCGCACCGATGGCGGCGGCGAGTTCCGTGACAGTGAAGGACTTGCCCAGGTTGGCGCTCAGGTGCGCGACAAGCTTCGCCTGGAGGGCGAGCACGGCACCGGCGGCTTTCTTGCCTGCTTCAACGCCGGGCTGGTGGTAGGCGTTGATGTTGACGAGGCTGGCGTAGAGGCCCACCGCGCGCTCGAACAGCGCGATGAGCAGGCCGATGGTGTACGGGGAGACGTCCTTCACCGTGAGGGTGACGGACTCGCGGCCCTTCTCGTGCAGCGCGGCGCGCGTGCCGAGGAAGAAGCCGGTGAGGAAGTCGCCGCTGGTGGTCCGGGGCTCGACCTCGATGCTGCTGCTGGCGCGGTCGGTCAGCACTTCGATGAAGGTGACGAAGAAGTTCAACACACCCTCGCGGAGCTGCTGCACGTAGGCGTGCTGGTCGGTGGCGCCCTTGTTGCCATAAACCGCGAGGCCCTGGTTCACGACCTTCCCGTCGAGATCGAGTTCCTTGCCGAGCGACTCCATGATGAGCTGCTGGAGGTATTTGGAGAAGAGTTCGAGACGGTCCTTGTAGGGCAGCACGACCATGTCCTTCGTGCCGCGTCCGCCCCCGGCGTAGAACCACATCAGGGCGAGCTGGGCGGCGGGATTCTTCGCGAAGTCCGGCACGCGGGTCGCCTCATCGCACGCCTTGGCCCCGGCGAGCATCTCGCGGATGGCGAGGCCCTGTAACGCGGCGGGCAACAGGCCGACGGCCGAAAGTTCGCTCGTGCGCCCGCCGACCCAGTCCCACATGGGGAACCGGCGGAGCCAGCCGTTTTGCTCGGCGTATTTGTCGAGTTCACTGCCCACGCCGGTGACGGCGGCGGCGTGGGCCTCGAAGCGCAGCCCGGCGCGGGTGTAGGCGGCCTTGGCCTCCAGCAGGCCGTTACGCGTTTCCTTGGTGCCGCCGGACTTGGAGATCACGACCACGAGCGTGCGGTCCAGATCACCGCCGATCGCCGCGAGGACCTTGTCCATGCCATCGGGATCAGTGTTGTCGAAGAAATGGACGATGAGCTTGTCGTCGGCCGGCTTGCCCAGAGCGTGGGCGACGAACTGCGGTCCCAGCGCCGAGCCGCCGATGCCGACGACGAGCAGGCGCTTGAACGGCCCGCCCGCACCGCGCACGGTCGCGCCAGCGTGGACTTCCGCCGTGAACTTCTCCACGGCCTCGAGCGTGTCCTCGATCTCCTTCGCGATCGCAGGGGTGGGCGCGAGCGCGGAATTGCGCAGCCAGTAATGGCCGACCATGCGCTTTTCGTCGGGGTTGGCGATGGCCCCGCGCTCCAGCTCCGCCATCGCGGTGAAGGCCTGCGCGAGGCGCGGCTGCATCGCCGGGAGGAAATCGGCGGGAAAATTCATCCGGCTCAGGTCCAGGGCGAGGCCCAAGGTCGGGAATTCGGTGTAATGCTGTTGAAACCGCTGCCAAAGCTGCTCAGGCGTTGCGCTCATAAGTGGGCCGAGCCTAAGCAGCCACCGGCGCGTTTGCAGCAAGAAAGCGGCGGGTTACCAGCCGCTGCCTTGATCAGAAAAATGGGGTCAGAAAAATTTCCACACAGATTCTTTCCCATCTTTTTGATCCCATCTTTCTGACCCTCTCCGGTTCCCTCAGCGTGGGAACCGATTCCCGGACCAGGTCGGACTGATTTTGGTTCATGCCATGCGCCCTTCGCGGTGCTGCAACTACGCTTTCCAAGTTGAATCCCAACGGGGTTGCGGCTGGCTTGCGGGTCGTGCGCGGGGTGTTGGGCCATCGCGGAGCGATGCCAGCGATTAGCCGGGGGTAAGGAGCCCGGCGACGCCA
>RFSE01000241.1 GCA_009924135.1 Pseudomonadota bacterium | reverse complement strand
ATAGTCATATAGTCACTACACGATATGCAAACCATGCCGCAACCTGCGCCGGACGCCAACCCGAAACTTCCCGCCGCCCTGCCGCCGGAGGAGCTTTACCGCCGGCTGCTGGCCGGTGAACGGATGCAGCTCGTGGACGTACGCGAGGCGGTGGAGTTTGCCGGGCTGCACATCGGCCTGGCCGACTTGGTGCCGCTGGCGGAGCTGGAGCGCCGCGTCGGGGAATTGGAACGGGACCGGCCCATCGTATGCATCTGCCGCTCGGGACAACGCTCCAGTCAGGCGGCGGGCAAGCTCGCAGCCCTGGGGTTCCCGGCGGTGTCCCAGCTCGAAGGTGGACTGATTGCGTGGGAAAAAGCCGGGTTGCCTCTGGAGCGGATGGCAAACGCCCCGTGGGCGCTGGACCGGCAGGTGCGGCTGGCCGCGGGGTTGCTCGTGCTGTTGGGTCTGACGGGGGCGCTTTTCTGGCCGCCGGCTCGCGCGCTGACGTGGTTTGTCGGGGCGGGGCTGACGCGGTGCTGGCCCGGCGGCAGGAGCTGGCCGCGGATGGGGGCCAACTGCGGGCTGACACGGTCGATGGTGGCTTCGTACGTCTTCCGGCTGCGGGCGCGCGGGCGGATGAGCACTTTCATGCCGGGCGAGGGGTCGAAGGTCATCGGCTGGCGCAGGAAGGCGATGAGCCGGTCCGGGCGTGGCGCGGTGATGGTCATGATCGGCTCGCCCGCCGCAACGACCGCGTTGGTGTCGCCGGGGTAGCGGTGGATCTTGGTGATCGTGCCGTCAATCGGCGAGGTGAGCGGCACCGGGTTCTTCGGATCGGCCCCGACAAGGCGCATCACGATCTGGCCGCTGGCGACCTTGGAAAAGATGCGGATGTCCTTGTTGGCCTCCGCGAGCACGCCGGGCTGGGTGCTGGAGACGATCACATCCACGGTTTCGGCCTCCGCCTGCAATGTGGTGGGGCCCAGCCGCTTGGTCCATAGGAGGATCGCTGCGATCGCGACGATCACAAAAATGACGACCGGGGTGAAGCTGTAGTTCAGCTCCCGCAGGAGCACCGGCGCGGGCGTCGGAATTTTAGGCTGCTCGTCCATAAAGGTTTTTCACTGGCCGATCCCATCACAATGACCGGATTGGGACGCGCCGAGTGTACGGTTACATTCAAGTGACGCAAGCCGTTTGCCGGAAAATTATGGCGCGAGAAAATCAAACACCGCCAGCCGCCCGCCGTCCTCCAGCGACAGCAGCACGCGCAGACCGGGGGTGAGTTCGACCGCATGGCCGTGCCGGAGGTAATCCGGCTGATCAACGAGCAGCATGTCGGCATTGCTCTGGTTCACTAGGTACCACCGGTCCTGGTGGAAGGTGAAGTAGCCGACCGGCTCACGTTTGGCGTCGAGCGGCGAGACGTTGGAGCGGGCGTGCCACGGGTAGAGATACTGGCCGTTCCAGACGGTGAGCGAATGTTCATCATCCTTGAAATCCAGCGTGTCGCTGCCGGGCCGTTTGATGTGACGCAGGAACGTTGCTACGGGCACGGGGGCCGTGAGTTTCCGCTTGCTGAAGGGACATTCCAACGGCAGGTCGTGGGTGACGATGAACCAGTTGTGGCCGTCGGGGCTGGGGTGGACGAGGTCGAGGGTCTTTTGCAACCCCTTCTCCCACTCGCTGGCGCTGGCGCGCAGATGGGGTGCGTGCAAGCCGGTGACAAAGGTCTTGTGGAAGAGCTTTTCCAGATACGGTCCCAGGCGTTTCACCGGTATCTCGGGCGCGGGCTTCAAGTGGTTGCTCGCGTCGTTCGGGTGTTCCACGTACAAGGCCTGCGCACCCATGCTCAACAGATCGTCCTCTTCCGGTGAGCGCGTGCTGCGCACCTTCGGTCCCGCGAGCGGATGCCGCAGCAGCAAACTCTCGTACATTAACACGGCCAGCGCATGCAGGTCCGTCTCGATGCTGGGCTGTTTCTTGCCGGCGACGACCTCCGGCGCGATGTAACCCGGCGTGCCCATCACCGTCGGCGGCGCGAGGCCGGGCACCACGAGCGAATCGCAGTCGATCACGCAGGCGTCGCCGTGCTTGGGATCAATGAGCACGTTGTTGTGCGACAAATCCGAGTGCGCGAGCCCGGCGAAGTGCAGCCGCCGCACGGAACTGGCCATGACGGAGCAGCATTGGAGGTAACGCAGCAGGTTGCCGCGCTCGTCCTCGGGCACGAGCTTCCGCGATTTCACCCCGGTGAACCACCGGCCCTTTTTCTCGCGCGTGTTGCCAGTGCGGTCCTTGAAGAAGAAGTTGCTGCGATACGCCGGCACCACGACGCCCAGCACGGGCTTGAAGATGTTGTGCCGCTTGATGAAGTCGGCAGGCAGGTTGGGGTCGTTGTCGATGATGCCGACGGGCCAGCAGAAGTGCTTGCGCCAGTAATCCGCCTGGGCACCGCCGATGGTAGGGTTATAGGGACCAAGAATCTTTTCGAGCCGCCGCCGCCGCTCGCCCGGATCATTGACGTGGCCGAAGAAGAACGCGATGACGTGCTGCTTGTCCTTGGTGAAGAAGACGATTTTTTCCCCGCCGGACGCCAGCGGTTCGCTGTCGAACTCCACGGTGCTGCCGTCGGCAAGTTTGGCGCGCAGGAAGGTCTGGTGCAGCTTCGGCGGCAACGGCGGCGGAGTCGGGGGCACCGCAGGAGGTTTGGAGTGTAAAGCCACAGGATTATTTGGCCACAGATGGTTACAGGAGGAACGCGGGTGCCGGAAAACATCTATAAGGAAAGCAGGAAAGCAGGAGGGAAAGACAAGATGTCATCAGACAGAATCCCACTCCTGCCTTCCTGCGCTCCTTATGAAAATCCTTCCCTCCCATCCGTGTTTCATCTGTGTTCATCTGTGGCTAAAAGGAAATGTTCACTGGCAGCCGGTGCAGTACGGCGACCGTCCGGTCATCGTTTTCTCCGCGCTTCTCGAACTCCAGCCATTGGGCCAGTCCCCAGGCGGCAGATTCCTGGAGCAGCGGCGCGGGCTGCGGGAGCTGCGCCTTGAAATCCTTCAGCGGTTTTTCCACGCCCGTGTAGAACTGCCGGAATATGTCCCCCGCCTGTTTCTCCAACGGGTAAAATGGGTCCTCGATGCCATCGCTGCACAGGAGCACACACTCGACCGGGGCAAGGTCACTGACCACTTCCACGCACCTGGCCTTGGCCCGCGCGCAGTCGTCCGGGACGAAACAGCTTACCTCGCCGCTGTGCGCGCCGCTGTCGCTCGCCCCGAGCCGGGCGGTGGACTGGTCCTTGCGCAGCAGGCAGATCGCGCCGTCACCGATCTGATTGGTCACGAGCAGTTCGTGCGACTCGCCGCGATAGTGCAGCGCGGTCAGCAGGGTGCAGCGGAAGTCCTTGGGCGCGCAGCCGGTTTTCTTGGCGAGGTCCAGCAGGGCATCGGTCGCAGCGATGGCCGCCTCGGTCACGCGGGCGGAGAGAAAGTCCTTCAACTTCGCCGCATCAGCCGTAATCGCGGGGTCCACTTTCTCCGTCGCCGCGAGCAGGACTTCCACCACCCGGTGTACGGCGACGTGACTGCCGATGCGGCTGTGCTGGCAACTGCCGGCCCCGTCCGAAACGCACAGCACGGTCGCGCGGTCATGGGCGTCAATGGTCAGTGAATCCTCGCGATGCGTTCCGCCGTTGGCGTGCATGCGGCCCCGCCGCGAAGCCCCGGCCGCCCGCCAGCCAGGCAAGACCCGTTCGGTGGCGACCGCATCGGCCGCCGCGACCTTCCGCAACTCCGGTGCCTGCGCTGCGATGACCGGGGGACACCATGGCTCCTTGGCGGGGAGATTTTTCCAGGTGGCCGGCTTGGGAAGTGCCGGAGCGGGGGCTGGGCTGGGAGCGCCGCCTTTTGGGGTAGTCGCGTTGCCACTGGTAGTGGGTGAGACGGCTGGTGGTGCAGTTGGTTTGGAACCCGCTCCCTCGGCGGGAGAGGGCAGGGGAGCGGGTGAAGACGAAGGAGTCTTGGCGGGGGCGGATGCCGGGGAAGCTGGTGGCATCTTTTCCTCAACGTGGCCCTCGGCCGCTGGGGGCGAGGGAGCCACCGGCTGCGCTTGTGCGGAAGCAGGCTTCACCTTGTCCGCCGGGGCCGAGACCACGGCACTGGCCGGAACGGTTACAGTGACCGTCGGGGGTTGGAGTTTGATGTCCTCCCGCGTGATGTGGACGGTTGGGGAGGTCTCGACGAAGGGAGCGGGCAGCTTGGCGGGCCGGTCGGGGGCTGGCCGGTCAGGCGGAACCTCCTTCGCAACGGCGGGCTTGTCCGAGGTCGCAGCCGCGTTGGGTGAACCGGAGCCGGGACTGGCAGTCGGGTTGGCCGGAGCGGGGGCTACGGTGAGGGTAACCGGTTGGGTTGGCCCAGCGGCCAGCGGAGTGGCTGGCGCGTCAGGACGATTCGGCTGACGGGCTTCAAAGTCCACAATCTCCTTTCCCATGGTCAAGAACCATCTGCGGACCAGTGCGCTCGGGCCCCATCTTGGTTTCTTGCGGCCCCACCATCCTGGCGCGGAGATCTGGGTGCTTGGCGGTGATTGGTCCCGGAGGGACGACAGAACGGGCGCGAACGGGTTAATCGTTCAGCCGTCCCCTCGGGACGGGCCGCTGCTTCCAGCCCAACCCGGCGTTGAAACGCCGGGCTAAAGTCGAAAGTCCCTCCGGGACACCCGAAGCCCGTTTGGCGCTAACCAGACCTGTGCGTCACCCGCCCACAAATTTATCTGTCACGAACGCTCGGGTTGCCCCGGTTTAACTACTTCTCCGCCAGCTTGTGGATCGTGTTGTAGATCTCCTGGCTGACGGTCGCACCGTCGGCGGCCTTGAGGTTGCACTTCACGCGCATCTGCATGACGGGCTTCATGTCCGGGATTTCGAGGAACACGGTCTTCTTGTCCGTACCCACGCGGACAGATTTCACGTCGAGCTTTTCGTGGCCGACTTCTTTTTTGGCCAGGTTGCTGTACTCCTTCGAGCCGTAGTTGCTGGAGTAGAGGTAATCCCAGCGTTCCACAGCCCAGTTCGCGGCGTCAGCGGCGGAGGCGGTGTCCAGCTCGCGGGTGAACGTGATCTGCACGCCCTGCTTGGTGACGTGGAGCGAGTAGGGCATGTCCACCGGCTTGCCCGTGTAACGGACGCGGGTGAACGCACCGTCACGGGTGCCGCGCGTCTGCCAGCCGCGCAGGCCGGTGAGGTAGAGCTGGCCGTCCTTGGGGCTGAAGCGACCGCGCATCGTGCCGCTCGGGAACTTCAGCGGGAAGGGCGTCATGCCGGCCTGCACCTGGCCGTCCACTTCCTCGGTCATGACGTGGAAGAGCGTGCCCATGCCGTAGCTGGTGAAAAGGAGGTGGTTCTCAAACGGTCCCCATTGCTTTGTGTTGACCCACGCCTGCCCGCCGCTGGAGTTGTCCTGGGACTTGGGCAGCCAGCAGATGGGCTGGTCGTAGTCGTTGATCTTGTCGTCGGGCGGGGCCTTGCCATGGGCGCTCTGACGCATGCCGTAGAAGCCGCCGGTCTTGATCAGGTTCAACTTGCTGGCCGGCATGTAGTGGCCTTCGTTGTCGCTGACGGTGAGCCAGCCATTGGGGCCGCCCAGGGTGCTGCCGTTCGGAGCGCGGAGACCGGTCGCGATGACTTCCAGTTTGGAACCATCTTTACTCACCTTGATCATGGTGCCCTGGTGCGGGGACTGGACCGTCGGCGGCCAGGGCGCGCCCTTGCCGTAGTAGAAGTTCCCGGCGTCATCCGTGTGCAGGTCGAGGCAGAACTCGTGGTAGTTCGGCGTCACGACGGTGTCGTTGTTGAAGCACTCGTAGAAGTCCGCTTCGCCGTCGCCGTTCAAGTCATGCAGGCGGGTGATCTGGTCGCGGCAGGTGACGTAGATGAGGCCGTCCACCACCTTGAGGCCGAGGGGCTGGAACATCCCGGTGGCGAAGCGCTTCCAGGACAGCTTGCCCTGCGGGTCCTTCAGACCGCTGACGATCCAGACATCGCCGTGGAAGCACGCGACGGCGGCGCGGCCATCGGGCAGGAAGTCAAAACCGCCGAAGTAGGTCTTGGAGTTCCACGGGTTGGGCACCGGCGGCGTGAGATCGTCCACGACATAGGGACCGTCGCCCGTGCCGAGCACGGCCTGGGTCTCGACAGGCTGGGTCCACCGACCGGGCGCGCCTTTGGTGAGGGCGGCGAGGCTGGGGAGCATGGCCGGGCTGTTCAACGCGGCTTCCACGGCGGCGGAGTCGGACTTGGCACCCTTCCAGAGGGCGATGCGGAAGGACTGCTTGCCAGCGGGAATCTTCGCGGTGACGCGGCCGCTGTTGTTTTCGAGCGTGATGCCCTTGCCACCCTGCACGGCCATGGCGATGGACTGGGCGGGCTCGTTGCCGGCAGCAGCGACATCAAACGTCAGCTTGGCACCGGGTGTGCCGCCCGCAGGCAGGCCGTCGGACACGAGCAGAGTTTGTGGCGTGGCGCTGTCCAGCTCGAACGTGCGGGTTACGATCTTGGCCTCGCCAACCGTTTCGAGGCCGGGCATTTCGAGCACTTCAGCCGCGCCCACGGTGTATTTGAGGATGACATTCCAGCCATTGAGGTAGAGGCCGCGATACTTGGCCCACTCGGTCGGCAGGCGGCCCTGCTTGTTCTCGCGCAGGTCCTCGAACTTGCCGTCCTTGGCCCAGCCGGGGCCGGTCACGGTGCCGAAGAGCGGCTTGCCGGCGACCTCGGGCGGCTGCGGGTGGACGATCTCGACCTGGCTCTTGCCGAACTTGAGGTAATCGCCCGACCAGACGACCGACATGCGCAGGAGATCGGCGTCGTAGCAGACGTGCACTTCGCGGTTGGCCCCTACGGAGACGACGAGGCCCTTCATCGCGAGATTGTTCGGGACGGGGTAACTGCTCTTGATCGTGCCGGAGAAGTAAGGCCCGCGCTCGATGCCGTCAGGCGTATTGCCCGCCGGCGCGGCGGACAGGGTGGCAGCTAAGGCAAGCAGGGCGGCGACAATGGCAAACTGTTTCATAAGTAATGGCGGACGGCGGGAATGTTTCGCAGTTTAGCAATCGCTGGCAATGCTTTTGCAGCAGCTTTTGCACTGGGTGGCTTGGGTTTGGCCG
Source organism: Pseudomonadota bacterium (assembly GCA_009924135.1). Lineage (GTDB taxonomy): Bacteria > Verrucomicrobiota > Verrucomicrobiia > Limisphaerales > SXTU01 > SXTU01. The sequence continues at coordinate 942 of RFSE01000241.1, read as the reverse complement.
GGCGTTGTGCCTTCAAAGGCGGATGTTCCGCTCCGAAAGCGAACCGAGATAGTCGCCAACAACCATTAATTGATCAATGTCCGGCCCGGCCAATCGTGAGATGAAAACCCTTCTTCACCGAAGGCTGCAAGAGCACATCCCCAGAACAGTTGTGGGCAATTGCTATGAGCGTGGCGGCGAATTGAATCCATGCAGACTCGCAGGACAAACTGCATGGGAAGAGGCAGCTCTTTGCCGAATAACGAAGGTGACGGGACTAGGTCATAGAGATACCTCGCTTGGTCGAAGATGAACACGTCCGTAAGCATCGGCGTGTTTTCGGCGGTGTAGCTCAACCTCAATTGCCGATCAGCGTTTGCGTGATACGGGTAACCTGCTTGTCCGAAGCAAAGGTCAGCAACTAGGTTCGGCATCGGGTCATCGCAAAACAACCGATGCCACGGTTGTCCCTCAGAATCGAACCAGGCAAATTCGCTGAGCACTCTCGCGAAATCTTCGCTGCACGCATCTTTGTTGTGCTGTCCCCACTCTACGTTGCTCTCAAAAAACTTTCTTACCAGAGACACCACATTGATGGCATCACCAAGTTTTGTCTTATGAACGTCCTCTTTCACCAAGAGATCGCGAGTCAAGAGATTGCGAAACGGATCGCCCGGTTCGAGCAACTCCTCGGCGATTCTCGCAGACCAAACATACGGATAAGACTCGGGAGACAGCATGACATGACCGAATCCATCGAAAAGTTTGACCGGGTTCAGCTTCTCAGGCGTGCGCACGCTGGCTTCTACAGCCGCAAGGATGTTTTCCGGCCGTGCAAAGAACTCTTTCTTAGCACCCTGCAACGCTAGCAGCCCGTCAAAAAACGCCCCGTTTCAGAATTTGACTTCCGTTTTCGCCGCCGCGCCACGGAGGCGCCCGCAAACTTTCCTGAAGCGCCCCGAA
>RFSE01000025.1 GCA_009924135.1 Pseudomonadota bacterium | reverse complement strand
TGGCTCCAAAGGTAGGACTCGAACCTACAACCGTCCGGTTAACAGCCGGATGCTCTACCATTGAGCTACTTTGGAACCCGTTCGGCGCGGGGAAAGTACAAACCTCCGTCCCCGCCGTCAATAGGCCCGATAGGATATTTGACAGAGAATCATTTTCTTTCCTGTTGACGACCTTCCGTCCAAACTATCCGCCATGCACAAAACATCGCTCCTTTTGCTGGCCGCGCTGTGGTTCGCCGCCAATGTTCCCGCCCAGAATCAGCCCGCCGCCGCGCCCGCGCCGGAGTTCAAGAAAATCGCCGGACCGATGGAATTGAAGGACGGCGACACCGTGGTCTTCCTCGGCGACAGCATCACGCACCAGTGCCTCTACACGCAGTACGTGGAGGATTATTTCTACACCCGCTACCCGAACAAGCGCCTCCGCTTCCACAACGCCGGCGTCGGCGGTGACCGCGCGTCCAGCGCCCTGGCGCGGTTCGACGAGGATGTCGCCAGCTTCAAGCCCAAGTACGTCACCATCCTGCTCGGCATGAACGACGGCTCCTACCGCGACTTCGACAAGGCCATCTTCGACACCTACCAGCAGGACATGACCAAGCTCCTCGACCAGCTCGCCGCCCTCGGCGCGACGGCCATGCCGATGACGCCCACCATGCACGATGCCCGTGCCGCCCGCCTGCGCGGCAAGGCGCAGGAGCCGCGTGACACCTACTACAACGGCGTGCTGGCCCTCTACGGCGCGTGGCTGCGCGAGCAAGCGCAGGTACGTGGCCTGGGCTTCGTGGACATGTGGTCCCCGTTGAACAGCCTCACGCTCCAGGAGCGCAAGAAGGACGCGAACTTCACCCTCATCAAGGATGCCGTGCATCCCGACGCCCCCGGCCAGGTCGTCATGGCCGCCGCCGTCATCAACGACATCTGCCCCAAGTCCCCCGTATCCAGCCTCACCATCGCACCGGGCAAGGACGGCAAGCTCGCCGCCACCGGGGGCAACGGCAAGGTCACGGACTTCGCCGCCGACGGTGACCGCATCAGCTTCACCTTCGCCGCCAACGCCCTGCCCTGGGTGCTCCCGCCCGACGCCGCCGATGGCTACAAGCTCACCGCCGCCGGCCATCGTTACAGCGGCGAAGTCTTCTCCGCACGCGGCCTGAAACCCGGCAACTACGAGCTGAAGATCGACGGCCAGAGCGTCGGCACCTGGAGCGACCAGACCCTTGGTTTCAAGATGGAACTGCAAGCCAATGAAAAAACCCCGCAATACCAGCAGGCCCTGAAGGTGGCGCTCATGAACAAGGAGAAGAACGACACCGCCACCCGGCCCATGCGAAACCTCTGGGGCCAGCTCAAAGGCCGGCGCAGCCAGCTCGCCCAGGCCGCCAGCAAGCAAGACCCCGGCCTCGACGCCAAGAAAGCTGACTTCGAGAAATGGTATGCCGGCGATTTCAAGACCGGCGTGGCCAAGCTCAACGCCGCCGTGGACGAGTTCGACGCCCGCATCTACGACGCCGCCAAACCCCAGCCCCGCAAGTACGAGCTGGTGCGGGTGAATTAAGCTGACCATCGCCGATTGGAGGCGGCTTTCGCCCCACCAACAAGGTTGCGATTCGTCCCCGTGGTCGCAGGCTCAGCCTGCGCATCAGAAACAGGCCGCAGCGCAACCTGAAAGTTGCGACTACGAATGCACTGCCTACCCGTTAAACCCTCCGGCCGCGGCACCGCATTTTCTTCGCTCCGTTCGCGGCCTTCGCGCGGCCTCTCCGCGCTCCGCCACCCGACTCTATTTGAAACCTGCCCCGGCCACGCGCGTCTGACGCTCGTGATTCGGAAACTCTCCATGTCGGACACAATCGGTTTGAGCATGGCTGGCCGCGCACTGGCGGGGCTTTGCGGCGTGCTGTTGTCGGCGGGCGCTCTGGCGGCCCCGGCGGCCTCGGATTTCGACAAGGCCGTGGCTCCCTTTCTCGGGGAGCATTGCAACCGCTGCCACGACGAGAAGGTGCACAAGGGCGAGTTCCGCGTGGACAATCTCTCGCGCGACTTCCTCATGGGCGGGTCGGCGTCAAAGTGGGCCGAGGTCATGGACCGCATCAGCTCCGGCGAGATGCCGCCCAAAAAGGAGAAGAAGCCCGATGCGAAGGAGGCCGCAAAGGTCGTCGAGTGGCTCGCCACGCGGTTGAAGGAAGGCGAGGCCATGCGGCTGGCGAAGCGCGAGCGCGTGTCGTTCCACAAGCTCACCCGCGAGGAATACGCCAACAGCATCCGCGATTTGCTGGGCGCCACCTTCGATGCAGCGGACCCCACGGGCCTGTCGGAAGACGATACTTGGAACGGCTTTGGACGCATCGGCTCGGTGCTGTCGGTCTCGCCGTCGCACATGGAGAAGTATCTGGCGGCGGCGGACATGGTGCTGGCGGAGGCGTTCCCCGAGGTGGCGCTCGACAACAAAAAGAAGCCCGTACCCGTCAAGTCACTGTCGAGACGAACCGATGCCCTCGACCTGCGCGGCATCTCGAACAAGGCCGAGTTGGAAGCGCAGGGACTGTTGGACAAGGTGCGCGTGGACGTGTGGCCGGGCCACGACCTCACGCGGGCCAGTCCGGGCAACATCCCGGTCGCGGGCAATTACAAGATGCGGGTGCAGCTAAGCGGGTTGAAGCCCAAGGGTGGTCGCGCACCGCATCTCGCCGTGTATGCGGTGAACCTGGACCGGATGCTGCATGAACAGGATGTGGTCGCGCCCGAGGACAAGCCGATCATCGTAGAGTTCAACACGCATTTGCCGGCGGGTTCCATCAACGTCCGGTTCAGCAACGACACGCCGGGACCGTCCAATCTGCCCCGTTCGGGCCGCGCGGGGAACAAGGCGTTCATCAGCATCAAGGACGGGCGCATCCCGTGGCAGATGAAGCTCACGGACGAAGGGGGCGAACCGCTTTATCCGTTCCTCATCGTGGATTGGCTGGAGTGGAGCGGTCCCATCGCCGAGGAAGGCCCGACCTACGCGCAGCGCGAGTATCTGCCGGCGGACCTTGCTGGTGTGCGGGAGAAGCTGGCGAAACTGGCCGACCGGGCCTTTCGCCGCCCCGTCCAGCCGGAGGAAGTGGACCGTCTGGTGAAGCTCGTGGAGAGCGAGGTCAAGGCCGGCGAAAAGCTGGAGTCCGCAATGAAGGCCGCCTTCCAGGCGGTGCTGTGCTCCAAGGAGTTTCTCTACCTGGTCGAGGGCCGCGCAACGGAACAAACCGTCCGCCTCACGGACTCCGAGCTGGCCTCACGCCTGTCTTATTTCCTCTGGAGCACCATGCCGGATGAGGCGTTATCCGCGTCGGCCCGCAGCGGGAAGCTGCACGAACCGGCCGAACTCCGTGCGCAGGTACAACGGATGCTGGCCGATCCCCGGGCGGCGCGGTTCGCCGAAGCGTTTCCGCGCGACTGGCTGCAGCTCCGCATGGTCGGCATGTTCCCGCCGGACAAGAAGCTTTACCCCGATTACGACGCCTATCTGGAGAAGTGTTTCATCGGTGAAACAACCGCCTACTTCCACGAAGTGCTGGCGAAGAACCTGAGCCTGCGTGAATTCCTCGACTCGAACTGGACGATGGTGAACGCACGCCTCGCCGAGCACTACAAGCTCCCGGAAATCAACGGTGACCAGTTCCAACGCGTGTCCCTGCGGCCCGACGACCAGCGCGGCGGCCTGCTGACGCACGCGGCGATCCTCAGCCTCACCTCCGACGGCACGCGGCATCGCCCGGTGCACCGCGGCAAATGGGTGATGGAGTCCATTCTCGGCAAAGCCCCGCCGCCACCACCCGCGAACGTGAAGCCCATCGAACCAACGCCTGCCACCCAGCCCAAAGCCACGCTCCGCAACAAGCTCGACGCGCACAAAAGCGATCCCAACTGCGCCGCCTGCCACGCGAAGATCGACCCTCTGGGTCTGGCCTTCGACAACTATGACGCCATCGGCCGCTGGCGTACGGTGGAGGTGGTCGGCGATGGCAGCGGCGACAATCCCAAGGTGGATGCCACCGGCGAATTGCTGGACGGCCGCAAGTACACGAACGCCGCCGATTTCAAGAAGCTGCTCGTCGAAGACCTGGACAAGTTCAACGCGACCTTTGTCGAGAAGCTCGCGATCTTCGCCCTCCGCCGGGTGATGACCGTGGATGACCGGGAGGCTCTGGTGGCAGTTGCCAAACAGAGCAAGGCGGCGGATTATCGGCTGGCCACGCTGGTTGAAGCCTTGGTGACGAACGAGCTCTTCCAGCGGCGCTGAAGCCGATGATTCCCTACGCCGGACTCGAAGCCTTTTTCACGGGCCTGGTGGCGACCGCGCAGTCGCATGGCATGGTGTGCGGCATCACCAGCGACATGGCATGCGTGCATTTTGGGGTCGCGGCCACGACCAAGGATTGTGATGTGCTTTGTGCGCCCGGGCAGGCCGAGGAGTTCCGGGCTCTGATTGCGGAGACATCATTGCAGGGCTTGCTTCCGAACTACCGGGGCAACATCTCCCCTCCGCTCGACGCCCGCTGGATGCGTGGCGGCTGGACGGCGCACTTCACTTGGAAAACCAAGCCCGAGGAGACCTGCCTCGACATCTTTGGGATCGCCCCGCGCGGCAGCTCGCCGTGGGAGGCGGAAATCCAGCAGCTTTACGCAAGCCAGCACACCGTGGCGGAGATGAAACTTACGAACCGCAATCAGGACTGGCCGTTCGTTACCGCGCTTGGCATCAAGCTGCTGGGAGCGGGCGCTATCCGCGGGTGCCTTCACCTCTATTCGGTGGAAGCGCCAACGAAGGCGATGCGGACAAACCAGATTTCCGGATGGATGTTCGAAGCCCGGCCAGCCCTCCGGCTCGCCAGCACCGGAGACGACCGGCTCGAAGCCGCCCTCCAGGCCGAGCAAATCTTCTGGCACAGGCTGGATGCCTGCCGTATCCGGGTCCATGAGCACGCTCTCCGTCCCTACGTTAATGCTGTTCCCAAAGCCATCGCCCGGTGGCCGATGCCGCTTGCGGAATTCCACGCCATTCGCCTCGATTGCGCCAGCCGCCATCTGCCTCCTTCTCCGTTGACGACGCATGGTTTGGCACAGTTGGTGAACGAGGCGCGCGAAGCAACGGCCAAGTCTGTTCATTCTTCGCTCATGGAGTGGTTGCCCAAAGCGATGGATCACTTTATTAATATCGCATGAACAAGCCGATGACCCCGGCTCAAAAACGCGCCTGGCGGAAAGTGGAGCGCGACTTCCATGTCCGCGCCTTTGGCGAAGAGCGAGCCCGAATCAATTTTCTCCCCGAGAAACGCCGCAAGCGGGCCGTCGCCGAGATGATCGACTACGCGCGTAGCAAAGGCGTTGACCTGGGCCGCCCGGCGCTGGGCTACACCATTTGATCGGTGATATTTCAATCTCCTTCCCGTCCGGCGGCCTTGGACTACGCCGCATCCCAAATTCGGACCATGCCTTTGACATCCTCTGATGCTGACAACGTACAGAAGTGGAGCCCGATCGTGATCAGCGCGCTGGCGCTTTGGTCTGCAATCAGCGTGCACGGAGCCGAGCCGGGGACGCTGCGACCCGTGTTGCAGGAGCATTGTTTCAAGTGCCACAACGCGGAGAAGCAGAAGGGCGGAATTGACCTCACGACGTTCACTGACGAAAAGTCGGTGCTCAAAAAATTCAAGGTCTGGCAGCGGGTGGTCGAGGCGGTCAGCAACGGCGAAATGCCGCCGGACCGCGAGAAATTCCCCGCACCAGCCGGCGTCGCGCTGGTTCAAGACGTGAAACGCATTCTGGCCCGGCTCGACAGCGATGATCCATTGGTGATCGATCCGGGACCATCGCTCGTCCGCCGGCTCAGCCGCGCGGAATACAACTTTGCGATGCGCGACCTCACGGGGTTGGACATGGATTTTTCCGTCCAGTTCGGCATGCCGTCGGACTCGACCGGCAGCAGTTTCGAGAACGTTGCCGCCGCCCTGAACCTGCCCCCTGCCCTGCTGGAAAAATATTTCGGTGCGGCGGATCTTGCACTGGTCCGGCTCTTCGGCGAGGCCGACCCGGCTTGGGACAGCAAGCCGGACTGGGCCCGCAAGCCCAACGCCGCACAATTGAAACTGGCGCGGAGCGCGTTCTTCGCCGGTCTTCCTGAAGCCGCAGACCGCGCGGCCTCGGCGAAGTTCGTCGGCCAGTTCGCCCGGCGGGCCTGGCGGCGGACGCTCGAGGTGACGGAAGTTGAACGGTTGATGAAACTTTATGACGCCGCGCTCGCCAAAGGCGCTGCGCCCCGCGTCGCGCTGCGGCAGACGTTGAAACCTGTGTTGGTCTCGCCGGAGTTTCTCTTCCGCATCGAACTGGATCGCACCCCAGCCAAACCGGTGGCCGGTGGTCGCATGGCCGCAGGCCCGGTCAGTGACCTCGAACTGGCGGTGCGGCTCTCGTTCTTCCTCTGGTCCTCGATTCCGGACGAGGAACTCCTCAGGCTGGCGGAAGCCAACCAACTCTCGCAGCCCGCCGTGTTGACGGCCCAGGTAAAGCGGCTCCTGGCCGATGACCGCGCGAAACGGTTCACCAGCGGGTTCTTCATGAACTGGCTGGCGGCCAACAAGGTTAACGAAGCCCGACCCAGCACGGAGTTCTTCCCCGTCTTCAACGACGCGCTCAAACGGGCCATGCGCGCGGAGGTCGAAGCGTTTTGTGAAAACCTCCGGACCGAAGACCGGCCCGTGCTCGACCTGATTGCCTCCGATTACACCTTCGTAAATGGCGACCTCGCCAAGCTGTATGGCCTCACCGGCGTGACGGCGAAGGACGTGCAGCGGGTCGCCCTCCTGCCGGAGCAGCATCGTGGCGGGGTGCTGGGCATGGGCGCGATCCTCGCCTCCACCTCGCACACCCATCGCACCAGCCCGACCCAGCGCGGCAAGTGGGTGTTGGAAGTGCTCTTCGGCAACCCTCCACCACCGCCGCCCGCGAATGCCGGGATGTTCAAGGACGAGAAACGCTCCAAAGAACCCAAGGACTTCCGGGACAAACTGGCCCAACACGCCTCCGATCCCGTCTGTGCCAGTTGCCATGCGAAGCTGGACCCGCTCGGTTTCGCCCTCGACAACTACAATGCCATTGGCGAATGGCGGGCGACCTCGGCTGATTTGGACACGCACGGAAAGTTGCCCACCGGCGAACAGCTCGCAGGTGCGGATGACTTGCGCAAGCTGCTCTGGGCGCGGCGTGACCAGTTCGTCCGCAACGTCATCGCGCAGTTGCTCACCTATGCGCTAGGGCGTGAACTGGACTACTTCGATCAAGGCCAGATCACGCGCATCCGGGCCGCAGCCGCCAGTGAGGGCGACAAGCTCTCCGCGCTTGTGCTCGGCGTCGTGAACAGCTACCCCTTTCGTCATCGTCGGATCATGGACGAGCCCGCTGATCCGACCCGCAAGACGACCGCCGCCAACTGACCATGAACCCGAACCTCAATCGTCGCCACTTCCTCCGGGGCGCAGGCGCGCTCGTGGCCCTGCCTTTCCTCGAATCGCTTGGGCGTGTCTCCGCGTTCGCCGCCGCCCCGGTCATGCGTCCCCCGCTGCGCATGGGCATCTTCACCGTCACAGGCGGCACGGTACTCGAGTCCTGGAAGTGCGCGCTGGCCGGGCCGCTGGGCACGTTGCCGTCCATTTTGCGCCCGCTTGATTTCTGCAAGGATGACCTCCTGATTCTCACCGGCCTGGCGCAGAGCGGCGACAGCGAGAACGTGAACGGCCACGAACATTGCGCGTTCACCCATCTCACCGGGGCCCCCAAGGTGAAGCGCCTCGGTGGTCGCGCATCGGCCTCGGTATCCGTGGACCAGGCGGCGGCCTCGGCCGTCGGCGGTGATTCGCTCCTGCCTTCGCTGGAACTCGGTCTCGCGGGCCACGAAAATGTTTATTCGTTCCGCCCCGATGGCACCCCGGTGCCCTATGAGGATGACCCCAAGCTGGTCTTCGACCGGATGTTTCGTGGGCGCCAGCCTGTGGCTCCCAACTGGGCCCGCCGGGCCGGTTCCCAAATGCAACCAGCCACCGTCAGCCGCGACAGCTACGAACAGAGTGTGATCGATCTCGTGCGGGAAAACACGACCGCCTTGAACCGCCGCCTGGGCCGGGCGGACCAGCAGAAGCTCGATGAATATCTCACTTCCATCCGTAGCGTCGAAACGCGGCTGCAAAAACTCCAGGCCCGGCTCAAGGAGGAAGCGCTCGACGCGGCCCAGCCCGGTCCTTCCAAACTGATCGACCTGCCACTGGCCGATTATTCGTTCGCCAAGCTGCGCAACTCCATCCACCGCGACCCGGAGAAGCACGCGCAATACATCAGCCTCATGGCCGACGTGATGATCCTGGCCTTCCAGACCGACAGCACGCGCGTGTGCACCTTCGCCGCCGGCAGTGACGAAGCGAGCTTCCCCGGCGTCGTCACCGTGGGCTACGAGCGGCATTGCCACACGTTGGAACATCAGGGCAACGCCGGGCGGGTCGAGGACGCTGACCCCATTTCCCGCGAGGCGTGCCGCCAGATTCACGCCTGGTACACCAGCCTCTTTGCCGAAATGGTGCGCAAGATGAAGACGATCGACGAAGGCGGCTCCACGTTGCTCGACAACTCGATGCTGCTTTACACCAGCTACATGGCCGACGGCGGCCACGGTCGCGAAGATTATCCCGTCCTGCTGGCGGGTAACGCACAGGGCACCCTCAAAACCGGTCGCCAGGTGGATTTCCAGAAGAAGACGCCCGCCGCCAACCTGTACGTCGAAATGCTCGATCGCATGGGCGTGAAGGTGGCCGAATTTGGCAACAGCAAGACCGGTCGGGGCGCAGCCTATAACGGCCGTCTGCCGGGCCTGGTGTAATGGGTGGCCGCTTCATCGCCGTGGGCCAGGACGGAGCGCGCATCGTCTCCGAGGATGGTCGCGCATGGCATCACGCGCAGTCCGGCAAGGAGGGCGAGACCTACCGCGCCATCGCATTTGGCAATGACCGTTTCGTCGCCGTGGGCAGCTACGGCGGCGACAACATCATCGCCAGCACCCCCGACGGGGTTGCCTGGGAATCCGCGAAGAAAGAGGCCAAGTACGTGAAATACATTCGCGGTCTGGGCTTCGATGGAAAGCAGTTCATGGGCATCGGCGGTGATCCCGGTTCCGTGGGCAGTTCCAAGCCGTTCTTCCTCACCTCGCCGGACGGAAAATCCTGGAGTGACGCCGTGGACATCCCCGGCAAACACATCATCCGCCGGATCGCGTTTGGTAATGGAGCCATTGTCGGCGTCGGCGATCGTGGACGCCGGTCAGCCTCGCGCGATGGCGGGAAGACCTGGCAGGAAGCCCCGGACGTAAAAGCGATTGATACGCTTATCGACATAGCATTTGGTCAAGGACGATTCGTGGGAGTCGGACTGCACGGACTGCGCATGAGCAGCGAGGATGGGGTCGGGTGGAGCGCCCCACAACGAGGCGAAGAAGGCGAGCACCTCAACACGGTGGTATGGACCGGCACGCAGTTTGCCGCCATTGGCTTTGGAGCAACGTACTTCTCCACCGACGGCCTGAAGTGGGAACGGCGCGCCAATCAACACGCCCCGCTCACCGCCGCCTTTGGTGCGGGTAACTTCGTCGGTACCCAGTGGAAGGGCCGCCTGCTCCATTCCAAGGACGCCGTCGTCTGGACCGAAGCACACCAGTCGGCCCAGCATTTGGAAGCGGTCTGCTTCGGCGGCTAGGACTTGCAGATGAATTTTAAGGTCCGCAACACCATCCACTTAACACATGAGTAACGTCCTCACGCAAAAATGGCTGCTCAACCGCCGGCATGTCCTCCGCGGCCTCGGCGCGACCATCGCCCTTCCCTTGCTGGATTGCATGAGCCCGCTCCGCGCGGCCACTGAAACGGCCACCACCAAACCCCGGCGCAGCGTATTCGTTTACATTCCCAACGGTGTGAACGTGCTCACCTGGCAGATCACCCAGGCCGGACGCGATTACGAGTTGAGCACCCCGCTCAAGTCCTTGGAGAAGCACCGCGCGAACATCACGCCCATCAGCGGCCTTCATCACCCGAACGGCATTGGACAAGCACACGAATGCCAGAAGGTCTGGCTCACCGCCGCCAAGGTCAGCCAGGAAGGGGGCGCGTTCCGCAACACTGTTTCCGCCGACCAGCTCATGGCCGAGGTCGCTGCGCCGCACACGCGCTTCAGCTCCTTGGAACTCTCGATTTCGCGCGGCACCACCACGCTCGCCTGGTCGCGAGACGGCGTCCCCCTGCCGGCCGAAGACAACCCCAAGACCGTCTTCACCCGCCTGTTCGGCGCGGAGCCCGGCGGTGTGGATGTGCAACGTCGTCGGCTCGGTCGTCGGCACAGCGTGCTGGACCTGGTGCTGGAGGACGCGAAGGACTTCCGCCGCAGCATCGGCGGTGAAGACCGCCTCAAGCTCGACGAATACCTCACCGCTGTCCGCGAAGTCGAAGTCCGTACCGAACGCCTCGACTCCTGGCTGAACATTCCCAAGCCGACCGTCGAAGCCAAGGTCGCCGCCAACCTCACGCGCAACGTTTCGAAGAACGAGGCCGGCGATTACTACCGCACCATGTATGACCTCATGGTCCTGGCGCTCCGCACGGACATGACCCGAGTCATCACCTACATGAGCGGCAGCGAGAGCCAGGGCTTGGCTATTCCCGAGATTGGCATTCCCCAGACGCGCCACGAACTGTCGCACCACAATGGCGACCCCGAGCAGATGGCCCGCCTCAGCCGCAGCGACGCCTTCATCACCGAACAGTTCACTTACTTCCTCGACCAGTTGCAGTCCGTCAAGGACGGCGAGGAGACCTTGCTGGACCGCACGATGGTCCTCTTCGGCAGCGGCATGGCCTACGGGCACAGCCACGGCAATGCGAACCTCCCAACCATCCTCGCGGGCGGCAAATCGCTCGGCCTCAAGCACGGCCAGCACATCGACTACAACCTCCCGACGCTGAAACAGTATGACCTGGCCAACGCCGCCGGCCACTACGGCATCTGCAGCCGCCCGGTCAACAGCAACGCCCGCCTCACGAACCTTCTCCTGACCATGCTCCACAAGATGGACGTGAACACCGAGAAGTTCGCCGACAGCCTCGGGCCGGTCTCGGAAGTGGTTTGATAGCCCAGCCGGAAGGCAAACTATTCCGCTGCCGGTCACGCTGCCTTTTCTTACAATGCGTGTTTCAAGTAACGCGCACGCCGAGGCACGTCCTCCTATTTACCACCGAGCCTCGTAAAATAGTTCGTTAAATCTACCGGCCACCGGCAGTGATGGAGTAACGAACACTTTACGCATGGCCGCCGACCCAGCCAAACCCGCAGCGCAGGACCCGAACGAGGTCTTTCTGCGACTGTGGACCCATCACGAGCCGGAACTGCGCGCCTTCGTCCGCGCAGGGGTGCCCAACGCAGTTGAAGTGGACGAGGTCATGCAGGAAACCAGCCTGGTCGCGTGGCGGAAGTTTTCCTCGCTGTCCGACGTGAGCCAGTTTCCCCGCTGGGCCTGCTTGATCGCGCGTTACGAGATTTTGATGGCCCGGCGACGCCATGCCCGGGACCGGTTGGTACTTGACGAGGACATCCTCGCGCTGCTGGCCGATGAGGGAGCCGAGGAGATGCCGGTCCGCCAGCAGCAGCTGGCCGCGCTGGAACATTGCATCGCGAAACTGCCGCGAGAACGCCGGGAACTCGCCCTCGCCGCCTACGCTCCGGCGACGAAAATGAAGGAGCTGGCTGCCCAGTTGGGCCGTACCGAGGGTTCACTCTACCAACTACTCGCCCGCATCCGGCAGGAATTGCTGATGTGTGTCGAACGGACGCTTGCCCAGGAGGCGCAAAAGTCATGACCCGGCCCGAACTGGAACTGCTTCACGGCTATCTCAACGGCAAGCTCAATGCGGATGATTTCGCCCGCTTGCAGACCCTGCTCCGGACCAATGGCGAAGCTCGCAGGATGTTGAGAACCTTGTCCACGGTGGAGGCAAAGCTGGAGCAGCTCGCCGCTGATTCGCCGGCAACGCTGCCCCGGGCCCTCGCTCCCACACACGAAGCCGCCCAGACCACCCTCGGTATGGCGTGGTCGCGACTGCGTTCCTGGCGGCCACTGGCCCCGGCCGCTGCGCTCGCACTCGTGCTAATCGGCGCGGCTTGGATCGCGTGGGTACGCGGCCCGGTGAACGAACCACTGGCCCGCCTCGTGGCCACCACGAATGCGCGCTGGTCGGACCCAAACGTGGAACTGGCCTTGAGCAGCGGGGAGTTGACGCCCGGACCGCTCCGGCTGGAATCGGGCCGCGCGGAATTCCTGTTGCTGGATGGAGCGACCGTCGTGATCAAAGGACCGGCCAGCGTGCGCTTTGCAGATCGCAAGCTGGTATCGGTCGATGAGGGGCGCGTCTATTGCCAGTGCCCGACCCCGCAGTCGCGCATTTCAGTAATCACGCCCCAGACCAAGGTCGTGGATCTCGGCACGGAATTTTCCGTGGAAGCCCGGGCCGATCAGAGCACGCACGTTGCGGTGTTGAGTGGCAAAGTGGAAGTGCAGTCACCCAACGCCGGCGTGCTGACTGCGGGCGAGGCGATGGATGTGCGCAAGAATCACGTCGTACGGCTAAAACCTCTTTCGCGCGAAGAAATGGTCCTGCTGATGCCCAGCTTGGTTTCATCGCCAAGCCCGCCTGCGGATGCCGCCCGCAACTTGCTCGTGGACCCCGGCTTTGAAAGTCCGCTGCCTTCCCCGCTTTGGCGGGGCTCGGATGAGTTTCTGGAACACGCGGCGGGGCTCGGGCGTTCGGGTCATGCCGTGCGCATTCGTGCGAAGGGCCACAAGTTCTGGCCGCTCGTGAAGCAAACCGTCGCGACCGGGGACATCTCGGGCAAGGTGGTCGATGCCTCCGTGTGGGCGATGTCGGCGGTTGATGATCCGTTGACGGATCGGCAATATGCCGTGCTCAAGCTGGCCTTCTTAAATGCGGAAGGGCGCGAATTCGCCAGCTCGGCGCAGCACTTCCTGCACAAAGGCGCGCCAGCAGGACATTACTCGCAGTCGCATTTGGCCGCGCAGGCGCCGCCGGGCACGCGGGCCGTGGAGTTGCAACTGTTGCTCAACGCCTGCGGCATGAATTACGGCAGTGTCTGTTTCGACGACGCCATGCTCGTAATCGCCGAGCAGCCCATTGCCTTCTGAACCCGAAACATCCCCACTTCAATAGTCAACCCACTCCCCCATGAAAGACCAGCTCCTCCGCGCCGATGAACCGACCCGTCGGCGATTCATTGCCCGTACCGCCAGCTCCTTGCTCGGCGTCGGCCTGCTCCCAAATTTCCAGTCTGCCTTTGCGGCTGGGACCGCGCCCCTCACGGGCGCGAAGGCGAAGAATGTCATCTACCTTTACATGGACGGTGGCATGAGCCATGTGGACACTTGGGACCCGAAACAAGGCGAGGTCGCAGGACCGACGAAAACCATCAAGACAAGTGCAGACGGCGTGCTGCTGGGCGAGTATCTGCCCCGCACCGCGAAGCAGATGCATCACGGCACGATCGTCCGCTCGCTCACCTCCACGCAGGGAGCGCACGAGCAGGGCAATTATTTCATGCACACCAGCTACCAGTTGCGCGGCACGATCAACCATCCCTCGATGGGTGCGTGGCTGAGTCATTTCCGGGGACCGGGCAATCCTACCCTGCCGGGTTCGGTGTACGTGGGCAACGCGAGCCGCCATCCCGGCGCGGGGTTCTTCTCACCAGAACTGGCCCCGTTATTCGTCAACAATCCCGAAAACGGGCTGAAGGACATCGAACTCCAGAAGGGGCTGACGAAGGCCGGGCAAACCGCCCGGATGCAGCTTGCGGGGGAACTGGACACCGAGTTTACGAATGCCTTTGGCAAGCAACGGAATGTTGCGGCGCACGCCGGAGCCTATGACGGCGCTTATCGGATGATGGCGAGCAAGGACATCGTGGCCTTCGATCTCACCGAGGAAAAGGCCGCCTTGCGCGACGCTTATGGCCGTGACCCGTTCGGCCAGGGCTGCCTGCTGGCCCGCCGCTTGGTGGAGCACGGAGTCCGGTTCATCGAGGTAAGTTTGCACGGCTGGGATACGCACTCGAACAACTTTACCGCCACCCCCGATCTCTGCGACAAACTCGACCGCGGGCTCGCCACGCTGGTCAACGATCTGGAAACGCGCGGAATGCTGAAGGACACGCTGGTCGTGGTGGCCACCGAGTTTGGCCGTTCGCCGAAGATCAACATGAGCCTCGGCCGCGATCATTATCCCAAGGCCTTTTCCGGCGCGCTGTTCGGCGGCGGTGTCAAAGGCGGCTTCGTACACGGCATGACCAACAAGTCAGGCGAGGAAATTGCTGAGAAGGAAACGACCATCCCCGACTTCAACGCGACGATCGGCCACGCGCTCGGGCTGCCCTTGGACGAGGTCGTGGTCGCGCCCAGCGGTCGTCCGTTCAAGCTCGCCGACAAGGGCAAGCCGGTCACCGCACTGTTCGCCTGAACCCGGCCACAGACACGTTCCTAAACGCAATTCACAATGAACGCCCTCCGACTGCTCGTTCTGTTCCTCTGCGTTGCTGCCCTGCCTGAAATGGCAGGCGCAGCAAATGCAGCCCGGCAAATTCCCCTGGCCGCCGCTGAAATCGATGCGCTGCTGGCGGCGCATTGGAAGAAGTCAGGCGTTACTCCCAACGCGCCCGTCACCGACGAAGTTTTCCTGCGTCGCGTTTACCTAGATCTCGCAGGACGCATCCCGACCGCCAGCGAGGCCGTGGCGTTTCTCGACTCCAAGCTGCCCGGCAAGCGCGAGGCGCTGATTGATGACCTGCTCGCCCGGGATAGCTACGTCTCCAACTTCTACAACTTCTGGGCGGACATTTTGCGCTACAAATCGCACTTCGTGAACACGGCGAACGTGGTGCCCGTGGCCTACGAAAAGTTCATCAAGGAAAGCCTCCGGGCGAACAAACCCTACGACCAGTTCGTGCGCGAACTGCTCTCGGCAAAGGGCTACGCGTGGGACAATGGAGCCATCGGCTACTACCAGCGCGACCCGGAGATGCCGCTCGACAACATGGCGATCACCGCGCGCATTTTCCTCGGCACCCGCATCGAGTGCGCCCAGTGCCACGACCACCCGTTCGACAAATGGAAGCAGACGGAGTTCTACCATCTGGCCGCCTATACCTACGGCAACAAATCGGTGAACGAGGCCTTCAGCGGCGCACGGGATGCGATCCGGGCACGTCAGGACGCGATCAATGCCGATTTCAAGAAGGAGAAGGCCGCCGCAAAAGATGGCGGCAAGGCGGCGGAGCAACGGAAGAACGAACGCATGGAGGCCATGGAGTATCGGAAGGTCGTCGGCATCATCAAGGGGCCGGTGGGCCAGCTCTTCAGTCCCATCGGCACCGAGCGGCGGCAGGACGCGGCGTTGAGGCTGCCGCCCGATTTTCATCAGCCCGACGGCAAACCCGGCGATTTGATGAAACCCCGCCCGATCTTTGGCACGGCTCCGGAACTCAGCCCGGGAAACGACCCCGCCGAAGTTTTCGCGCAGTGGGCGACTTCGCCACAGAATTCAACCTTCACCCGGGTGATCGTGAACCGGCTGTGGCGGAAGCTGTTCGGCCTGGCGCTCATCGAACCACTGGATGAATTGAACGACAAGACGACGGCCATGGTGCCCGAGGTCGAGGCCCGGCTCGAAAAGCTCATGGTCGAACTGCACTACGACCAGCGGGCTTTCCTCGCCGTCATCGCCCGCACCCGCGCGTACCAGTCAGCGGTCACGCGCGGAGAGTTCACCCGGGGAGAAGACACGTACCATTTCCCGGGACCGATGTTGCGTCGCATGACGGCGGAGCAAGTCTGGGATTCCGTGGTCGCCCTGGCGAACCACGAGCCGGACGCCCGTGACCTCAAGCGCGAAGAGCGCAACGACCGCCGCATCGGCGTTTCGCACATGGCATGCGATGCCTACCTGAATTTCGATGGCACCAAGCTCGTGGACATGGCCTACGCGCGGTTGCAGGCCGAGAAGGAACTGCAACAGCGCGAGACCGCCGTGAAGGAGGCAATGATCACGGTCAAGCGGAACGGCGACAAGGCGAAGGAAATCGAACTGCGGCATCAGGAAGGCGCGCTCGACCGGGAACGCGGCGAGACGTTTGTGAAGGATTTCATCATGCCGGTGCTCACGAACCTCGCGCAAAAGAAGGCGGGGCCGGACGCGAAAATCTCCGTGGATGAGACCTACAAGATGAACGCCAATCCGCGTGTCCTCCCCACCGAAACGTGGAAGCGCCTGTACGTCCCTGGCTACGGCCCGATGCCGAAGACCGCCGCCCAGCTCGCCGCCGAGGCCCAGGCGGAAAAGCAGCGACTCGCCGCCCTGGCCGGGAAGCTGGGCTTTTCCGGAAAGGAGCAGGACGCTTTCGTCACTTATTGCGAAAGGGCCCGCACCGAATGGCTGCGCGCGTCGGAGTTTGAAAGCCCCTCGCCTCGCGGCCACTTCCTGCGCACGATGGGCCAGAGCGACCGCGACTTCGTCGAAAACGCCAACCCGAACGCCTCCATTCCCCAGGCCCTTGCCCTGATGAACGGCGACCTGGTCTCCGCTAAAGGCCTGCTGTCCCCCTACTCTCCTCTCAAACTATTTGTCGGTAAATCGCCGGCTCCCGATGCCCAGGTAGATGCGGTTTACCTGGCCCTGCTCGCGCGCCGGCCGACCCCGCAGGAAAAGTCCGTCTGGACCAAGGCCGCAGGTCGGGGACTCACTTCGACCGATGACCTCATCTACGCCTTGATGAACACCAAACAGTTCATTTTCATCCAGTAAGTTTGCATTCGGACTGCCCCGCTCACTGATGAACCTCATCACTTTTCAAATGCGCGTCCTGGCCGGTGCCACCTTGCTGGCCTTGAGCCACCTGCTGTTGGCTGCCGAACCGACCATTCCCCGTCAGGGGCTGGCGCTCTGGCTGACCGCCGAAGGTGCTGCCGTTGGCGAGCAAGGCCAGATCACCGCCGTCAAGGATCGCAGCGGCAAGAACAAAGATGCCGTCCGCCAAACCCACCCAAAAATCGCCGCCGGAAATCCCGTGGTGGTAAAACACGAGACGGCCGGAGTGCCGGTCCTCCGTTTCGACGGGCGCTTTACGGGTTATGAATTCGGCTCCATCAAAAACGCCCGCACGGTGTTCTTCGTGGTATCCAAGCACCCGGCTGCCTTCAAAAAGTTCCCCGAACGGTTCGTGCTGGGCGGCAAGGACAAGACCAGCGTGGATTACCATGTCGGCTGTCACTGGACGGACACCATCATCGAGCTGGGGAAGTTTTCCAAGGGCAGGGCGTGGTTCAACGGCTTCCCCATGGACCCCGCCCTCAGCGAGTTTTCCACCAACTTGGCGGTGATTTCACTGGTGGCGGCCGGTGACACTATCGCCGAACTCGTGGCCCGTGATCGCGACTTTTTAGATCGCAGTTGGCACGGTGATATCGGCGAAATCATTATCTATTCCGAACCGCTTGCGGAAAATGACCGCCAGACCGTGGAAAACTACCTTATGAAGAAGTATGCCATCACCCCGTTCAAGCCCGTGGTGGTGTCCCGCGAATCGGTTCTGCCTGGCCATACCAAACCTCCGGCGGGCGAAACCAAATAAGGCCGGGTGACTTTCCCGGCGGCTTGGCTTTTACTGCCAGGACGCTTGTTTCACTCAGTATGAGATGGTCACTGCTGTCCGCCACGATCTGGTTTTGCCTCGGGGTTCTGCACGCCGCCGAGCCAAACTGGCTGCTGGGCAAACCCCTGATTGATGCCGAGGCCACGCTGGACGGCAAGCCGGTGCGGCTCGTGGACCCGGCCATCGTCCGCGACAGGGATACGTGGCACGTGTTTGCCTCGGCGAACGGCGGCACGGTTTGGTTTTCCATGAAGGATCTCGCCGTGCGCCCGGCGGTGCGTGCAGTCGTGAAGCTGCCAGTGGGGCGTTGCTTCGTCCCGCAGGTGTTTTGGTTCCGGCCCAAATCCCAATGGCACCTGATCGGAATGATACCGGACACCACCGGGCGTTTCCCCCAAATGGCCCCGTGCCTGTGCACCAACGCGAATCTCAACGATCCGAACGGTTGGTCCAAACCCGAGGTGCTCGATGTCCCGCCGCCCCGCGATGATGCGAAGCCCGTTAAGCAATGGATCGACTTCTGGGTGATCTGCGACGAACGGAAAGCGCACCTGTTTGTCACCTCCGATGGCGGCCGGCTGTGGCGCTCCGAAACGGCGCTGGAGAAATACCCACATGGCTGGTCCGAGCCGGTGGTGGCGTTGCAAGGTGACTTCATCTACGCCAGCCACACGTATCGGCTGGAAGGCGGCTTGGGTCAGTACCTCACCACGATCACGGCCCGTGGGGCCGAATCGCCCACGCATCCGCCCCACCACTACCAGCAGAGCTACGTGGCTGAACGGTTGGAAGGCCCGTGGAAGCCCGTTAACGCCATGGCGGCCAATCCCTTCGCTGGCAAGGCCAACATCCGTTTCACCGATCCCCTCTGGAGCGGCGACATCTCCCACGGCGAACCGCTGCGCCAGGGCAACGATGAGCGGATGCTGCTGGAAGCCAACCCCGCCGGCTTTATCTTCCACGGCGCACGGCGGAGCAGCACCGATGCGGCGGCCAAAGAGTCCCCCTGTGTGGGCCTGCTCGAACGCTTGCCTTGACGACCTATGCAACACCCCATTTCCCGCCGCGACCTCCTCAAGCAAAGCGTTCTCCTGCCAGTTGCCGCTACGTTCACCGTCCCCACGGCTCCGGCTTCGGCCGCCTTCGCCCCCGTCCGGCGTATCGGCGGAGCGCACCTGAAGCTGGCACTCAACGCGTTTTCGTTCCTTGAGTTGCTAAACGAAAACGCGAAGGACGCAACCAAGGGAGTGGATCTTTTCGGGGTGTGCGACTTTGCGGCAAAGCAGAACCTTGAGGCGGTGGACCTCACCGGTTACTTCTTCCCCGGCTATCCCAAGCCGCCATCCGACAGCTACGTGAACCGCATCAAGCGCCACACGCACAGCCTGGGCCTTGCGATCAGCGGAACCGGGGTGCGCAACGACTTCACGACGGCGGACAAGACCGTGCGCACGGCAGGGGTGGAACTCATCAAGACTTGGATTGAAGTCGCGGCCCGCCTCGGCGCTCCTACGGTGCGCGTGTTCGCTGATTCGCAGCCACCGTTCAAAACTTGGCAGGAAGCTTCCGGGGGCGCGACGCACGCGGCAGTCGAAACCTGGATGGCGGATGATTTGCGCCTTTGCGCCGAGCACGGGGAGAAGTTTGGCGTCATCGTGGCGGTACAGAACCATGGCGACTTCATCCGCACGGGCGCGGAACATCTGAGCCTGCTCCAGCGCGTGGATCACGAATGGTGTGCAGCGCTCGTGGACACGGGCAAGTACATGACCGACGATCCCTATGCTGACATCGCGCTCATGGTGCCGCAGGCGGTGAACTGGCAGATCAAAGAAACCCTGCGCAGCCGCACGGACTCGCCCCGCACCGACTTCCAACGGCTCGTCAAAATCATCCGAGACGGCGGCTATCGCGGCTACGTACCCGTTGAAACCCTGTCAATGCGCCGGAAGGACTACGATCCGTTCGCCGAAGTCGCCAAGGTGGTTGCTGAATTGCGGACGGCAATCAAGGCCGCCCAGTAAAAGAAATGCGACTTGTCCGCCTCTGACTTTCGCCACCCCCACGCCCTCATTCCAATAGTTCATCCCCTCTTCCTATGCCTCTCGCCACCATGCCGAAGTGTTTTCTGGAAACCATCTGCGTCGAACGCACGATGACGGTGGACCAGTGGATCGACCTGTCCGCCGGCCTGGACCTTGACGGTCAGGAGTTTTACTACGGTTTCCCCGGCATCACCGATCTGGCCACCTGTGAGCGCTACCGACAGCGCGTCGAGGCACAGGGAAGAACCATTCCGATGTTTTGTTGCGCACCGGATTTCACGCGTCCCGATGCCGCCGAACGCAAGGCCGAGGTGGAGAAGCAAAAGCGCTTGCTCCGGGCCGCCGCCGCGCTCGGGGCCAAGTACCAACGCGTCCTCTCCGGCCAGTGGCGGCCCAATGTCTCGCGTGCCGATGGCCTGCGCTGGGCCAAGGAATGCATTCTGGACCTGCTGCCCGCCGCCGAGGCGAGTGGCGTTACGCTCATCATCGAGAACCATTACAAGGACACACTCTGGCAGTTCCCAGAGTTTGCGCAGCGCATCGATCTGTTCGTCGAACTGGTCGAGTCCATCCCGGTCACGCCGTGGTTTGGGGTGAACTACGACCCGTCAAACGCCATCATTGCCGGCGACGATCCTATCGCCGTGCTGGAAGCGGTAAAACACCGCGTGGTGACAATGCATGCGAGCGACCGGTACTTCGAAGGCGGCACCATTGACGAGTTGCGCAAGCAGGACGTGAACGCCACGACCGGCTACGCGCCCTTCCTCAAGCACGGGGTCATCGGACGCGGGCTGAACGATTACGACCGCATTTTCAGCATCCTCAAGGGCGTGGGCTTCAACGGCTGGATTTCCATCGAGGACGGCCCGGACCCGGCGACGGGGTACAAGGACATTGATGAATCCACGGTCTTCCTGCGTGCAAAGATGCGCGAGCACGGGCTGACGTAATTGGGTGCATCTTGACACTGCCCCCGAGAATGAAATCTTCCGGAGCGCGGCTGTGTCGCGGAGACCAGCCGCAGCGGCTCCGCCTGGCAGGAGGCGTAAAGGGGTTCCGCCCCCGCTCGGCGCTCTCATGTTGCTGCGGCTGTTCCCGCGCCGAGCGGGACACAGCCGCGCTCCGGGGGCAGTGTCAAGATGCGCCCGACGTATTTGCTCTCCGTCATAGTTGCTTGCCGCCAATCGGAGGCTTCCGCACGATGTGCCGGCAAGTTTGATTACTGATTTACCATCATGACCAAAGTCATCATCACTGGCGCGAAAGGCCGCATGGGCCAGATGCTCATCGCCTGCGCCGCCCGCATTCCGGACATCCAAGTCGTCGGCCAGATCGACATCGGCGAGCATCTCGGCCCGCTGCTGGACAAGGCCGATGCCGTCATCGACTTCAGCTTCCACGAGGCCACCCTGCCCTTCGCCCATCTCTGCGCGCAGCATGGCAAGGCGCTCATCGTGGGCACCACCGGACACAAGGAAGCCGAGAAGGCCGAGCTACGCGCCTGCGCCGCCAAGATCCCGATGGTCTGGGCCTCGAACTACTCCACCGGCGTCAACACGCTCTTCTGGCTCACGCGCAAGGCTGCCGAAATTCTCGGTCCCAACTTCGATCTCGAAGTCGTGGAGATGCACCACCGGCTCAAGAAGGACGCGCCCAGCGGCACGGCCACCACCTTGCTCGAAATCCTAGCCGACGTGAGGAAGGTCCAGCTCGAAGAAGCGCTGCGGCACGGCCGCAAGGGCATCGTCGGCGAACGCACCAGCAGCGAAATCGGCATCCATGCGCTGCGCGGCGGCGACGTGGTCGGTGACCACACCGTCATCTTCGCGGCGAACGGCGAGCGCGTGGAACTCACGCACAAGGCCAGCAGCCGCGAGACCTTTGCCAATGGTGCGTTGCGCGCGGCGCAATGGGTCGTGAAGCAGCCGGCAGGGCTGTATGACATGCAGGATGTGCTGGGACTGAAGTGAATGCGGAATACGGAATGCGGAACGCGGAATCGCTGGCGTTCGTCGCCCTCGGTGGGAATCTCGGCGCTGCCCAAGCCAACGTCTGCGCGGCGATGGAACTACTCGCTGCACTTGCTGCGACGCCGCTCCTCCGTTCTTCGCTCTGGCGCACTACGCCCGTCGATTGCCCGCCCGGTTCGCCGGACTTCATCAACGCCGCTGTCGCATTCACCCCCCTGCCCCATTTTACGCCCGAGACATTGCTGGCCGAGTTGCATAAACTGGAACGTGAGTTTGGCCGGCAACCCAAAGTGGTCCTGAACGAAGCGCGTCCGCTCGACCTCGATCTGATCGCGTGGGGTGGCGAAGTGCGGAACACGCCGACACTGATCCTGCCGCATCCGCGCGCCCATCTGCGACGTTTCGTGCTGGAACCGTTGTGCGAACTGGCTCCCAACCTCGTGTTGCCGGGCCAGATAAAGACCATTGCCCAGTTGCTGGCCGACCTGCGGAGTGATGAAGTGATTCAGCGAATCAGCTAAGATTTCAGGGCGTCACTTCGCCTTGAGCTTGGCGAGGTAAACGTCATTGCCACCCGCGCTCGTGATCGTGTGCGCGCCGAACTTCGCCGTCCCGCTGAACGAGCCGGAGAAGTAGAGGTTCCCCTGGGCATCGGCGACGATGGTGTAGGCATTGTCGCCTTTGTCACCGCCAGCTTGCGTGAGCCAGCGCAAGTTTCCGGTGCGGTCGAATTTGGCGACGTAAATGTCCGTGCTGCCCACGCTCGTGATTGATGTGCCGGCGATCTCCGCCGTCTCGGTGAACTCGCCGGTGAGGAAGGAGTTGCCCGCCCCATCGGTGGCCACGCCCAAGCCGTAATCCACGCGCGGGCCACCGCCGGTGCGCGTCCAAAGGCGTTTGCCAGAGGGATCCAACGCCGTGAGAAGCAGATCATTGTCGCCATGACTGGTGACGGTGCGGTCACCGAGCTTGAGCACGCCCTTGAACATGCCGGCGGCCCACACATTGCCCGCGCGGTCACAGATGATTTCATGGACCATCGCGTTGGTGCTGCCGTGGCCTTCGGAAAGCCAGGCGACCTTCCCTTCCGGCGTGAACTTCGCGACGAACACGTCCCGACCGGCGGCATTCGTCAGCGCCAGTCCGCCGATCATGCCGGAGCCTCCGGTGTAGCCGCCAACGTACGCATTCCCCGCACTGTCCACGGCGATGCCGTGACCGCTGTTGCTGGCCTTGCCCTCGGCGGTTTTGGCCCAAACCAGTTTCCCCATTCCATCGTAGCAGGCACAAAACACGTGCGCGCCCGTTGCCGCATTGATTTTCACGTCACCAAACGCGCCCTCACCCACGAGGGCTCCGATGACCAAGGCACGGCCCTGGCTGTCCACCGCTATGCCATGGCCATAATCGTAGCCCTTGCCGCCGGCGGTGCGGACCCACAGCAATTTTCCGTCCGGGTCATACTTGGCAACGAAGATGTCGTAGTCTCCTGAATTCGGAACGGCCACCCCACTGAACATGGCGTTGGTGCTTTGGAAATGACCCGTGACGAAGCAGTTCCCGGCGGCATCCGTGGCGACCCCATACCCCCGGTCGATGCCGCTGCCGCCCGCACTCCGCGCCCAGAGGAACTTCCCGTTCGGATCACATTTCGCGACGAAGAAATCGAGTTCACCCGCGCTTGTCAGCGTGTGGTCGCCAAACTGCGACGTGCCGGCGAACTCCCCGGTCAGGAAGACGTACCCCTTCGCGTCCACGCAGAGGCAACGGGTTTTGTCATGGAGCTTGCCCCCCGCGCGCACCGCCCAAACGAACTCCGGCGGGGTTTCGGGCAGGTCTGCCGCCGACGAACTCAGGTTCAACGAGACGACCGCCGTAACGGCGAACAGCCACTTCAACCAGCCGGGAACGCGTGATGACATGGCGCTTTTGACGCGCACAAGTCAGGCACGGCTTCAACCCAGATTGGAAATAACCGCCGACCGGCGACTACTCCACCGTCACGCTCTTGGCCAGATTGCGCGGCTTGTCCACATCGCAACCGCGCGCGACGGCGATGTAGTAGCTGAGCAACTGGAGCGGAATGACGGCCAGCAGCGGGTGCAAGGGCTCCCAGGTCGCGGGCAGGTAGATTACGTCTTCGACCTTTTCCTTGATCCGGTCGTTGCCTTCCGTGGCCAGGGCGATGATCGGACCTTTGCGGGCCTTGATTTCCTCAAGGTTGCTGAACGTCTTTTCGTAGAGGGCGTCGGTGGGGGCAAGGATGACCGTGGGCGTCTTCTCATCGATCATGGCGATGGGACCGTGCTTCATCTCGGCGGCGGGGTAACCTTCCGCGTGGATGTAGGAGATTTCCTTGAGCTTCAACGCACCTTCGAGGGCGACGGGGAAGTTGTACTGGCGACCGAGGAAGAAGAAGTCCTCGGCATGGGCGTACTTGAGCGCGATGCGTTTGATCTCCTCGCTCTGATCGAGAATCTTCTGGATCTGATCGGGAATGGCTTCGAGCGCCTTGATGATCTGGCTGCCCCGGCGGTTGGAGAGCATCCGGATGCGGCCCATCATCAGCGCGAACATCGTCAGCACACTGACCTGGCTGACGAACGCCTTGGTGGATGCAACGCCAATTTCAGGGCCGGCGTGCAGGTAGATGCCGCCATCCGCTTCGCGGGCAATGGTGGAACCGACAACGTTGCAGATTGAGAGCACGCGGTGCCCGCGGCGTTTCGATTCGCGCAGGCCCGCCAGCGTGTCGGCCGTCTCACCGGACTGGGTGATGACCAGCACGAGCGTGTTCTTTTCGATGGGAGCGTTGCGATAGCGGAACTCGGAGGCGTATTCCACCTCCACCGGAATGTGGGCAAACTCCTCGATCAGGTACTCACCCACCAACGCCGCGTGCCAACTCGTGCCGCACGCGGTGATGACGATCTGGTCGATCGCGCGCAACTCCGCCGTGGTCATGTTCAGCCCGCCGAACTTCGCCGTTCCGTCCTCGGCATCGAGGCGGCCGCGAATGGCGTTTTTCACGGTCTTGGGCTGCTCGAAGATCTCCTTGAGCATGTAGTGCGCAAAGGTCCCGCGCTCGGCGGCATCCGCATCGAACTCGATCTTGGAGAGCTGGAAGGAAGCGACCTCGCTGCCGAGGGAGTCCATCTTGAACTTGTCGGGGAACAACGTGACGACGTCGTAGTCCTTCAGGTAAATGACCGTCCGGGTGTGGCTGACGATGGCGCTGGCATCGCTGGCCAGGAAGTGCTCGCCCTCGCCAACGCCGACAATCAAAGGCGAACCACGCCGTGCGCCCACCATCACCCCGGGATGATCCGTGCAGATGACGCCGATGCCGTATGTGCCGATAACTTCGCGGAGCGCGTTCATCACGGCCTGCGCGAGCGGGTGGGTGCCCTCGCCCGTCCAGTTGCCCATGCCGGAAGCAACCAACTGGTCGTAATGGTGCCCAATCAGGTGCGCGAGCACCTCGGTATCGGTCGCCGACTTGAAGGTATCGCCTTCCTTGATGAAGCGCTCCTTCAGCGAGTCGAAGTTTTCGATCACGCCATTGTGAACGACGGCGATTTTGCCGGACTGATCCAGGTGCGGATGCGAATTCTCGTCCGTGGGCGGGCCGTGCGTGGCCCAGCGCGTGTGGCCCATGCCCACCTGGCCGTAGATCGGGTTGGCCTGGACGAGCTTGGCGAGGCCCTCGTCGATCTTGCCCTTCTTCTTGCGGGTAGCCAGTTCCCGGTTCTGAAGCACGGCCACGCCGGCCGAATCGTAACCGCGATATTCAAGACGCCGCAGCCCCTCGATAAGGATGGGGGTGGCCTGTTGTTTTCCGATGTAGCCGATGATGCCGCACATAGCTGTTAAGAAGGGTCGTTGGAGGTCGAAATTGGGTTGTTGCTTGCGCTTGCGCTGGAAAACAGGTTAAAGGAGGGCGTAAGTTAACCGCAAGACAGGATTTGATTTATGGCTGCTCCGCGAAGAATGGCACCCCACGTCCCGAACGTACTCGCTGTCGTCATGGGCGGCGGGCAAGGCACCCGGCTCTGGCCTTTGACACAAGACCGCTCCAAGCCGGCCGTCCCGCTCGCCGGCAAATACCGGATCGTGGACATTCCGATCTCGAACTGCATCAACTCCGGCTACCGCCGCGTGTACCTGCTCACGCAGTTCAACACCGCCTCGCTGCACCGCCACATCAGCCAGAGCTACAAGTTCGACCACTTCAGTGGCGGGTTTGTCGAACTGCTCGCCGCCGAGCAGACCATGCACAGCACGTCCTGGTACCAGGGCACGGCCGATGCCGTGCGCAAGAACCTCGTCCATTTGTTGAATCACGACTGGGAATACTGCCTCATCCTCAGCGGCGACCAGCTCTACCGGATGGACTTCCGCCGCATCATCGCGCAGCACGCCGAGTCCCAGGCTGACCTGACCATCGCCACCATTCCGGTCTCGCGTGAAAACGCACAGTCCCTGGGCATCCTCCAGATCAACAACGACCGGCGCATTGTGCGCTTCGTCGAAAAGCCCAAGGACCCCGGCGTGCTGGATTCCCTGAAGATCCCCCACGCGTCCTACGAAGACCTCGACATTGAGGGCAAGGATGACTTCTACCTTGCGTCGATGGGCATTTACGTCTTCAACCGCGCGACGATGATCAAACTGCTGGACAACGATTTCACCGACTTCGGCAAGCACATCATCCCCGGCGCGATCAGCACGCACCGCGTGTTCAGCTACGTCTATCAGGGCTACTGGGAGGACATCGGCACGATCAAGAGCTTCTTCGAAGCGAACCTCGACGGCGCGGAGGAACTGCCGAAGTTCAACTTCTTCGACATGAGTTCGCCGATCTACACGCGCCCGCGCTTCCTGCCCGGCAGCAAGATCAACGGCGCGAGCATCGACCACGGCATCGTCTCCGATGGTTGCATCATCAGCCACGCCCACATCAGCCACTCGGTCATCGGCATCCGGAGCTTCGTCGGCCTGGGCACGAACCTCCACCGGGTCATCATGATGGGCGCGGACTACTACGAGTCGCAGGCCAGCATGTTGGAAAACCTCAACGCCGGCCGCCCCCGCATGGGCATCGGCCAGCATTGCCGGATCGAGAACACCATTTTGGACAAGAACGTCCGCATTGGTGACAACTGCGTCATTTCCCCGGCGGGCAAACCGGAGCATTTCGACGGCCCGAACTACGTCATCCGCGACGGTATTGTCATCGTGCCCAAGAACGGGGTCATCCCGCACGGCACGGTGATCTGAATGGAACGTCGTAAAGACGTCTGACCGTTCAACTGCGAGTCGGCATCGGCGCTTTCAGCACTGGCTTGGTGGCATCCAGTCCCAGCGAGACAAAGCCGTAAAGGAACAGCGCGCCAACACAGACAAGAAAAACATTCCGCTGCCCGAGAGCAGGCGTTGCTCCGGCAGCGACAATCATGGGGGCAGCCTTGGCGATGGCTGCCGCTCCAAAGTTTCCCCACATGTTGCCCCAGCCGAACGCGGCAGCGGTCGCACGCCCTCCCACGTCCTGCATGAAAGCCCACGTTGCGGGATTGCCCAGGTCCACAAAGAAGGAGACCGCACAGAAACAGGCGACCACGTTCCATGCGGTGTCCATCTGGAGTGACACAAGGTAGGCGCAACCGGCCAGCGTCCCGGAAGCGAACAGCGGAAGCACCCGCCCCCATCGCAGACCAAAACGTTGCACGCTCAGGTCGGCCAGCCAGCCGCCAACAAGCTGCCCCGCCATGCCACACGCGAGCACAAGCGTGACCATGAAGGCTCCCTGCTCATCTGGGACATGCTGCTCGCGCTTGAGGTACTTCGGCAGCCAGGTGACCAGAAACGCCCAGCCCACATTGGTGCTGAACTGTCCGAGGCCGTTAAGCCACAGGTTCCGGTTGACGCAAAAGGCCCCCAGCATGCGGAGGAACTCCCGCGTTGGCACGGGAGGTTCGACAGGCGGGTTGCCTATCACAGCCCGCTCGGCATCGTTGCAATCAGGATGCTCCTCGGGACGCTCGCGCACGACATACCAGTAGAGCGCCGCGATCATGATGCCGACGACGCCGTCGATCCACAGAGGCCGTCGCCAATGGCCGAGTTGAAGCACCATCCAAGTCGTAATCGCGGGGGCCAGCGCTCCCCCCAGACGACCTCCAAATGCCACGAGAGAACTCGCCCGAGCGCGTTGATGGATGGGAATCCACCGCCGGATCACCGCTCCGCTGGTGGGATATGCCCCCGCTTCAGCCGCGCCACACAACAACCGCATGGCCAACAGGCCGGCAAAGGAGGACATGAACCCGGTCAGCGCCGTGAAAAGTGACCAAAGCACGATGTAGGCGGTGAGAATCCTCCGCGCGCCAAACCGGTCACTGGCCCAGCCCGTGGGGATCTGGAAGATCGCATACGTGAAGAAGAAAGCCCCAAGAATGGTGCCAAGGTCCGTGTCAGCAAGTGTTACGTCGCGTGCAAAAGAGTCCGATTTTACGATCTCCCCGAGGCACACCCGGTCGAGATAAAGAATGAACGCCATCAGCATGCTGACCCCGACAATGCGATAGCGAACGGCGGTGGGCGGTGATGCGTCGGGCATGAGCAGGTGCGTTGCGGGTGATGGATTGGTTATGTCTGACTGGGACTTCGGACGAACTTCTCGGCGGATTGCATCAGTCCACGCATGTAGCCGTAGGCGAAAAGCCGGCCGAGCATCGTGTAGCCCGGCTCGCCTGCTTCTTCTCCGATGAGCTGCGGCACGTGGTCAGGACGCATTGGGCCGGCGAAGCCCGCTTCGCGATACGCAGCCATGGCTGCCACCATGTCCGTCGGGCCATTGTCGTGAAAGGTCTCGGTAAAATGCTCCGGCCCGGTGCCCCGCACGTCGCGGAAATGGACGTAGTGAATGTATTTGCCCAACCGGCGAATCGTCGCAGGGATGTCCGCCCCCATCGCGGCAAAGGTGCCCTGGCAAAAGCAGATGCCGTTATGCGCGCTGGGCACCAGCCGAACGAGCCGCTCGAAGTTCGCGACGGAATTCATGATGCGCGCCTTGCCTTGGAACTCCGTCAGCGGCGGATCGTCCGGATGCATCGCGAGGAACACGCCGCATTCCTCGGCCACGGGCACGAGTGCCCGGAGAAGGTGTTCCAAGTTACGCCACAATTCGTCAGCGGAAATGCGGTCACTGCTGATCGTGCTGGCGGTTGCGCTGAGTGACACCGCCCGTTCCGCTGCGGCAAGGTCGAACTCCGTCACTCGCGCTCCCCCACGCTCCGGGGCGTCCAGCCGGGTGCGCACCCAGTCGGTGCCGGCCATGAAATTGTAGCAGAGGATCGGAATGCCGAGCCGGCCCATCTGCCGGATGAGCGCCGTCATCGCGGCCAGTTCAGTGCCGTCATCGCGGCCGAGCTTCAGCCGCTCAATAGGCAGATAGCCTTCGACAATCGCGAGCCGCATGCCGTGGGTGGCGATTTGTGCCTGGAGCCGCTGGAGATTCGCCAAATCTGGACCCGGATAGCGTACCGTGATGTCCTGCACGCCGCACTGAGCGGCGAGCGTGAGATGGTAATCGTTGAGCGGCGTGAGAACGGAAGCCAGACGCATGTGTGAACCAGGGTGCAACACGAAGAGCGTCGGGAATTGCGGTCACGGCGGCAAGCTTGAAGAGTTGTTAGCGATTAGCTTTTAGCCAATAGCTGATAGCCGTCAGCCGTCAGCCATTAGCTGTTAGCCAAAAAAGCAACGGAGATTTTGGCAGCCCGCTGACCAGAACCAGCCAAGGTTCGAAGAGTTCGCCCTTTGACGCCCGCTTAATTCCTCAAGCTGAAGGCTGAAGGCTAACCGCTAATCGCTAACTGCTAACCCCAGCCACTGTTTCCTATTCCCTCCGCAGCGGTTTCGTGGCAGAAAGGCCGTCGAAACACATGAAACGACTCGACCACTGGACGCTCACCCTGCTCGGCATCGCGCTGCTCACGCTCAAGGCCCATTCGCAGGACATGCCACTTTCGATGCTGCTCCTCGACGGCGAGGGCTGGCAGCTTGTCTCCGAAGGGCACGGTTTCACCGACGCCCCGTGCGCGGATGACAAGGGTAACTTCTACTTCAGCGACATGCGCAGCATGCCTCCCGCCGTGTGGAAGGTGGCCCCGGACGGAGCCAAGTCCAAGTTGGTCGAAGGCACCTCGTGCAGCGGGTTGAAGTGGGGACCGGACGGACGCCTCTACGCCTGCGTAGGCAAGGACAAGCAGCTCGTCGCCTTTGAATTCCCCGGCAGCAAAAAGATCGTCGTCGCCGAGGACGTGCAACCCAATGACCTCGTCGTCAATTACAAGGGCCATATCTACATCACCGAAACCGGCAAGAAACAGGTCACGTTCATCAACTCGAAGACCGGCGAGAAACGCGCTGTCGACACCGGCATCACCGCGCCAAACGGCATCACTCTCTCGCCTGACCAGGGCACGCTCGCCGTGTCGGATTATCGCGGCGAATACGTCTGGGCCATGCGGGTAGAGGCCGATGGCAGCCTCACGCACAAGGAGCCTTACATGACCATGCGCACCGAAGTGGACGTGAACGCCAAAAGCCCCGATGGCCGCTCTCCGGTGTACAAGACTGCCAGCGGCGGCGACGGCATGACCAGCGATGTTCAAGGCCGTTATTACACTGCCACGGCTCTGGGCGTACAAGTGTTCGATCCCACCGGCCGCATGTGCGGCGTGCTGCCCAAGCCTACGGACAAATCCATGACGAGCTGCGGCTTCGGCGGGCCGCACATGGAATTCCTTTACGTCACGTGCGCGGACAAAGTCTTCCGCCGCAAGACCAAGGCCAACGGCAACCTGTTCTTCCTCCCGCCGCCAAAAGACGCGCCGCCGGCCAAGAAGAAGTGATCGCGGCTAGTCCGTGAGCACCTCGTCCGGCAGTTCATTCTGGTCACCACCCTGTCGGGGAAAGTGCTTCGCCAGCAAGATTCCTGCTTGGTGAACGCCTAGGACGATTCCGGCGGTGAAGTCCCCTTTTCGGAACTCGTCCGTCATGGCCTTCGCCACGTCAGCCCAGAACCCCACGCCGCATTTGGTGTGGACGCCCTCGTCCCCGATGATGGCAAACGTGCGTGAGCGGGGAGCGACGTAGATCAGCACGCCGTTACGCTCGCGCGTCCGGGTCATGCCGAGCTTCTCGAACCGGCTCTGCGCAGCGGCCAGCGCATCGGGCCGGAGCTTGCGGCTGACGAACACGCGGATCTCGCCGGAGGTTTTCGCCTCGGCGGACTTGATCGCCGCCACGATGGCGTCGTGATTAAGTGCGTTGAGAAAATCGTCGGCTTTCATGTCACCAGCTTCCGCTTGCACCTCCGCCCCCAAAACCACCGCCACCGCCGGAAAAGCTGCTCCAACTGGATGAAGAACTGCTACCAGTCGAAGATCCGCCGCTGGAAGAGCTATTCCCGAAATTCCAGTCCCAGCCCGAGTCCCGCCGTCGACAACCCCGCCGACTGTAAACGGTACCATTCTTCGCACCGGAAATACATGCCAGCATGAAGAGCAACAACAACAGCACTAAAACTATCCCAGCTATCACGATGAGCGGCTCTAAAACATTTGAGTTTTCTGCCCTCGTCCGGCCATTTCCTTTGTATTCCCCCTTGGCCGCCGTGAGCATGGCGTCCACCCCGGCAGTCAGGCCGCCAGCGTAATCACCAGAGCGGAAATACGGCGCGATGGTGTCCGAGATGATTCGTTTGCAAATTACATCGGGCAGGACGCCTTCGAGGCCATAGCCTACTTCGATCCGCAATTTCCGGTCCTGCACGAAAACGAACAAGATCGCACCGTTGCGTTTATCCTTCTGGCCCACCTGCCAGGCCTTGGCCGTCCGCACGGTGAAGTCCTCCAGCGATGTGGCGGAAGGAACCTTCGCAAATACTGCCACCACGATCTGGCTGGACGTGTCGCGCTCGAAGGTGGCAAGTCGTTCGTTCAACTCCTTCGCCTTCGTCTCCGGGACGACATGCGCGTAATCGTTGAAATACCGGTCCGGCCTCGGTGGCAGCGCTTCCTCGGCTGGCAGCGCGAAGCTCCAGAGAAAGAGCAGGAGGAGGCCGAGGTGTTTCACGAAGTCAGGTTACTTGGCCGGAGCCGGTTTACCGAAGTCAAACTGCACCTTCGGAGCCTCTTCCGCACCGGCCTTGGCGGCGAAGTAGGGGCGCTCCTTGAAGCCAAACATCCCGGCGTAGAACACCGCCGGAAAGGAACTGATGGCTGTATTGTAGGACTGCACCGCGTCGTTGAACGAGCCGCGCTCCACCGAAATGCGGTTCTCAGTTCCTTCCAACTGGACCTGCAAGTCGCGGAAGTTCGAATTCGCCTTGAGGTCGGGATACTTCTCCACGACGACCAGCAACCGGGACAACGCCGACGAGAGCCGGCCCTGGGCCTGCTCGAACTCGGCGAGCTTCCCTGCTTCCGACGGCGCGTTGTTGATCTGGATTTTACCGACCGACGCCCGGGCATCGGTGATTTCCACCAAGGTGGACTTTTCGAAGTTCGCCGCACCCTGCACAGTTTGGACGAGGTTCGGGATCAGGTCGGCCCGCCGCTGATACACGTTCTGCACCTGGGCCCAGGACTTGTTCACGTTCTGTGACTGGGCGACGAGCTGATTGTAGCTGCCGGCCATGAGCAGCCCGATGATGACCAAGCCGACCAGCAGCATTCCTCCGATCGCGCCCACGATGATGAGTGTCTTTTTCATAACAGCCTTCTACCTGCGCACAGGTGTATCCCCGGCGAAGAGGGGAAGCAAATACACTTGCCGGTTTAATTTGTAGCGGACGGAACAGGTGAACAAACGCGAACACTGGACCCGGTGCGTATCCGCGCATGGCCCGTAACGCGGTCAAGGCCGCCCGCGCTACGAGCACAGCACCGCTTTGTAGTTTTCAACCAGGTGATTCTCCGGTAGCACTGCGGCATGCAATCCAAATTCATCGCTGCCCTGCTGCTCGCCGCCGCACTCCCCGCCTTCGCCGCTGAGAAGAAGGAGCCGTCACCAGACGACCAATACAAGAAACTCACACCTGACTCCGAAGAACAGCCCGGTGTGCCCAAGGGCGTCGTGACCGAATACGAGTGGAACGACAGCAAGAACTTCCCCAACACCGTGCGGAAGTATTCCGTTTACGTCCCCAAGCAATACGACGGCAAAACGCCCGCCGCCGTGTTCGTCTGCCAGGATGGGATGCTCTACAAGGCGTCGACCGTCTTCGACAACCTCATCCACAAGCAGGAAATGCCGGTCACCATCGGCATCTTTATCCGGCCTGGCACCAAGCCGCTCAAGCCCGGTGAAACCGCGCCGAAGCGGCCCGATGGCCGCCCTGCCCCAGCTTCCAACCGCAGCGTGGAATACGACAGCCTGGGTGACACCTACGCACGCTTCCTGCTGGAGGAAATCCTCCCGGAGGTCGGTAAGAAGTACAACCTCACCAAGGACCCTGAGATGCGCTGCATCGCTGGCAGCAGCAGCGGCGGCATTTGCGCCTGGACGGTCTGCTGGGAACGGCCGAATGAGTTCCGCAAGTGCTTCACCACCGTGGGCAGTTTCACCAACATTCGCGGCGGCAACGTGTATCCCGAGCTCGTCCGCAAGGAATCGAAAAAGCCCATCCGCATCTTCCAGCAGGATGGCTCGAACGACATTGTGAACCAGTTTGGCTCCTGGCCGGAAGCGAACAAGGCCATGGCCGCCGCACTCCGGGAAAAAGGCTACGACCACAAGTTCGTCTTCGGCGAAGGCGTCCACAGCGGCAACCACGGCACCCAGCTTTTCCCCGACGCCATGCGCTGGATCTGGCGTGATTGGAAGAAGTAAGCGGCCCACCGTCCGCCTTTTCACCATCGATTCCGACCCGTGTGCCGTTGCTCCAGTTCACTGAACTGGCTCAATTATCCTGCGCCTTCTTCCCTTTGCCCTTTTTGGCCGGGACCTCGCCGGGTTGGTTGGGCTTTGGCATCGGGGCCTTCACTTCTGCGCGCCAGGCGGCGAGCCGGGTGTGAAGTTCCTTCGCCTTGTCGGGCAGGTCCTGGGCGAGGTTCTTCTTTTCACCGATGTCTTCGCGGAGGTTTTAGAGTTCGAGCTTTCCGTCCTCAAGATACTCCATGAGTTTCCAATCGCCGACTTGGATCAGGCTCACCGGCGTCGTGCGCCATAGTCCCGGACCTGACCCGAGGTAGCCGGGAAAGTGCTGGTAGATGGCGTCGCGCTGGAGCTTTGCGCCCGGGTCGCGGAGGAGCTTCACAAGGCTCTCGCCGTCGAGCACCTGACGCGGTTTGGGCGCACCGGTGAGTTCAAGGAAGGTCGGAAAAATGTCCACGTGAATCGTCGGCACATCGCACATGGAGCCGGGCTTCGTCACACCGGGCCAGCGGACGATGAACGGTTCGCGCGTGCCGCCTTCGTAAAGTGAACCCTTGCCGCTGCGCAGCGGCGCGTTGTCGCTGATGCCGCCGCCGTCTTCGTCGGCCCCTTTGGATTTCTTGCCCTTGCCCTCTTTACCTGGCTCACGAATGAGTCCGTCGGGACGGTCGTAACCACCCACGCCACCGTTGTCACTGGTGAAGATCAGCACTGTGTTGTCGGCCAGTTTCAAATCGTCCAGCGTCTTCATTACCCGGCCCACGCTTTCGTCCACGGAGTAAATCATCGCCGCGTACGTTGGACTGTTATGGCCGCCGACGCCCGGCTTGGGTTTGAACTTCGCGATGAGGTCGGCCTTGGCCTGATGGGGCGAATGCACACCGAAATGCGGGAGATAGAGGAAGAACGGTTCGTCCTTGTGGCGCGTGATGAAATCCACCGCCTTGTCGGTGAGAAAATCGGCAAGGTAAGTACCCTTCGGATAATCGGTCTTGGGTGTCGTCGGAAAATCGAAATGCGAACCCATGCTCACGATGGCCTCATCGAAGCCGCGCTTGCCGGGCAGGTAATCGCCCTGTTGGCCAATGTGCCACTTACCGAACATGCCGGTGGCAAAACCGGCGGCCTTGAGTTGCTTGGCAATGATGTCGCGGTTGAGCGGAAGGTTGGTGACGTTTTCCACCGGACGCAGCGGGCGCGTGCTCCAGTCAAAGCGGTCAATGCCGCCGACGGTTTAGACGCCGGTACGGGCGCCGTACTGGCCGCTCATCAGCGCCGCTCGCGTGGGCGTACAGTTCTGGCAGTGGTGGTGGTTCAGCAGCTTCATTCCCTGCGTGGCAAGCCGGTCAATGTTCGGCGTCTCGTAATATTTGCTGCCAAAGCACGCCACATCCGTGTAACCGAGGTCATCGGCCAGAATGAAAACAATGTTAGGCGGGCGCGATGCTGCCGAGGCAAAAGACACCCCGAAAACGAGCAGAAGCAAATAGAACGGCTTCATATTAACGCGATTCCGACATCCGATCCCGGCCAATGGATTTAGCGAAAACGAGACTGCATTCAAATCATCTCGTAACTCCACGGCTTGCGCTGCTCGCGGGCGAGCCAGCCATTCGCCTCCTTGTCGCCAACGAATTCCTCCGCCGCCGGGTTCCAATCCAACGTGCGGCCCAAGCGCATCGCGATAACCCCGAGATGGCACACAGTCACGGAACGATGGCCGATCTCCACGTCGCAGATCGGCGACTTCCGGGAGCGCACACAGTCGAAGAAGTTCTGCATGTGATTGTCGCTGGCGTAGAGCCGCTTCGCCGAGGAAGACAGCGGCGTGGTGAGCAGGTCGCGATGGCTGGCCTCAATTTTGCCACGCGTCACGAAGATCCAGCCATCAGCCCCGTGGAAACGCACGCCATGTTGCTGCGCGGCCTTGTCCGTGACGGAGCCATTCCAGCCGTTGCCGTGCGTGCTGCGCGTGAGCTGCGTGACGCCGTTCGCATAGGTGTAAGCCACGACGTACTCGCTCGCCGCCGTGAAGCCACCGGGGATCATGGGCACCAGCGACTGGGCTTCGATCCGCACCGGACCACTGCGCTCGAAGCCCGTGCCCCAGAGCGCGATGTCGTTATGATGCGCGCCCCAGTCGGTCATCGTGCCGCCGGAGTAGTCCCAGAAATACCGGAACGTTACGTGCGTCTTCTCCTTTACGTAGTCGGTCTTGGCCGTTTGCCCCTGCCACATGTCCCAATCAAAGCCGGCAGGCACCGTCGTTTTTTCGAACGGCCCTTCGCGGCGTCCATGGGGCAACCAGACGTTGACATGCTTCAGCTTGCCCAGCCGACCGTTGCGCACGAGTTCGCACGCGAGCCGGAAATTCTTGTCACTGCGCTGCTGGCTGCCGGTCTGGAGGATTCGCCCCGAGTCGCGCACGGCCTTAACCAGCCGCTTGCCTTCGTCGATCGTGAGCGTCAGCGGCTTTTCGCTGTAAATATCCTTGCCCGCCTTCAACGCGGCGAGGTTCACGAGCGTGTGCCAGTGGTCCGGTGTGCCGTTGACGATGATGTGAATGTCGTCGCGCTCCAGCAGCTTGCGGAAGTCCTTGTAGAGCTTCGCCTCGGGCCAGGCCTTTTGCGCCTGGGCGAGATTCACGTCATCGAGATCGCACACGGCGAGCATCTGGCCGAGCGCCGCCGCCTCACGGGCAACACCGCGCCCGCGCCCGCCGCAGCCGATGAGCGCCACGCCGGGCTTGTCGTTGGGACTGAGCGGTCGAGTCGCCGCCTGGGCGGACTCCTGAAGAAACCACTGCGGCAGGGTCGTCGCCGCCGTGATGGCGGCAGAGGTCTGGAGAAAATGACGGCGGGAATTCAGGATTTGCATGATGCGAACCTTTACCCGGAACTCCGAATCTGAGCAACCAATTGCAGCAAGCCAGCCGCCGATCCAATCGACCGGACAGACTCACGCCGCAGGCGCGGACCTATGCGAAGATCTCCGTCACCGCTTTGCCCTTGCCATCTTCCGTCGCGTAGAACGGGCGGCCCTCGATGTCGAAGACCGTTTTGGGGCTGATGCCCATCGCAGTGAAAATGGTCGCGTGCAGGTCCATCACCGGCACTGGGTTCTTGATCGCCACCAGCGGGCGCTCGTCCGCCGTCTGGCCGTAGACAAAGCCCTTCTTCACGCCACCACCAAACGTCATCACGCTCGTGCCGCCGGTGAAGTGCCGGTGCAACCCGTAGTGCTTCGTCTCCTGCAATGTGTCGCTCGGGGCCGTGGCTTGGTCCCTCGCATTCGAGCCGGGAATGCCCTCGATCATGGCGTCGCGGCTGAACTCGCTGGCGATCACGATCAGGGTGCAGTTCAACAAACCCCGGGCTTCCAGATCGCGCACGAGCTGCGCAATGGGCGCGTCCATCTGCTTATGCATGCCGGCAACGGTTTCGTGCCCGTCCTTGTGCGTATCCCAGTGCAGGAACGGAACGTATTCCGTGGTCACTTCCACGAACCGAGCGCCGTTCTCCACCAACCGTCGGGCGAGCAGGCAGCCCTGGCCAAAACGCCCGGTGTTGTATTTCGCGTAGCTCTCCTTGGGCTCCAACGAGAGATCAAAGGCCAGACGCTCCTTCGCGCTGAGCAAGCGGTGGGCATTGTCCAAGGACCGCAACATGGACTCCTGTTGAAAGTCGCTCATGAACTCACGGTGGGGATTCTTGTCCACCAGCTTGCGATAGAAGCTGTAACGGTTGTCAAACCGGCCCGGCTCCATCCCCTTGGGCGGGCGCACGGACTGCGCGGCGTCATCGGGATACGGCAGGTTCATCGGGCCAAACTCGTTGCCGAAAAAGCCTGCGGTGGTGAAGGCTTTCAATTCCTCCTGCTCGCCTACGCCTTCAAGCCGCTGGCCGACATTGATGAAGGCCGGCATCACCGGGTTGCGCGGACCGAGCACCTTCGCCATCCACGCGCCCAAGTGGGGGGCTGCAACGGTCTGCGGCGGCACGTAGCCCGTATGCCAGTGATATTGGTGCCGCGAGTGCAGGATGTGCCCGAGATCCGGCTGCGTGGCACTCCGGATGAGCGTGCCCCGGTCCATGACCGACGCGATCTGCTCCAGCCCCTGGCAAATCTTCACCCCGTCCACCGCCGTGGGAATCGCCGGAAAGGTGCTGAGAATGTTCTTCACAGGCGTGCCCTTCTCGAAGGGCTGATAACGCTTGGGATCGAACGTCTCCGGCGCGGCCATGCCCCCGCCCATCCAGATCAGGATGCAGGCGTCCGCCGTGGCCTTCGGATGGACAACTTTGTCATTCGCGAACAGGCGCGGTGCCCCCATGGACAGGGTGGTCGTCGTGGCCGCAGCGAGCTTCGCCAGGAAGTCGCGGCGGGTATTCTGCGGATCGAGTGGTAGCGCGTTCATCTTATCATCTGACGAGTTGAAACTCCGGAAGCATCAGTACGGCCCAGAGCAGGTCTTGCACGCCCTGCCCCGTTGGCTTCTCGCCCAGCACTTCGCGGGCGAGGGTAAGCTCCTCGGAAGTCGGCGGTCGGGCAAGGGCGAACTCGTAAAGCCACTGCGGAAGTGCGTCGTTGTTCGGCCACGCCTTCGCGAGGACGCGTGAAGCCCCCTGCTCCAGCCGCGTGGCGAGGGCTTGGCCGTTGTTCAGGTCGATGGCTTCGAGCGTGTTCAGTTCCGTGGGGCGGACGCTCACGATCTGCTCGCGGTGCGGCCGGCCCAGCGCCCGCATGAGAAAGTCGTTCTTGAGCAGCGAGGCGCGGACCATCGGCTGGGCGGAGGTCGCCGCCTGTGCAAGCTGCGTGGCCAGCTGCTTGCCGACCTTGACGTTCCACAAGGACGAGTTCGCGACTTCAACAGCAGTTCCGCCGGTCTGCGGGTCGGTCTTGAACTTGCCCTTCCCATCGGGCGGCGATTTGAGCGTCTCCCAGGTCGCGTCGGTGGCGATGGTTTCGGTGCTGCCATCGGCCAGCTTGATGCGGGCCTCAAAGATGACCCCGGCAGGATTCGGGGCCGTGCCGCCATTCTTGGCGACGAGAACAAAATCGTTTGCCCCGGCCTTGAGTTTGGTCTCCAACGCAATTGCTTCGGGATTCTCCCAGTTGTCACCGGACGCGGCCAATGCACCGTTGACGTAGAGCTTGAACTCGTTATCCGCCGTGGCCACCGCGCCGGCCCGGACGGGTGCGGACTTGAGCGTGAACTTCTTACGGGCAACGAAGACCTCGCCGGGCTTGGCGTTGCCGGCGTCGGCGTGGCCCCAAATCCAGTGGGCGGTGAGCTGCATGGCTTGCACAGCCTCGGCGCTGGCCTTGCCGCGCACCACCTGCGCGTCGAACCTCGTCGGGGCCGCGCCGGTTATCTGCCAGACGGCGTCCACGAACTGCTCGGCGGTGAGACGCTTCGCCCGGGGCCCGGCGTAGTTGTAGCCATGCTCGTCCGTGTCCTTTCCTACGACCTGTGCCTCGGACTGGTAGGCGGCGGAAGTGGCGATGAGTTCGAGCGTTTTCTTCAAGTCGTACTGGTTGTCCCCCAGATGCGATGCTAGGTGATCGAGAAGATCATGGTTCCACGGCTCCGTCTGCATGGCGTCGGTGGGATGCACGATGCCCCGGCCCATGAGGCGGTGCCAAAGACGGTTGACGATGGTCCGGGTGAAGCGCCCGTTCTCCGGGTGGGTCATCAAGGCGGCGAGCTGCTTGAGGCGCTCGGGTTGCGAAGCCTTCGCATCCACCTGGCCCAACTCGGGGAAGAGCCAGCTTGCCTGGGCCGTCTTGCCGACCGGCTTGTCGCAGCGGTGAATCTCCATCTTCCCGGAAGCGTAAATCGCCGCGAGGCCGTAGGCCTCTTCAAGCTTCCACCGGTCAATGAAACTGTCGTGGCACGAGGCGCACTTAAGGTTGATGCCGAGAAAACTCTGGCCGACGGACTGCGCGAACTGAATCTCCGTGGTCGCCCCCGCGCTGACATCACCGCGCCACTTGATGCCGGCGGCGAAGCCTTCGCTCTCCGGGGTGTAGGCGATCAGCTCACGCGCGAACTGGTCGTAGGGCTTGTTCTCGGCCAACGCACGGTAAAGCCACTTGGTGATCTGCTTGCGTCCACCGGTGATGAACCCGGTACCAGAGTAATCGTTGCGAAGCAGATCGTTCCAGAAGGTAAGCCAGTGCTCGGCATAGGCCGTGTCGTTCGCGAGCAGGGAACGCACGAGCTGCGCGCGTTTATCCGGGGACTTGTCCGCGAGGAACTTTGCGAGCGCTTCAGGTTCCGGCAACAGGCCGATGAGG
Source organism: Pseudomonadota bacterium (assembly GCA_009924135.1). GTDB lineage: Bacteria > Verrucomicrobiota > Verrucomicrobiia > Limisphaerales > SXTU01 > SXTU01. The sequence continues at coordinate 6,112 of RFSE01000025.1, read as the reverse complement.
TCCAGATGCACGCGGCGGGCGAAGGTGGCGTCATCGATCGGCTTGGGCGTGACGGCCTTTCGCTTCGCGAGATCGGCATCGAGGATGCGGTCGATGGGATTGCTGCGACCAGCGACGACCGGCGGGAGTACGGGGCGGCGGGGTTTCAGCGGTGGTTCGTAAGCGGGCTTCTTGAAGGCAAAACCTTCCTCCCACGGTGCCCCGGCATCAATCCAGTCGCGCAGCAGCTTCACCTTCTCGGGCGATAGACGAGCGCCCTTGGGCGGCATTTGCTTGTCCGGGTCCTTCGAAATAACGGCGTCAATGAGCGGTGACTTCGCCGCGTTCCCGGGGAGGACCGCCTTGCCGCTCTCGCCACCGGCGAGCGTGGACGCACGGTCGTTGAGGCTGAAACTGCCCTTCTTTTTATCACCGGTGTGACACTCACCGCAGTGCTCGCGGAGAATGGGAACGATCTGGTGGGAGAAATCCACCTTGGCAGGCGCGCCCAACGCACCCGCTGACAACCCGGCCAAAATGGCGACCAACCCAATACGAAACCTGAACGGCATGGCGCAAAGCATGTGCGAACTCTGACGCCCCGGCAAGCCGTGAGACTTCAATCAGACACGCCAACCTGCCAAACAATCAAAGTAAACCAACCCAAACCGGTTACTGGATGTTGTAGAAGCACAACCAGCCGCCAATCTGGGAGCCCATATTGATCGCACTCTCCTTGTACCAGCTGACATGCCCGTCTTCGAAGAGGAAGTCGCCCCCTTCCATGGCCCCCGTCGTGCCGCGATGGCTGGTGCTGGAAACGGTCTGGCCCGCCACGACACATTTCCACGCCGGGGCAGTCAAAGTGAACGGCCTGCCGGTGGGTTGCGGCCCCGGCGTTCCCATGACCTGGAGCATGTCCGTCACGATCGGGCCGTCACGGTAGGCACTGTCCAACCGGGTACGTTGCAGCCAGTTGGGGACGTTGCCGTTGCCGAATGTAGTCCGGGCGGCGACTTGGGCAGCCGTCCGGCCGAGCAGATAAAAGTACCCTGACAATTCCTCGTGCGCGACGTTGGGGTTACCATAGTTCGCCGCCGGAATTGACGGTTGCAGGACCAGTTGGTCGTAGGTCCGATGGTACTCGCCCGTGGGACAATAAAGCGGGCTATTTTTGGTGCTTGAAGCGGAGGTGGACGCGGGAATGAGGTAGTATTTGTAAAGACCCAGCACGGAGGGTCCGATCCAGCTTTCATCCTTACCGTATGTCGCGGCCCCAATGGTGTCGGTGCCTGGCGGAAACAAACCGCTGAAATCGATGGCATAGGCATTGATCGCCACCCCCCACTGCTTGAGGTTGCTGGCACACAACGCCTTGTTCGCAGAGTTCTTCGCCTTTGCCAGTGCCGGCAACAGCATTCCGGCCAAAATCGCAATAATCGCGATGACGACGAGGAGTTCGATCAGGGTAAAGCCCCGGTGAGGCCGCGGTCCCATAATGCTGTTGCGAGTATGCATGGTACTTGGTTGGCTAACAGATTGAACGACCGTGAAGTTAGCACCGATCCCGTCCTCGTCGAGCAGAGACTGACCGCCTATGCTAACTAGGCGCGCCTCGACCTACCGCCAGCCTTGGCTGGCCGGGGGGAACGCCGATCTCCGATCCGGCGCGTTGATGAATACAGCTCAAAACCTGCCACCAGCGCTCGCGGGGCACAGGGTCAAGCTTTGTCCAAGCGAACAGCTTATGCCGGGCCTATTTCCGGGGAGTGGTTGAAATTCCGCTGATCTCACCCTCTTCACTTACCTGGATGCGCTCGGCGGCGGGCACCTTTGGCAGCGCGGGCATGCGCATCATCGCGCCGGTCAAAGCGACGAGGAAACCAGCCCCGTTGGCAATTTCAAAGTCACGCACCGTGATCGTGAAGCCGCGCGGCCGCCCGCGCTTCGTCGCGTCATCCGAGAGGGAGTTCTGGGTCTTCGCCATGCACAAGGGCAACCGGTCGAAGCCACTACTGGCAAACAGCGCCAGTTTCGTTCGCGCCTCATCTGTGAGTTGCACCCCATCTGCACCGTAGATTTTGGTGGCGATGGCCGTGAGCTTCGTTTCGACGCTGTCAGCGGGTTGATACAGCATCGTCAACGGCGGCTTGGATTCCTTGGAAAGCGCGGCGAGCACGGTTTCTGCCAGCTGGGTGGCCCCGTCGCCCCCTTGACCGAAAACATCCGCCGTCGCGGACAGCACGCCACGCGCCCGGCAAAACTCATGCACCAACGCCAGTTCATCCTCGTGGTCATTGGTGAAGCGGTTGACCGCCACGATGACCGGGCGGCCAAATTGCGCGGCGCTGTCCAGATGCGCCGCCAGGTTCTCCAGCCCGCGACTCAACGCGGCCGTGTCCGTGTGCGTCAGTTGATCCAGGGCGGTCCCCCCGTGCATTTTCAGCGCACGCACCGTCGCCACCAACACGATGGCTTCCGGCGCGAGTCCGCTCTGCCGGCATTTGATGTGCATGAATTTCTCCCCGCCCAGATCGAACGCGAAGCCCGCCTCCGTCACCGCAAAATCCGCATGCGCCAGGGCCATGCGGGTGGCCAGCACCGAGTTGCAGCCATGCGCGATGTTGGCGAACGGGCCGCCATGCAGAAAGGCCGGCACGCCTTCCACGCTCTGCACCAAGTTTGGACTCAAGGCGTCCTTGAGCAGCGCCATTAATGCCCCGGTGACGCGAAACTCCTTCGCGAACACCGGCTTTCCCTCAGGGGTGAAACCCACCACGATGCGCTCCAACCGCGCGCGCAAATCGGCCAACGATTCACTCAGACACAGGATCGCCATCACCTCGGATGCCGCCGTGATGTCAAAACCCGTCGCGCGCTCCGTCGGCTTGCCCACGCTGGTGCGCAGGGTGCGCAGGGCGCGATCATTCATATCCATCACGCGCTTCCATAGCACGCCCTCCGGCTTCACTCGGGTCTCCCCGTTGAAGAGCTGATTGTCGATCACCGCCGATAGCAGATTGTTCGCGCTTGTGATCGCATGGAAGTCGCCGGTGAAATGGAGATTGATCGAATCTGCTGGCTCCACCGTGCTCCGCCCTCCGCCCGTGGCCCCACCCTTGCGCCCAAAAACCGGTCCCATGGATGGCTGCCTCAACGCCAGTGCCGCGCTCTGCCCGATCTTCTTCAAACCCTGCGCCAGTCCGATGGACACGGTTGTCTTTCCCTCGCCAGCCGGAGTGGGCGTGATGGCCGATACCAAGATCAATTTGCCCCGCTGGGGCTTCGTCTTGAGCGCCGCCAGGCTGACCTTTGCCTTGTCGTGGCCGTAATAGGTCAAGTGTTCCGGTGCGATGCCGAGCGTTGCCGCGATGCGCGAGATATCCGATGTCATGAACTTTTAAGCTCCGTTTATGATGGCGAGATGAAAGGTAAAGGGAAGTTTTTTTGCTAATGGAATCTGCGGGCGATTACCGCCGGTGCTTTACCTCCGGCGGGTATCACCGAACAAAGCGAATCCACACGCCGTTGCTGCGCACGGTCTGCCGCCCCGTCTCAAGGCCTGCCCACTTCATAGTAACGCCGCAACTCCGCCCCACTGAACGGCCGGACGGCCAACAGCACCTCGTCCACTGCGCCGAAGAAACCGAAGCTCACCCCCTGCTGCGACTCCGAGTCTGTAAGGGTAAGGTTACCGAAGGACAGATGCGCCAGCGCCAGCGGCGGACCCGGGGGCAGCTTGTGCCGCGAAACCGGTACCCCATTGATGAACTGCGTCAGTTCACCCCGCTGCGCGTCATGGACGACGGCGAGACACAGCCACTGGCCGTGCCGCTCCGGAGTGAGCAACGGCGGGGCGAGCTGCGTGTCCCATTCCGGCGGACCAGATGCGTTACCGCGCAGCAGATTGAAGCCCAGTTGACCATTAGACCTGAGTTCCCACCGGAGCGACCGCCCGGCCACCGATGCCGGGCTGGTGGCCGGAGCATTGGTTTCCGACTCTCCGTGCTCCGGCTCCTCCGTTGCCAGCAGCGCACTGGCCGACTGTGGCAGAGCATCCACGCGTACCCAGACTAGCAACGTCAGCGTCGCATTCGTACCCGGCAAGCCCAGCAGCACGCGCTGCCCGCGCCCGCGAAACTCCAGCGCTCCCTTGCCCGGCCAGCGGCCCTGCGACCAGCGGGCTCCGATGATCTGGCCGTCGCTGCCCGCGCCCACACCGCGCACCCGGTTCCGAAGTGTCGCGTCCAGTGGCGATTGTTCCTCAAAGTTGAAATGCACCCGGGTAGTGGTGTCACGATCGAGATCGTCCGCCGCCGCGCGCCAGGCGGTCAGCAAACGGGCGGCCTCGGCCTGTTCGCGCTCGCGCACGCGCTCGAAGGCGGGGAACTCCTCCGGACGGAACGGTGTCTCGGTGAAGCCCGAGTCATCCAGCCGCCGCGCCTGTTTCGCAAAAATCTGACTGGTGCCACTCTCACCGGTCCGGCCAATCGTAACCTTTCCCTCGAGTGCATGAACCTCCTGCTCGCCGGACTCGGCGACTTTTACGCCAAACGAATTGCTCTGGTTCATCACGATCAAGCCCGGCGTCAACAGCCGGAAGCCGCGGGCGGATTCGCCCAGTTCGCAGGCCACCTTGCCAACCAGCAAAAAGGCCTCGCCGGAGGAACGCAGTTCGATCTGCGCCGGCCCCTCCACGAAGAGCCGCGCACCGGAAAACAAATCGATCTGCACCGTGCCCAGTGCCAGGCGCAACCAGCCTGCTGAAAGCTCCGCGCCTTCCGCCCGCTCGGGTTCGCCATCAGCCCAGGCTGCCTCCACCACGTGCGACAACATCGCGATCGTGCGCGAATGCGGGGTCTTTCCACTGACGGCTACCGGCGAGGAAAGTCCCGGGGGTGTTGCGGGTTGAACCAGCGCCGCCACGACCAGCCCGACGAGGATCGCCACCCCGGCAACCGCCCACCAAACGCTCCAACTTCGCTGGCGCTTTGGCGTCGGCATTTGTGCCAGCCGTGCCATGATGGAGTCCTCCAGACCCGGACCCTCTTCATGCCCGCCCAGCGCCTCCTCGAGCAACGGCCACCGCGGCTCGGCGGATTGCGCCGCGCGCACGAAGCCGTGCATCTGGATTTCCTCCACAAACTCGCGGCGGAAGTCATCATCCGAACGCAGCCGCGCGAGCAGTTGATCGCGGCGCTCCGGGGACAACTCCATGTTCCGCAACCACGCGGCCACCAAGTCTTGCAGGTCCTTGTCCATCACGCGGCCTTCCGCGACATGCACTCGCGCAGCAGCTTGTGCGCGCGGTGGTTGGTGACATAGACAACCGCGACGGAGGACTGCATCGCCTCGGCCAGGGCCTGGGCCTTCTGGCCTTCCAAGCCCCCCTGAATGATGCGGCGCATCTTGTCCGGCAGTTTGCTGATGCAGTTGAGCAACCGCGCGAGCTGTTCATCCTCGACGGCCAACGAGGCGTGCTCCAAATCCGGCTCGACCAGTTCGCTGACCTCCGAGCGGAACCGTTCCATCGCATTCTCACGGCGCATCCGGCTGCGGAAATACATCTTCACTTTGTTGCGCGCGATGCCTCGAAGCCACGCACCGAAATCATCGCCCCGGCGGAAGGAGCCAATGTTCTCGAAGGCCGCCATGAACACGTCCTGGGCAAGGTCGTCCACGTCGTCCAGATGGTAGAGCTGGCTGGCGATGAACCCGCGCACGCCCAGCCCGTACTCCCGGACGATGTGCCGGAAGGCTTCACGATGGCCGGCCAGTATTTCGTCAATGGCGGCGTGGAGCGCGTCTGTGTCGTGGTCCATTCGCGGAGAGTTTGCCACAGGACGGAAAAACTTACACGCGCGAACCGGAATGTCATCTTCCCCCAGGCTCAGTTGAGCTTCTTGCAACGTGCGCGGACCGCACCGCCCTGTAGGAGCGGTCTGTGACCGCCGAGTTGCGCGTGCAGTCACCAAGGACGCGCCAATGTCCTGCTGACCGGCCTCTGGAGTCCGTTGGCCCTGCTGGGGCCAAACTGCTTCAAGCGCCGGGCAAGGAGGCAGCGGAACAGGAGCAATGCGACGCAGGCGTAGGCCTTCGGCTCCCTCTCCCTTTGCGGAGCAAGGGGAGAGGG
>RFSE01000240.1 GCA_009924135.1 Pseudomonadota bacterium | reverse complement strand
CGGCTTTGGCTGGCCGGGTGGAGCGCCGATCTCCGATCCGGCGCGTTGTTGAGAGTATTTCAAACCTGCCGGGTCGGAGCCCGGCGCTCCGGGGGCAGTGTCAAGATGCGCCCGGTTACGGTTTCGCGGCAGCCTTACTTCATCCGTTGGCCGACGGCGGCGTAGGTCCGGCCCGTGGCGGTCATCTCGCCCTTGGCATCAAACAGAGCCGAGGTTCCTTCGATCGAATCATGCCAGGCATAGCGTTGCACCCATTGGGTGGCATCCATCCAGCGCACCACTTCCGTGATGAACCGGTCCACCTCGGCCTGGGTAAATTTGTTCGGGTCCTTCTCCGAACTGCCGGCCGTTTGCGGGGCAAACTCCGTCACCCAGATGGGTTTGTTGTAGGTCGCGTGAATGTGCTCCAGGTCCTTGATGAAGTGCTTCGCGTCCACGCCCTTGTACCAGTGCACCGTGGCGAAATCGACCTTGGGCCGCGCCTTCATGAACGCCGGCAACCACTCGCCGGTCACCGGGTTGCCAGCCATGGCGGGACCGCCCACCTGCTTGCCTTTGGCCGCCACGATGGACCAGTTCGCGAGCGCGTCCTTTACCGCAAGGTCGGATTGCTTCGAGTTGTCCGGCTCGTTGAACCCCAGAACGTAGTCGCCGGAGAGTTTGTGTTTGAGTCCCTTCAGCGAGAAAATCATTGGCACGAATGGTACCTGAGTCTTCAGCTCGGATTCAGCGCCCCAGTTGTAGTACCAGCCCACGTTTAGCGCTTCCAACTGCGCAGCCCCCAGCCTGCCTTTACGCTCCGGCAAGCCGAAGCCCTTCTTGCTCGTCAGCCGAGGAGCGGCCGCAAACATGGACCAGTTTCCCAGTCCCAGTGCCATCAAAGTACCGACGGCGGTGCGCAAATTCATTCGTGACATGCGCGCGGATTAAGCCTGTTGGCCTCCGAAGTGGCAAGCCGTCCTAACTGGACTGAACAATCAAGCGCAACTCAGGCCAAACCACCCCCATCACCAAGGCTTCAGCATTGGATCATGAAGCGCATGCCATCGTCCTTCAGGGTGAAGATGTAGTAGGCCGGGTTCTCTTCCGGGTACGGGGTCTGGGTGACGGCGCTGTCGTCCACGAACTGGATTTGCAGGCCGGTAACGCCGGAGCCTTGCCCGAAGACCCAGGTGATGAGGACCGCATTGTCCAATGGATCGACGATGTTGGCCCCTTCATTCCCGCGCGGGGTGATGGTGTCATCGTGGCAAAGCCAGGGTTGGTCCGCCGTGGCGGTCCGCACCTCGTTGCCGATGGAGAGAACGGTGGTGTTGGTGCAGTTGTTGATGAATTCGAGTTTGAGGTTCGGGTAGCTCATGGGGTCGGGAGTGGTGCGCGGTGTGAGTGCAGGCGAAGCCGTGCGGTGAGGTTGAGTGCTGGTCGTCGCGAAAGCGTCGCGTCCGGGTGGAAGTGCTGGCAAACAGAAAGCGGGAAGCTACAGGGCAGGGGATTCAGTTGCCGGGAGGAACCCGGATGCTGATGGAGATGGGTGTTACCTTGACAGGCAAGGACCGGACTTGTACCCACATGAATAGCTCGTTGAAGGGTTTCTTCCGTCCTGAGCGACGGACCTTTGGCGGGGCGTAATCATCCAACCAGAAAATACTATGGGAGCGATCATCAGTCTGCTGTTTGGCCTCTTCGGGCTCGCGTTCTTTGTGCTCATCATCGGAGGCGTTTGGAAGGTTTTCACCAAAGCTGGAAAGCCGGGCTGGGCGGCCATCATCCCGGTTTACAACCTCATCGTCCTTTTGGAGATCGGGGGCAAGCCACTGTGGTGGATCGTACTGTTTTTCATTCCGATCGTGCAAATCGTCATGTTCATCCTGGTCGGCATCGCGGTGGCGGAGAAGTTCGGCAAAGGTGCCGGTTTTGGCGTCGGCCTCGCGTTGCTGGGTTTCATCTTCTATCCGATTCTCGGCTTCGGCGACGCGACGTATCAGGGCGATCAGGCTGCGCCGCCGCAGTTGTAAGTCCCTTCCGGCAAATGCCATCGCCAGGCCAGCTCGAAAGGGCGTGGCTGTGGTTAGTCTGCTTTGCCTCGGACCGCTGGCACTTGAAGCCAATTCGCGTACCTGGGTGGAAAGTACAACGAAATCGAAGAATGAATTCACCCTTTCGCCCGGCATTCGCACTGGTTTGACCTTCATCGCACCTCATGGCTTCGATCACTGATTGTCCGCACTGTTACACTAGGGTCGGCCTTACGCAGACAGGGATTTGTCCCTCATGTGGCAAGAATGCGCGTGACCAAACCGGGGTGAATCCCGATTTCACGCGGATGGAAATCCGACATAACGACGTGCTGCCAGAGAGCTGTTACCACTGCGACTTACCAACCAGGCGAAAGGTGAAAATCACGCGCAGCACGGTTCGAAACAAGGAAGCTTTGTTCGCCTTCAAAATGGCTGTGTCGATAGTGCTTCACCCTTTGCATGCGCTTGCCGGCATTTTCACCGGTCCGGGAGGAATACACCTGAGTGTGACGATCCGCCTTCCCCAGTGCGAACGTTGCGCCTCCCTTCTAAAGCCAGAACCTGAAAATGTCGATTTCGACCGAGCGCGATTGATCTTTATAGTAAAAAAGGGCTTTCGCGAGAAGGTAAGAATACTAAATGGCGGTTGAATTTGCATTTGGCTGTTCCAATTTGTTCTGTCCAAGTTACCAGTGTGACTACTTTCCACTTGCGTCTCCACTTTCTTGTCACACTTCTGTTTATCTTATCTGGCACATTACCGGCCGCCACTGCCAAGCGCCCCAACATCCTCCTCATTTTCGCCGACGACCAGTCGTACAAGACCGTCGGCTGTTACCCGGAGGCGTGGCCGTGGGTGAAGACGCCGAACATCGACCGGCTTGCGGCTGCGGGCGTGCGCTTTCACGCGGCCTATCTAGGCGCTTGGTGCATGCCCTCACGCGCGTCGATGCTCACGGGGCGGCACCCGCACGGCGTCGAGAGCATGCGGATGGAGGGCAAGTATCCCGCCAGTGCTTACGATCCGAAGCAATGCCCGTTTTGGCCCGCCGTCTTCCGGCAGCACGGCTACCACACGGCGCAGATCGGCAAATGGCACACGGGCGTGGACGCGGGCTGGGGCCGTGACTGGGATCATCAGATTGTCTGGAACCGTCCGCTCCACCCGGAAAACGCCGGGGCCTACTACGAGCGGCAGATCGTCGCGCGCGACGGCAAGGAGGAATGGGTGGACGGCTATCCCGCTGACAACTACGCGCAGTGGGCCGAGGACTACATTCGCGGCAAGACCCGCACGGCGGACAAACCGTGGTTCCTCTGGCTCTGCTACGGCAGCATCCACGGCCCGTCGAAGCCCGCCGCCCGGCACAAAGGCCTTTACGCCAATGCCGCCGTGCCCGTGCCCGCTGACATCTTTCCGCCGCGTCCGGGCAAGCCCGATTACCTCAACCGCACGCAGGCCTGGACCAAGGACGCCGACGGCACGCCCATTGCCGGCAAGAGTGGCGAAACCTTCGGCGACGAGAGCGGCAAGAAGCGTCAGACCTACGCGGGCTTCGTGCGTCAGATGAACGAGTGCGTTCCGGCCATCGACGAAGGCGTGGGCAAGCTCATGGCTGCGCTCAAGGAAACTGGCCAGCTCGACAACACCATTGTGATCTACACCGCTGACCAGGGTTTTGGCATGGGCGAGCACGGTTTCCGCACCAAGCTAGGCCCGTATGACGCCACCTACCGCTCGCCCCTCATCATCGTCCAGCCCGGCTTCACGCCTGCCGGGACGGTGTGCAATGTCCCCGTGAATGCGCCGGACCTCATCACCACCTTCGCTGCGCAGGCCGGAGTGACCATCCCGTGGGCCACGCACGGCCGCGATCTCACGCCACTGCTCAAGAATCCCGCCGCACCCTGGCCGCACCCGTGCCTCTACGAGTTCAGCGGAGAAATTTACGGCTCCAGCGTTGCCAAGAAGGTGAACTCCGAACCTGCGAACGCCCTTTATCACGATGTCCCGTGGTATGCCGTCGTGGTGCAGGACGGCTGGAAGCTCATCCACTACCTCAAGCCCGGCACCGGCGACGAACTCTACGACCTGAAACGCGACCCCGAGGAACTGACCAACCGCATCACCGCACCCGAGGCGAAGGAACGCCTGGCGACGCTGCGCATGGCGTTGAAAGCTGAGCTGGACCGTACGCACGCGGGATGGGAGTAGCTGGAATGGTTTGTGGAATGGGACAGCCTGACTGTGCTTCGCACGGCGCATTCCTAAGCCGAATCCACTTAGTTGAAAGGGCACCACCGATCCGGGATTGACGGGTTGCCTGAAGAGGGCGGCCGGACCATTGGCGTTCAAAGTCAACGGCCAGACAACCGCCAACGGTTGCACCGATCAAGAGTTTCCCCCGCACGCGGGCAGCACCCTGTTCAAGGGCTGGCTGCGACCGCTTGGTTCCCAGACCATGGCCTTTCAAGCCGGCCCGGACTCACCGCAGCGAGCGCAGGAGTTGTTCCACCCGCTCCAGATCAATGCCGCGCGGGCGGTTGTCGAGGAGCCACAGGAGGTCGAGGCGGCCGCCTTCGGCGTCGTCGTTTTGCAAGCGGAGCAGGGCGCGGCCGATGCGGTCGCCGGGGGCCTCCGGCGCGAGGGCGACGATGACTTCCTGGTAGCGCAACATGGCCGCGTGATCGCTGTTCTCGCGCGCGGCATTGAGGAGGTTGCGCAACATGCGCGTGATGATCGAGCGCTTGGTGGCGGGCTGGAGGTCCTCGTCCGTGATCCGGAGTTCCTCCTCGCGCTTGGGGGGAAGAGTGGTGCCGCCATCGAACACATCCAGAAGCTGCCGGTCGCCCGTCTTCGGGCGGTGCAGAACCATGAAGTGGCCCGGCACGGGCGCGCCGCTCACGGTTTCCAAGCCAATGCGGCGGGCAAGTTCGAGGAAGACGACGGAGAGCGTGATGGGGATGCCTTCGCGGTCGTCGAGGACCTCGTTGATGTAGCTGTTGGCGCGGTTGTTGTAATCGCTGCGGCTGCCATGGAAGCCGTTTTCCTCGAAGAGGAACTTCCTGAGGGCTTTGAGCTTGGTCTCGTCGTCGGGCATGGCGGCGAGCTGACAGGTGATGTCCTTGGCCATGTCGTCCAACTGACGGCGGTAGGCCCCCAGATCGAGTTCCTCGTTGTCGAGCTTGGCGAGGAGCAGGGCGGCGTGGAAGAGATCAATCTTGGCTTCGGGCTGGTCCAGCTCGCGAAGCAGGGCCGCCTCGACGTCGCGGCGGTGAACGGTGCGGGCGAGCTTGCGGAGCTGGGCGACCTCTTTTTCGAGCCGGTCAGCCCGGGCTATGAGCACCGCCCGGCTGGCCGGTGCGTTGGTTTGGAGGGCCCGGAGAGTCTTCTCATCAGCCGGTGAGGCGGCCAGGGATTCGATCTGCTGGAGCACATTTTTGCTCAAGCCGGAGTCCGGTACGGCAGGCGGGATGGTGGCGGCGACCTGGAAGTTTTTGAATGCAGCCTTGGTGTCGCGAAACTTGGCGAGGCCGACCTTGCCTTGCCGCAGTTCCTTGTCGTCGGACTCGATGGCGAGCTGATCGTTGACGTAGCAGAGGAGGCGGTCCTTTTCGACGCGGACTTTGATGGTGTTCCACTCGCCCGGCCGGTAATGCGGTGAAGGGACCGACTTGAGAATGGCCCACGAATAAACCGTCGGGCCATCGAAGCGCGTGAGGCGGAGCTGGCCGCCGGTTGGATAGAAGCCGTAGTGGATGTCCCCGCCGTCCGACGCGAAGACGAGTCCGGCCGCGCCGCTCTCGCTCTCCAACTTTACGGTCACGGCGACTTCATAGGGCAGGGCGGGTACGTCGCGCTGGTTCAGGCAGAGCGCGCGGCCTCCAAAGCCCTTGCCGACGCCTTCGACCGAGATGCGCCCGGATTTCTGGGACCAGCGTGAGCCCAGCAGTGGCTGCCATTCGCGGGGGTTCAAGTTGCCAATGGTGAGCCAGCGCGCGATGGGGACGGGGTTGGGTTTGGCGAGCAGGGGCTTCAGCATGTTGATGGGCATGGCGAAGCCGAGGTTCTCGGTGAGCGCGGACTTGAGCGTGAGCACGCCGTGGACGTTGCCCTGCATGTCCAGGAGCGGCCCGCCGCTGTTGCCCGGCTCGATGGGGATGGCGAGCTGGATCATTTCGTCGGCGTCGAGTTCGCCGGTTTTCACCTCGCGCCGGGCGGAGACCACGCCGGAGACGACACTGAAGTCCAGCCCGCGCGGGTTGCCCATGGCGACGATGGGAGCGCCCTGTTCGAGCGTCGAGGAGTCACCGATGGGCAGGGCCGGAAGCCCCTTGGCCTCGATACGAATCAGCGCCAGGTCCGAGCGGCGGTTCCAGGCGTGAACTTCGATCACGTCAAACTTCTTTCCATCGGCGAACTGCACGCTGATGGGGCGTGCTTCACCGATGACGTGCAGTGAAGTCGCGATCAAACCATCCGCATCCACAACAAAGCCCGAGCCAGTCCCTTCGACGGAACCATCGCGTCCCGTGAAGGTGACGGTGACGAGCGAGGGTTTGACACGCGCAGCGACTTCCTTGACCGAGAGGGCAGGAATGGCGGGTGCTGGGGTTGGTTTGGCAGCTTCGGATTTGGCGGGAGGCTTGGCGGCCGGGGACCGCTTGTTTAGCGCCGACCCGGGCTTGTCTTGGGCACGGGCCGGGAGGGTGGCGAGGAGCACGCCGGCGAGGGCGAGCCGAGTGATGACGGAGACAGTCACAGTGTTTGGATGGCCGGGGTGGTTGAAAATTCAGCGCGCTGTTCGTATCCTGTGTCCGTGGCTGCCACCATTGAACTGCCGGATGTTGTCCGTGAGGAAGATACGGAGTCGAAGGAGAACCTTGACCCGGGCTTTGTCGTGATCTGCTGGGATGACCCCGTGAACCTGATGGACTACGTCACGCACGTCTTCCAAACCGTCTTCGGCTGGACGAAGGAAAAGGCGGAGTTTCACATGCTGGAGGTGCACCAAAAGGGCAAGAGCGTGCTGGCCCGCGAATCGATGGAACGCGCGGAGTGCTACGTGCACGAACTCCAGAAGCACCAGCTCCACGCCACGATGGAGCCGGCGAAGTGAAACTCATCGAAGCCAAGGACGGGCAGTTTGTCTTCTTCTTCGCGAAGCGCGAGCGCTTGTTGCTCACGCATGTGCTGCGCCTGTATCCCGTCGGCAGCGGGCCGGTCGCGCCGCTGTCCAAGAGCGGCGATGAACAAAAACTGGCCGAACATGAGCAGACCCTGATCGATGCGCTGGCGGAGAACCGGGCCGATCAAAAGAAGCTCGTGGATGCGTTCCTCGGCGAGGAGGGCCGCTTCGATGAGGACAAACGCGGCTACCGCCTGCGTCTAAACGTGGACCAGATTCGCTGGCTCCTCCAAGTGCTCAATGAAGTCCGCGTGGGCCGTTGGGTGCAGTTGGGCCGCCCGCCAGAACTGGCCGCGCTGGTCATGGCCGGGCAGGTCGAGCCGGTGGCCGAGATGGAGATTTGTGCGTTCTTCCAGATGCAATTGCTAGGGGCGATGGGGGCGTAGCTTTTAGCGATTAGCTGTTAGCTTTTAGCCCTGTGCTTTGTTCATCCAAACCGTCTCCACCCGCGAAGAGCTAACTGCTAACCGCTAACCGCTCCCCCGCTTGCCGACGCAGCTTCATTACCTCGACGACCGCCTCTGGTTTCCCGATGCGCGGGAGGCCCTGCGGGACGAGCCGTATGCGGGGTTGGTGGCGGTGGGCGGGGATTTATCCGTGCCACGATTGCTGCTCGCGTATCGCAGCGGCCTGTTTCCATGGACAGCGGACCCGGTGACGTGGTGGTCGCCCGATCCGCGCGGGATCATCGAACTCGACCAGTTCCACGTTTCACGCAGTCTGGCGCGCACGCTCCGGAAGAATGTTTTTGAAATCACCTTTGATCGTGCCTTCTGCGAGGTCATCACGGCTTGTGCCAAGAGGCGGCGTCCGGGCGGTTGGATCACCAAGGAGTTCATCTCAGCATACACGGCCTTGCACGAAGCGGGACACGCGCACAGCGTCGAGTGCTG
>RFSE01000239.1 GCA_009924135.1 Pseudomonadota bacterium | reverse complement strand
CCGCCATGGCCCCCATGTGGGCCCCGAAAGGATCTGCACATGTCCCGTTCCACTGTCTGGTTGCGTCTCAGTTCTCTCGCGGCAGTGTAGAGGGCGACCGGGGTGGCCGTGGGGGCATGGTGGGGGATCACGAGGGCCACCCCCAACAGGGTCAGCCCACCGATGACGATTCCCACGGCCGCGAGAGAACTGAGACGCAACCAGACAGTGGAACGGGACATGTGCAGATCCTTTCGGGGCCCACATGGGGGCCATGGCGGTGGTGGTCAGTGGCGGTCCCAGCCCGTGAGCCACCGGCCAAGGCTGGCCAGCAGCTCAAGGCACATCAGCAGGACGGGCCAATAGAAGAGGACAAGGACGGCCAGAAAGAGGAAGGAGATCATTGTTGGTTAGGCTCCGGGTGAGGCGGCGAGGGCCGCACGAGTTTGGTCGAGTTCCTTCCGGTAGGCATTGTACCGGCGGATGGCGGTGGACTGGGAGGTGCGAGTGCGCTTGGCCAGTTCGTGGGCCACGGCCCGCTGGCTGGCTCCGGGGCCGAGGTCGGCGAGGACGGAGCGCAGTTCGTGGTTGACCGCGCCGTCGTTGGGTCCGGGCTCGATGACGATCAGGCCCGTGTTGGGGTCTTGGGCGATGGTCTCGACGGTCTGGCCGGTGGCCCGGCCCTTGAAGACCATGCGCTTGGGCGTGAGCTTGATGACCACGTCCATGCGGCCCGCCACATAGGAGGAGCCCCGGCCCTGATCCATCAGGTCCTCCTCGCCGTTGGTCGTGAGGATCGAGTCCTTGCGGGCATGGCTCAGGAGCATGATGGCCGAGGGGCGACAGGCCCCCACCAGCTCGGCAAGGACGTTGCGCATGGTGGTCGAGTCGTTCTCATCGCCCCCGTGGACTTCGCGCAGGGTGTCGATGATGGTGAGGATGGGCTTGATGACGGCGAGGGATTCCTTCAGCCACCGCACCTCGGTGCGGTTGGGGTTGAGGATGTTGAAGGGGAACTCGGGCACCTGCCACATGTCGGCCATCCACAGGGTGCGGTTGGCGTGAGGGTGGAAGTGCAGCTTGCCCAGTCGGCTGTGCCACTCTTCGCGGGGCGTGTCGATCTGGAGGTAGGCGACGGGGCCATGTTGCTGGATGGGGTAGCCCTCCCAGTCGGCCTCGCCATTAATGATGGCTTGGGCCAAGCCCAAGGCGAAGAAGCTCTTGCCCGTCTTCGGCTTGCCAAAGACATTGACAAGGCCGCCGACCGGGATCAGCTTCTCGACCACCCACGGATGGGGGGCACACGGGAGTTGCAAGTAGGCATCAAGGGGCGTGAACACGAATCAGTCCTGTCCTTCCATGGGAGGGGGTTGGGAAACAAGGGACCATCGTCGGCCCCTTGTCTCGGGGGCTAGGCCTCGATGGGGTCGGGGTCGGCCAATGTCATGGTGAGGACGGGGCCGGTCGTGGCGGTGGGCTTGCGCTGGACGTAGACCACGTGCTGGCGCGTGGCCACGATCCACTGGTCGGCCTGCCGTTCCTTGCGCAGGACCGAGGCCAAGCTGTTGGCGCTGTAGGAACTCTTGGTGTAGATGGGCAGTGCGGCCCCATCGGGGAGCTTGGCCACGGCCCGCTTGACGATCTGGGCGCGGGTCGGCTGCGCCTTGCGGCGGGTGATGGTCGGGATGCCGCCCTCAAGGGGCTGGCCAATGGTCATTTTCAGGGATTTCATCTCGGTTCTCCTTGTGATCTGTGGATGTATTGGTGGTGCGACGACGACGACGACGTAAGTCTGCTGGGAGTGGGGGCGCGGGTTGATGCAGGCAACAGAAGTGTTGCCCGGCAGACCAACGGAAACTTTCCTCATTTACGCGGCCTCCTTCGGCGTCAGTGTCAACCACTGGCAGCCGGGAGCCTGCATGTCGATCAGGATTTCCACGACCCACTCCCCAAACTGAGCGAGTGCGCCATCGGAGTCGGCGGCGGCTGCGGCCCAGCAGGCGGCGTCGACGGAGGCGGCGCAGGAAGCGGAGTCGGCGGCGTCGTAGGCGCACGCGACGGAGTCGGCGGCGGTGGCGACGGAGGCGGCGAGATCACGCGCATCACGACAAGACTGGGGCGATCCCTCCGTTTCGCACCGCACCGCTGCTGCTTCGAATTGCTCCGCAAACGTCGGATACACCTGCTGAGCCGCCGACCGCAAACAGGCAGGCACCACCTTGCGTATCGTCATATCCACCACACGACGGGTAAACTCACGATCATCCAGCACGCCAGCAGACCCCAACTGCGCCACGGCCAACCGGCGCAAGCCCTTCGCCCGCGCCTCATTACTTGACCACGCTTGATCGTTCAAACTGATCTTGAGCTGACGGAGCGCGGGAGACACGCACGTCGGGTCATCACCATGCGGCAAGCCCATCGCGTAGCACACCGCCGCTTCCACACACATCTGACCGGGTATCGGCTGGCCCACGCCCTGCACCAATCCCGCGTCCACTACCTCGACCACCTTGCGAGCAATCGCTTCCGTCATCTCCACGCTCATCGGAACTCCTCTTGGGCGATGTAGACCACCTGCTTCACGCCATCCGCCGCCACAGCAAAGAGCGAGGGTTGCTGAAGCGCCTCCCCGAATCACTAGCGTAAAGTATCAATAACTGATACTTTACGCACATGAAGTCAGAAACGCAACGCCCGAATACCAAAGGCTACATAAGCGGCCTCGCAGCCAGCGGGCGGTATCACTTCACCTCAATCGAGGCCCAGACGGTGCCGCGCCAACCATTCGACCGTGCGAACTTGATCAGCCCATGAAAACCCACCAGCCGAATACGTTGTGAACTCAACGTCATAGGGCGGGTCGGCGTATACGAAATCGCCCTCTTCCAGACGCAACTCGCTGAAGTCCAAGCAACTGAACGCCCACTTCGACAACTGCACCTTGTAGGCTGGCCAATCCAACTCGTAGTTGACCGTGTTGCGCTTTCCGAACGGGACGTTGAACTTGCCCTTGCTATTGAAGCGGCATAGGCCGTTGAATCCCGTCTTGTTCAGGTAGTAGAACAGCGCGGCAGATTCAGAAGAATGGCGATCAGCAAGCGCCAACTCATTGAACCGATCACGGTGACGCTCGAACGCTTCCCGCTCGTTCTCGTTCGGGATCACGCCCAACCCGCCGCACTGTAACCAGCGGTAGAAGTTCATCAAGTGCGGGTTGACATCGTTCAGCAGCGCCCGTTCGGGCTGTAGGCCGAGAGCGACCGACAAACCGCCACAGAACGGCTCCACAAGGCGCGTAGCTCGGGCGGCGTCCCACAGTGGCTTGATGTGCGGAACCTGCCACCGCTTACCGCCTGCCCATTTCAATGGTGGCGCGAGTGGGGCGTTCATTGGCGTTCCTCCTCGAAAGCGCTACGTGCCGCGATTCCGCGTGTTCGGGCCTTGCGCCAGTTATGCTCCAACCGCTGCAGGCTGCGGGCGTTTTGGCGGTTCTTGGAATGGTGGCCCTTGCCAATCAGCAGGGTCGCCCCGCAGATGCGGCAAGGACGTTTGGCGGCGAGGAGCCGAGCCGTTTCCACTTGTAACGCTTTGGCCATCTCCACGGGCGTCAACCCCTGTTGCTCATAGTGTGCCAGCAGGGTTGTGAGGGCGCTTTCAAAGGGTATCATGGGTGTTCGCCTTTCAGGATGGGATCGATGCGCGTCAGGGTGCGGCGTGGGGAGGGGCCGCCGAGCACAGGCCGGAGGGGCTGGCTACAGCGGCGGCATTCCCAGTATAAGGTTTGGCCCTTGCGAATGCGGAGCGGGTCCGACGCATGGCCAAAGAGGCACGGGCTGCACAGGCGACGCAGCTGGGCGGTGAGGGCGGCCCGGGTTACCATGCGATGCCTGCCCACGCCCACTGGGCGTCGAGTTCTTCGTCGGTCGGGTGGCCCAGCACACAGAGGTCGGAGGCCGACACCCAGCACCGCTCGGAGGTGCCGCTCGGGGCGGTGTATGCGACGTCGGCGATGAAGGGCTGCGTGAGGACGACGGCCTCGGTCGGCTGGCCTGTGCGGTCGTCGGCATGGGTGGTACGTTCGAGGCGATGGACGGTGGCCAGTGTCCATGTGGGGTGGCCGTGTGGCACGTGGACGGCGACGAGGTCGCCCACATGCAGGGTCTCGACGAGGGGACGGTAGCGCGACGGGGTCTCGGGTGTCTGGGTCATATTGGAATCCTACCTTATGCAAGAGATGGTGGGTGTGTCAAGGGTTTTTTTTCGGGGTGTGGGGGCGTGTGTGTCAGCCCCTCTCTCTTAGAGGGGCCTGACACACGGACGCCGTGTCAGGTGTAAGTGGTGCAGGTTCAACGGGTTGCGGGTGTATCACGCCGTGTGTCACGGCGGGGGCCGTGACACACGGATCTGACACACGGTCCTCGGGCCACACAATGGTGAGGCCGGAGGCGGTGGGGGCGGGGGGCCGCCATGCGGCGTTGGCCTGTTCCAGATCGGCCCGGAGGATGGCCGAGAGGGGCAGGGCTTCGACGGCGGCCCGATAGGCCAGCTGGTCCAGCAGGTCGGCCGGGAGGCGCACGGTGAGGCGACGGGTCTTGAGGGTGGACATGGCGGCCAGTAGTGTAGCACAACCCTAGCGGGTGAGGGCCGCGTCCATCTGCAGGAAGGCGCGGATGGGCATGAGCAGGGCGTGGGCTTCGCGCCATGTCGGCGCAACCGTATCGAGGGTGGCCCGGAGAGCGGTGGCGCGGGCCTCGGACAGGGGACGGCGGCGTTCTGAGGGCAAGTGCCCCATGCGGCGTGACTGCAACTGCCATGACGGGAGCCGCAGGTCCGGCAGCACGGCCAGCAGATCCCCAAAGGACTGGTTCGACATTGTGATGAGCAGGCTCATGGTATCGAGGGCGCGGCTGTAGGTGCGGTGGTCGCGCATCAGTTGGTGCCAGACGGCGGCGGACCCGAAGCAGGCCGGGAGGTCCGGGAGCAGGTCGGGCGGGCACGTCTCCGGGCAGGCGTCCACGACCTCCAACTGTCGCGTGAGCAGGCCCAACACCTCGTAGGCGATATTTCCCCTGGTGCGCCGCATCAAGGGGATCTGATTGCTCCGCGTCGCCGAGGTCGGGATCGTGTCCGTGAAGGTGACTTGGGGATACTGCGGCCAGTCCACGGTGGACGGCACGGGCGGGAGCGCGATCTGACACCATGGCAAGTACAAGCTGGGGTGTGTGTTGTTGGCGATGGCGGCGCGCAGGGCGTCGGCATCGTAGCGGGCCCACGCGCTGAAGGCGGGACCCCGGCAGCAGCGGCGTTCCTCGGGTGTAAAGCCCGCCCACATCTGTTCAGCGGTCCAGTCCCAGAAGTCGGGGCTGAGGGCGGGAGCGCGGGTGCCAAGGACTCGGCTGATGCCGCTCTCCATGGTGGTGCGGTAGTAGTCGGCGTAACGGGCGCGAGAGATAATACGTGTCGGCATGATGGGGTTCCTTTTGATTGGGGCTTGGGTGTCTGGGTTCGTGGTGGTTATGTGTGGCTGCGGGGCATCGGGATGCTGGTGCCGTAGGGGGCGGTCTGGGTGGTGGACATCACCCACACAAAGCGGGTGTCGGGCCACGGCGGTGTGTCGCTGTAGGGCGTGCAGCCGTCGGTCAGGACAATGCACACGTCGGGGATATCGTCGGCCTCGACCTCGGCCATGGCCGCTTCGAGGTGGGTGCCGCCATGGGTGACGGGCGTGGGGGGCAGGGTGTCCGGGTCGTGACGGTCGATGTCCCGGTCGAGCTGGACGAGGCGCGTGTCAGCCGTGAGCAGGTCGAGGCGGGCCGGGGGACACTGGTCGAGCAGGCCGAGGATGTGGCCCCGGGCATCGCTCAGTTCGGCGTGGCTGATGCTGCCGCTCACGTCCAGCAGCACCGTGACATGGCCCAGCGAGGGCTGGGCTTGGGTGCTGGGCAGGTAGGCGAAGCGGCGCAGCCGCTTGTTGGGCCGGGTCCACGAGGCGTCATGGGCCGCCATGCCCAGCAGGCAGTCGTTGAGCAGGTCGCGCCACGGCACGGGCGGCGGGGCAGTGAGGTCCGCATAGAGCTGGGCGAGGGGTCCGGCAACGGTGCCTGCCATGCGCTGCTCCTGCTGGACGGCCCGGACAAAGGCCCGTTGCAGGGTCTCGTGGGCCTGCTGCGCCTCAGCGGGGGTGGCTGGGGCGTCGTCGCCCGGGCCGCAGGCCGGGGCGTCGGTGAGGTCGCCCTTCAGGCTCTCGGCTCGGCCCGTGGGTGGGGGCAGGGTGCCTGCCTGTTCCAGCTCGGCATAGAGGGCTTCTTCGGTGTGGGTCCGGCCCCGTGGGTCACGGATCACGCCGTCGGGCAGGGTGTAGCCCATGTCGGTAAGCTGGGCATTGATGATGGCGTCGGTCGCGTAGTTCCAGCGCTGGGGGTCACGGCCCTGCAGGCGGGGGAAGTGGCCGAAGATGCCGTGGAAGACTTCGTGGGCGAGGACGCCCCGCACTTCGGCCGGGGTCAGGGACTCGAAGGCCGCCGGGTTGCAGTAGATCCGGTTCTTGGCGTCGATGGCGGCGATGGGCACGGCGTCGGTCAGCACGAGGGGGCACTGGCACAGGACGCTGAAGAACACGCGCATGGACTGTTCGTTGGGGGTGCCGATGGCCATCTGGGCCATGGCCCGGTCCAGCTTGGAGGTGGCCGGGCGAGTGCTGGTCGTGCGCTTGGTGGACATCTTCATAGGGGACTCCTTGGTCACGGGTATCGGGTTGCTTACAGTGGGCATAGTACTAGGCGAGCACGAGGGTGTCAAGCGTGGGGGTGGTGGGAGTGGCCGCTGTCAGGATGCGGCGGGTGCTGGCCAGCTGGTTGGTAAAGGCGGCCCGGATCTCGGCACTCTCCCGCAGGGCGGCCGGGTCCACGAGCAGGGCGTGGATGGTGGCCGAGAGGCCATCGACGCTGGCCCGGACGCTGGGCGGCACGTCTTGCAGGAGGAGGGCGTCCATGTCGCTGATGCCCTTGGTCAGGTTGACCAGCAGGGTGTCCTTGAAGCGCTGGCCGGGCTGGGCCGCGTAGGTCTGGAGCTTGTCGAGCAGGGCGTCAAGGGGCTTGCAGACCCGGCGGAGGGCATCCTCGATGGCCCGCTCGACCACCAGCTGCTGGCGCTGCTCGAAGCTGGCCCGGTCAGCAGGGCTGAGGTCGAACAGGAAGTGCGTGAGCTGGGGCATGGGCGTGAATTCGAGGTCGTGGGAGAGGGCCGCTTCGAACTGCTCGATGGTGGGGTATTCGTCGGGCTGGACCTTCCAGCCCCGGCTGGCACAGTCGGCCCCCACGTAGGTGGGGTAGTGGGCGCGGTGCTGGTCGAACCACTCGGCCACGCGATCCATGGCGGCCCGCATCTGGGTGGTGTAGTCGAGGTAGCGGGCATTCGGGAGGAGGCGAGGGCCGCGATCCTCGTAAGGTAGGGTGAGGCGCTGGTGCAGGCGGATCACGTCACGGTGACGGGCGAGGGCTTCTTGCACGGGGGTCTTGAAGCTAAAGAGTTTGACGTAGGCCGCCGCTCCCTTGTCATCGGTGACTTGCTGGAGCTGGGCGGTCTTGTCATCGGACCGGCGCAGCAGGGTGGGCTTGTGGCTGGTGAGCTTGACGAGGACGGCTTTCTCATGCAGATTGGACATGGTCATTCTCCTGTCTATGGGTTGTTGGGTTTTTGTAACGAGTGATTACATTCTTAGAACATGAGGTGGGCGTATTGGGCGGCCCACTGGCTGTAGGCGTGGGTGCTGACGATGGCCGGGCAGCGCTGCTGGGCGGCCAGCATCATCGGGATGGCAAGGGTCTTGGTCAGGCGGCCCGAGAGCTGGACGAAGGCGGGCATGACCTCGGGCGTGACGGCCGAGGCGGCATAGAGGGCGAGGGCGTATTGGCCCTGCAGGTCACGGGGGATGGTCAGCTCGGCGGTGTGCTGCCACAGGTCGGTCAGGGAGGGCAGGTCTTTCCAGTATTGCTGGAAGGCGACGAACTCGGTGGCCGGGCCGAGGCCCACGGCCCCAGCAAGGGCCTTGAGGTAGGTCGTGGGGGACAGACGGCGGTCGATGCGGTCGGCCATCTCGGCCCATGCTCGGGCCGTCGG
>RFSE01000238.1 GCA_009924135.1 Pseudomonadota bacterium | reverse complement strand
AGAAGATCGGCGCGCTCATCGGACCTGGCGGCAAGAACATCAAGCGCCTCGTCGAGGAATCCGGCTGCGAGATCAACATCGAGGACGATGGCACGGTGCACATCTACTCCGTCAACGAAGACGGCATGCGCCTGGCGCGCGAAGCCATCGAAGGCATGACCGCCGAGGCCGAGATCGGCAAGATCTACCGTGGCCGCGTCGTCACAATCAAGGAATTCGGCTGCTTCGTCGAGTTCCTCCCGGGCAAGGACGGACTCGTCCATGTCAGCGAACTCTCCAACAAGCGCGTCAACAAGCCCGAGGACGTCGTCAAGATGGGTGACGAGATCTTCGTCAAGTGCCTCGGTGTGGACGAGAAGGGCCGCGTGCGGCTCTCCCGCAAGGCCGCCATGGAAGACCGTGGCGAGGCCGTGGCCGCCGAGGGCGATGCCGCCCCTGCTGCCGAAGCCCCGGCTGAAGGCAACGGTGACTCCGCCGGTGGCGAACGCCCCGAGCGCGGTGGCCGTGGTGGTGACCGTCCCGAACGCGGTGGCCGTGGCGGCGACCGCCCGGAACGCGGTGGTCGCGGTGGTGATCGTCCGGAACGCGGCGGTGAACGCCGTGAGAAGCCGGGCCGCAAGGAACCCGCCACGCCGGCCGAGGACGGCAAGCTCTACCGGGCCAAGGTCGTCTCCATCAAGGACTTCGGTTGCTTCGTGGAATACCTGCCCGAGAGCGAAGGCCTCGTGCACGTCAGCGAACTCGCCAACTTCCGCGTGAAGCAGGTCGAGGACATCGTCAAGGTCGGCGACGACATCTGGGTCAAGTGCATCGGCACCGACGAGCGTGGCCGCGTCCGTTTCTCCCGCAAGGCAGCGATGGAAGAGCGCGAAAAAGAGCAGGGCGGTGGCGAATCCGCCCCGGCCGCTCCCGCAGCTCCTGCGGCCGACGAAGCGCCCAAGGCCTGAGCGCCCTCTGAATCACTCGAACGGCGGACTGGCAACAGTCCGCCGTTTTTTTGTGCCCGGATGGAGCACCGGTCTCCGACCCGGCGCGTTCGTGGCCAAGACAACGCCGGGTAAGAGGCCGGCGCTCGGACGGATTGAAGAATGCGCGCCCCGCTGTACGGCTTTACGAAGGGAAATGGCATGCTTGACCCCGTGCTTGGCCCCTTCTTGAAATCCCGCTGGACAGGCCCAATTCCGCCAATAACCTGCCCCCATGTTCGCCCGCAGCCCTAAAACGACAATTACCCTTCCCCTCGACGACAACTAAAATTCCCTAGTCGAGGGAAGGGCGTTGGCGGACTGACTCGGGCGGTGCATCTGGCCGCTGGTGCAGACTGCTGGCGAATGATCAACCAGCAACAACTGACTCGGCTCGTCACCGAGTTCAAACGGGAAGGGAACCTGAGTATGAGTGCGATGAAAGCGGGGATGGATCCAAAGACGGCGCGGAAATATGTGAAGTCTGGGGTGGTGACGTTGGCGGCGCGTGGGCCGCGCACGTGGCGCACGCGGACGGATCCGCTGGGCGCGGCGTGGGCACTGGCGGAGGGGTATTTGAAGTCGGCACCCGAGTTGGAGGCCACGGCGTTGTTTGAGCACCTGCTGGAGACGGCGGGGGCGGCGCTGCTGGAAGGGCAGTTGCGGACGTTCCAGCGGCGGGTGCGGCAGTGGCGGCTGGAACACGGGCCGGATCCGGAGGTGATTTTCGCGCAGGAACATCGTCCGGGCGAAGTGATGCAGGTGGACTGGACCCACGCCAAGGAGCTGAAGGTGAGCATCGCCGGCCAGCCGCTGGATCATCTGCTGTGTCACGCGGTGCTGCCGTATTCCAACTGGCAATGGGCGACACGGTGCCAGTCGGAGTCGCTGCTCTCGGTGCGGCAGGGGTTGCAGGCGGCGCTACACCGGCTGGGCAAGGTGCCGGGGCAGTTGCAGATCGACAACAGCAGCGCGGCCACGCACCAGATCAGCCTCGGGGGCAAGCGGGCGTTCAACACCGAGTTTCTCTCGCTGGTGGAACATTACGGGCTGGTGCCGCGGACCATCGGCATTCAGTGCCCGAACCAGAACGGGGATGTCGAGTCACACAACGGGCACTTGAAGCGGCGGCTTTTGCAGCATCTGTTGCTGCGCGGGTCGCGGGACTTTGCCAGCGAAGGGGACTACGACCGGTTCGTCGAGGAGGTGCTGATGCGGGCCAATCAGGGGCGGCGGGCGAAGGTGGCGGAGGAACTGGCCGTGATGAAAGAACTGCCGCCCACACGGCTCTGCGAGTATGACGAGTTGGACTGCCGGGTGAGCAGCCACAGCACGATCCGGGTCAAGCAGGTGACCTATTCGGTGCCGGCGCGGTTCATCGGGCGACGGCTGCGGGTGCGGGTGAGCGAACAGCAAGTGGTCGTGTATCACGGGGCGGAACTGGTGGCCGAGTTGCCGCGCTCCCGGGATCGCCAGGCGGTGATTGATTACCGGCACATCATCCAGGCCTTGTTGCGCAAGCCCGGGGCGTTTGCGCGGTATCGGCACCGGGAGGAGCTGTTCCCGGATGCGACGTATCGGGCGGCGCATGACAAGCTGGTGCGCGACCACGGGCAGCGGCCCGGCGAGCTGGAGTATCTGCGCCTGCTCAAGCTGACGGCGGAACTGGGCAGCAGCGCGGTGGCGGGGCGGTTGGGCGAACTGGTGGGCGCGGCGGTGCCCCCGTGGCGCACGGAGAGTGTGCGGCAGTTCCTGTGTCCATCCCTGGTGGTGACGCTGGTGGAAGCGCCCGTGAACCTGGCGGTGTATGACGCCCTGCTGGGCGGGGAGGTGGCCGATGTCGCATGACCCGCTGCCGGGGCTGCTGCGCAGCTTCAACCTGACCACGATGGCGGGGATTTACGCCGCGACGATGAAGAGCGCGGAAGCGGACCACTGGGGCTACCGCAAGTTCCTGCAACACCTCTGCGAGAGCGAGGCGGAGGAACGCCGACAACGGCGCGTGGCCCGCCTGCTCAAACAATCCGGCCTGCCGGACGGCAAGAGCCTGGGCAATCTCGACGAGGCGTTGCTGCCCGCCAAAGTGCGGCGACAACTACCCACGCTGCTGGAGGGCGGTTTTGTCGAGCGCGGCGAGAACCTGCTGGCCTTCGGGTTGCCGGGCCGGGGCAAGACGCATCTGGTGGCGGCGCTGGGGCGGGAGTTGATCCTGCGGCACGGGCTGACCGTGCTCTTCACGCCGACCTTCAAGCTGGTGCAGCGGCTCTTGAACGCGAAGAAAGCGCTGAAGCTGGAAGCGGCGCTCAAGAAGCTGGACCGGTATGCGGTCGTGGTGCTCGACGACATTGGCTACGTGCAGCAAGACCGGGAGGAGATGGAAGTGCTCTTCACGTTCCTGGCGGAGCGCTACGAGCGGCGCAGCGTGATGATCACGAGCAACTTGGTGTTCTCGAAGTGGGACCAGATCTTCAAAGACCCGCTGACGACGATGGCGGCGATTGACCGACTGGTGCACCACGCGACGATCCTGGAGTTCGATGGCGAAAGTGTTCGGGCGCAGAAAGCCAAGGCCCGACAGAGCGCGTGAGGTTCCCCAGCCCCTGGCTGGTTACGTTCCGCCAGTCGGGCTACGCCCTCCTGGCTCCACTCCACCAGCCAGGGGGAATCCTCACCACCCTCACGCCAAACACCTCATGCCCAGTGAGGAATTATAGTTGTCGCCACAAGGAGGAATAGTTGTCGTTGACGGCCCGCAGCATCACTTTGCTAGTCCGCAGAGGGCGGTCGAAAACATTTTCGACTGAGAAATGAACGACGTTCTACCAAAGTCGCTACGTGAGGCTCAGGACAAGGGGATTGAGTTTTTTAGTGGTGAGAACTGCGAGTGGAAACTGGAACTCGAGGGGTCGGCCAGATTCATCGAGGAGATTGTCGGATGTCCCGTGTGTGCCTTCGCCAACAATGGTTTTGGTGATTACCTGTTTTTGAAGCAGAAAGCTGGAGCTGGGTTTGGGGAGGAAGTTTTTGAGTTTTTTCACGAGGGGCCAGAAATAATTCCGACCAAAGAAGATCTTGAGACCCTCCTTGGGTTGAAGGATCGCCCTGCGTCTGCCGATGCGTATCCCAGGGCCGTTTACGAATCAGGTGAGTTGGTCCAGCTGAGGGATCACGTTCAAATCAGGGTGTGGGTGGAGTTTTGGAAGGGGTGGCAGGATGGAAAGGTCGAGTATGTCCCAGGAATCTCGAAGAAGAAACTTGAACACGAGAATTGCGGACTCAAGTGGGTGGCAATCAGATTGCAGATCGGGCAGATCTGCCCCCTGGTGAGTCCGGAAAACGGGAAGCTGAAGAAGGTCAGATTTGTTCGACGAGGACACCCAAATGACAAGTAGTGGAAAGTCGAAGCAGAACATGTTTGGCCTTGGGTTGAGCTGCGGGAAGCGCTTTCCCTGCCGTACCAGCGGCCTTGCCCGGAATGGACCCGTCGGCTGGAAAAGGACATCGGCCTGGTCCGACGCAAGGGAGCGGGTCGTAGCCTGGTCTGGGCGCTGTCAGCCAATGCCTCTCGCTGAACGCATGTTTGACCCGATAGGATTTTGCAGTTCGTGTTCGGGTGGCGGCATTCTGAGTGTTTTGTGATCGGCATTGCCGAGTCAGGGGCGAAATGCGTATATACAACCCATGCCACCGACCACCATTAATTTTACCGGCCCTGCGAACCCCGTGCGCGATGTGGCCGCGCTGGTCCTGTTGGTCGTCGGCGTGCTGACCATGCTGCTCCATTTGTTTCTCGCCGTCCGGACCATGGATGACGGACTTGCCATGCAGTCCAAACGGCGGCGGCTCATGTTCTTCGGGCCGGTGGCGTGGTGCCTCACGGTCTTGCTCACAGGGTTGTTCGGCCTCGTGGCCTATTGGCTGATGCACCACTCGTCCCTGTGTGTGGCGGCCCCACCGAGCTTGCCGGATAGGGAAAGGGTGAATCAATGACCAGGTCTGAACATGCGCGATCACGAACGATGGCAATTCGTCGCTGCACATGAACGATCAAGCTCCTTGAGCGGATGACAACCCCACAAGAGGTTTCGCTATTAAGGCGCCGCCGGCTGACCGCGCCAGATGGTGGCTGATGGCTACCTTGGTCATTCAGTACCTCACGATACTTTTCAACCCCATGTTTTTTTGCGGCTGCCACTTTCATCCCGAGCGGATTCCGGCAGGCCTTATTCCGATTGTCTGGGGCTTCTATGCCTTGTTCAGCAATCGCACATTGGGTGAGCGCGTCATCGGGTATGTCAGCGGGGCATTGTCGGCATACTGGCGTTATGACGCACGGAACGTGAACATCCAGTTTGCCTTTCAATGATGAAGCCTTTCGGTTTGAAACGGCAGCCAGCAAGCTCGCCAGACCTTGACTCCAACCTGATGTCCTTTTGCAACGGGACGATGGGCGGCGTTGGAAGGGAAACAGCATGAGAGCGTTAAATCACATCGCCGGCATCTTGCTCGCCACGGTCGGCACCGTGTTTGTGTTGAGTTCCGTGGCCCTGTTCTACGACGAAGATCGCGACGTTACTCCTGGAATGATTGGGGCGATGTTTGTTGTGATGGGATTACTTCCGCTGGGCGGTGCATTTGTCCTGTTACGGGCGACGGTGACCGCGCCCGGGCGGGCGTGTCCGCAGTGCGGTGGGCGGGAGCAGAAGCCGGCGGGCGTTTTGCGGCGGACCAATAATCAGTGGTTGTTGCATCTCTTCGGCTGGCTGTTTGCTGCGCTGTGGGGAGCAAGTCGGGAAAAGCAGGTCCGATGCAATCGCTGCGAAACTCTCTACCTGACGGACACGAGGGGCACACGGATCGCCGGGGTCCTGCTCTGGGTGATTCTCCTGCTGGTGTTGTGCGGCGTGACTGTCCAACTGTTCGAGAACCGATGAGCCGATGGACAAAGCGCTGGCAGTCTGCCGCAGACAAACCAGGGGCAACTACGTCTTGGCCAAGCTGTAGACGGCTTGCTGGTGGGCAGACGTTGACCCACTTGGCGCGGCTGGGGATGCTTTGCCACGCGCATTCATGAACTGGCTTGCTCATCTCCTGCTTTCTGAACCGACACCGGCGGGGCGGTTGGGAGGCATCCTGCCTGATCTGGCTCCGGCATCGCAATTGACGGACTTGCGGTCCGAGTTTCAGCGTGGGATTCGATGCCACCGCCTGGTCGATGCTTATACTGATTCGCACCCGATTTTCCGCCGCAGTGTCCAACGGTGCGAACCACCCTTTCGCCGGTTCGGCGGCATTCTCGTCGATGTTTTCTACGACCACTTTCTGACCTGCAACTGGCAGGCCTATTCCACCACGCCCCGGCCGGAATTTGTCTCGGAGTTCTACGCGACGTTTGCACGTCACCGGGCCGACCTTCCGCCCGAGGCCTTCGGGGTGTTGGAGCGGATGCAGGCGGGTGACTGGCTAAACTCGTACGGGGACATCGAGGGCGTCACGGTGACGCTCCGCCGCATCAGCGCGCGGCTGAAGCGGCCAGTTGACCTCGCGTCGTCCGTTTCGATTTTGGAGCGCCATTACGACTCCTTGCACGGTGACTTTGCGGACTTCTTTCCGGAGCTGGTTGCTTATGTCGCAAGGGTTCGTGGGCTTGAGCAGTGTGCAAGGCATGACCGAAGCGCGCAGTTGCACAACCAGAGGTTGTAGTTGATTTGAATCACGAGCACCTAACCGCTTTCGGAACCATGATTAGGGGTGGGGCCACATTCTTATGGCGCAGTGGATGGGACAATACAGCGGGCTGACGCATGAGACGAAAGTTCAGGATCTCGAACTTTCGTTGCGCCAGGCCATCAAGACGATTGGGGCGCTGCCGGCACCAGCGCGGCCGGAGAAATTGAAAGCCCTCCGTCATCTTGCCGGCCGTTTGCTGGCGGCGCGGCTCAAGGCAGTGCGTGCCAGAGTCGCGGCCTTAACAGAGCCGGGAAGGTTGGACCCCAACGGGAGAAAAGCATCCCAGTTGCAGGCCCGCGCGGCGGAACTACAGGCGATGGGTCCGGAGGATGTACTGAAGGAGTTTGGGTTCGACGAAACGTCCCGGGGTTGACGTTTGCTCAACGGGGCTCTGAATTGCCGTCATTTGGTCAGTCAGACCGGGCCTGGGATTTGGTGGGCATCATAGCGGGGCATCCCTGCCAAGGAACTCGCGGCTTGATTCGGAGGTCACGTCCCGCACCCGGCGCGGCGGTCCAATTCGGCGGGGGTGAGGCCGAGCTGTTCGCGACGGGTGCGCACCCGGTCAGACACGGTCAGGAAGAGCTGTTGGAGTTGCGGTTGGGCCAGTTGCTCGAAGTCTGCGCTGCCGAACTGTCGCGTGCTGATGCGGCGCACGTAGTTGCGCGCCTGTTCCAGCGCCGCCCAGCGCGCCGCCGGCATGGCATCCAGCAGGACGATGAGCTGTGGCAGCAGGGTGAGTTCGAGGTCACGGAGCGCAAGGGGACGGGGTGAGTGCGTTGTGCTCGTGCTGCGAGCTGGCAGCGTGCTGGTCGTGGGGTGGTCGGGTTTTCGGAAATGGTTCATACAGGAAGGAAGGGAAGGGAGGTGTGAGCGGCGGGCGAGGATCGCCAAGGCAATGTCGGATGTGCTTCGGCTTTCGGACGGAGCGCCGGTCTCCGACCCGGCGCGTTGGCGTGATAGTTCCCGATAGAACCGTCCTTGGACTACGAATTCCGAACAAGTGGCTGGAAAATCATGGGAAGAAAGATTTCTTCTCCAATTTTTCCTGCCCCAAATCTTCCTGCCAAATCGTTTTATTGCAGAAGCACGGCATGAACGCGCCGGGTCGGAGACCGGCGCTCCGGGATTATTGCGGCAGCAGGGCGCGAGTTCATCCCGGAGTCACCGGTGATTTGGCGGTTCACCTCACGCTGCGAGGGCGAGGTCCTTGCGCGGTTCGAGCGCGGCGGGACGGGCTTTCACGCGGAGTTTCCGGGGCTTGAAGCTGAACGTGTCCTTCTCCTCGACCTTCAGGCCGAGGCGGGCCAGCAAATCGGCCGGGAGCAGGGCCAGTTGCTCGCGACGAAGTTCGCGGGTGGTCTTCACGAGGTCGTCGAAGCGGAAGGCTGCGGGCGAATCCGCAGCGCTCGTCTCTCCGGCCACGGTCACGATGCGCCGCATGACTTCCTCCTCACTCACGCCG
>RFSE01000237.1 GCA_009924135.1 Pseudomonadota bacterium | reverse complement strand
TTCGGGGCGCTTCAGGAAAGTTTGCGGGCGATTCCGTGGCGCGGCGGCGAATACAGGAGTCAAATTCTGAAACAGGGCGTTTTTTGACGGTCTGCTAGGAGGAAGCAGGCAGAAGCACTCACGCAAAACATAAAGTGGATGGCGGACGCCTTCGGCCATGAGCGTGTCGGCTTCTTGACATTGACCCTGGGGGACCGGGACGCGGGCGGGAGATTCCGCAACTTGCGTGACCGAAAGGAAGCGCAACGGCGTTTTCACTCGCTACTATCAAACGAGATTGCCCCACGTTATCAGTGCGGAGTCACGGTCACTGAACGACACCAGAACGGCGGCATTCATTTTCATCTTGTAGTTGTGTGCCGGGAAGACATTCGTGGCGAAATTGATTTCGCGGCGTGCTTTCCGTCCAAGGACGGACGCGGCAAGCCGCAGTATGCGCCGGACTACTCGACCGCCAACGCGCCGTTGAAACGGGAATGGTCCTATTGGCGGCGCACGGCGAAGCGTTACGGATTCGGGAGACATCAGTTGCAACCGATGCGGTCCAATGGCGAGGCGCTGGGCCGGTATCTCGGGGCCTATCTGCGGAAGGATTGGGAGCACCGTTTGTTGGAGGACAAGGGGGCGCGCTGCGTCCGCTACTTCGGCCACTGGTCGAAGACTGAGCGGTTGAAGAAGCAACACAAAGCAGCGCCCCCGTTCAACTCACGCTTTGGCTGGCTGACGCCACAGGCACGGGCGTGGCGGGAGAAGCTCCAGCAAGTGGTGCTGGTGCTAAACTACAAGGGGGCGGGGATTACGGAGGAGAATATCAAGACTGTCATCGGCCACCGCTGGGCATGGCGGATGGGCAAGCTCTTTGAAACGGTTCAGTTTGAAACGGACCATGTGACGGACCAAGCAACACGCGAAGCCATTTTGGAGCACAATTTCAAGGTCGAAGTGTGCTGGCTCTCCAGTGGCGGCAGTTCAGAGCGTAAGAGCTGGTGGCATGTGACAAAAGTCACCCTTGACCATCTACGACCGTCACCGGAATGGGAGAACGAGGGGAAAATGCTGCAACAGGTCAAAGCGTCCGAAGGCGCTATTCGAAAAGGACTGCGGCGGCAGGCCGAACTTCGTAAATGGGAAGGGGAACACTTCCAACTCCTACGGGAAGTGGCCGAGACGTTCACGGGTGAAGCCGGGGAACCATTTTAGGAAAGGTTCCTGAAGCGCAGCGTTTTTTGATTCCCGCTCATGCCTTGCGAAGCGGCCAGCACTCAAGTGTCCAGCGGGCTCCGTATCCCGATTCCCGGCTTTTGCATCACGTGCGTGTAAATCTGCGTCGTTGTCACGTCCTTGTGGCCGAGCAAATCCTGAAGCGTGCGGATGTCGTAGCCATTCTCCAGCAGGTGTGTGGCAAACGAATGGCGCAAGGTGTGACAGGTGGCCGGCTTGGACAACCCCGCCGCCGTCACCGCCGATTTCATGGCACGCTGCAAGTTGACCTCGTGCAAATGATGCCGCAACACTCGCCCGCTGCGCGGGTCGCGTGCCAAACCTGCCGCCAGGAACACATAACGCCAAGGCCATTCCCGTTCCGCGTTAGGATATTTCTTGCCCACGCCTTCTGGCAATGACACGGCGGCGGTGCCGTCGGCCAGTTCACGCTGATGGCGCAGGCGCTGGGTTTCCAGATGCGCCCGCAGTTCCGCCAGCAAACTTTCCGGCACCATCGTCACCCGGTCCTTACCACCCTTACCGCTCCGCACCACGATCTGCCGCCGCTCCAAGTCCACGTCCTTGACCCGCAGGCGCAGGAGTTCCATGAGGCGCAATCCCGTCCCATAGAGCAGGCGCAGGGGCAACTGATACTCTGGTGTCACCGCCGCCAGCACACGCTGAACCTCCGGCTTGCTCAGCACGACCGGCACCTTGGGCCGACGCTGCACGCGATCCACCTCGCCAATATCACCGAGGGAAAGATGCAGCACCTCGCGATACAGGAATACGAGGGCATTCAATGCCTGGTTCTGGGTGGCAGCGGCCACCCCCTCGGCTACGGCCAGGTGGGAGAGGAATGCGCGCACCTCGGCGGCCCCCAACTCGCGCGGATGGCGTTTTCCCTGGAAGAAAATAAACCTGCGAATCCAGTGCCAATACGCCTCCTCCGTGCGGAGGGAATAATGGCGGTAGCGCATGACCTCCCCGACCTGCTCCCTCAGGCGCAGCTTGGGGTTGGGCACCAAACCCTCGCACGGTGTCGTGTTTGCTTTCTCAATATGCACGCCCGGCTTCCTTGTAACTCCCTCTTGACCAGAGAGAAAGGACGAAATACCGTCTCACCATGACCGCCGAGATAGATTGCAAAGTGCAACCTACTTAAATGTTAGGCCACTCGCGCCATGAGCTGGAAGACGAAGCATCACAAGGTTTACGAAGCACGAGTTGTCACCGACGCTCTTGCCCGGCTCGCGAAGCACTTCGACCTTGCGACACTTCCATTCTCGGGTGAGGAGTTGCAGACGTTGGCGACACGCGCACGCGAGTCGTTTCGAGCTTTCGAGTCTGATGAGAAGCAGCAGCGATTGGCCAGATACAGGACGCATCTAGCCAGTCTTTACGGTGAGGAGCGCGTCGGGCCAGTTTGGGCAGCCCTCGTGGAGATCAACAACGAGATTGGTTATGAAGAGAAGTGACACGTGGCCTAACCATGCGCTGCAGCGAACCCGGCGGGAGCGTCGCGGTTGCAATCGTTGCGTCCCGTGCGCCGGGTCGCTGAGCTTGGGTCGTTAGGCCGCCTACGCGTATGGACAAACCTTGGCTCTACATCATCGTTCCGTTCTGCTCCATCTTCATCATCGTTGGCGGGTGCTTGATGGTTTCCGCTGGGCGCAAGATTGTGCTGGGCGCAAAGGCCCGACACTGGCCGCAGACCACCGGGCAAGTGTTGAGTGTCGAGAGCAAGGACACGTCGGATTCCGAGAGCAGCAGCCGCGAGATTCGAGTGCGCTACGCCTACAGAGTTGGAGGCCACGACTACGAGAGCAGCACCATTCACCCGACTTACGGCAGTTCGAGTTTCGAGCAGGCTCATCGTGGCCTGGAGTCGTTGCTTCGTTCGACACAGCAGGTGCGCGTTTACTATGACGGCTCGCAGCCGAGTCGCAGCACGCTGTCAGTGGGGTTCTACTCCTGCTCGCTTGCTTCATTCTTCGGCGGCTTCATCTTCTTCGGCGCAGGCGTGGGCTTTCTGCTCACCTTTTGGTTTGCACTGGCAGGAGACTGGGATTTCGCCCGAGGCATCACCGTTATCAGATGATTATTGTCAGACACATCCGGCGGCCTAACCAGGCGCCGGAGCCAACCGCCGGGAGGCGGGGCAGTTCCGCATTCGCGGGTTGCGCCGTGAGTCGGCGGTGGCTCATCTTTGGACGTTAGCCGACTTCACGCGCATGAGATTTTTGCTGCCACTTCTCTTAGCTCTGCTTGCCGGCGGTTGCTGCACCAGAGGCGTGACGAGCGTTCACAATGTCACCGGCAGAGACATCAGCCTTACTGTCGTTCGGGAGGGTGGGCACGACGAGACTTTGCCGCTACGGCCTGGCGCAAGCGTGTTGATTGATGAGTTCACCGCATTTAGACCTACCGCATACGTTGTTACCGATGGCAGGTTCAGATACACATTCCCCGATATTTCAGCGGTGCAGCAGTTGCCTCCGCGTTACGTCAGCAGTTCACGATTCACTTCCGATTTCCCCTGCAAGCGCATCACCAGATGGATTGCACTCGTTCCGCAGGATGAGTTGTGGGCAGCTCGATTCGGTCGCCCAACCGATGAGCAGCCGCAGCCATTCCCTCTGCGCCCATCCAAGAAGGAGAGTGTGCGGTGAGGATGGAGTCGGCTAACCATGCGCTGCAGCGAACCCGGCGGGAGCGTCGCGGTTGCAGTCGTAGCGTCCCGTGCGCCGGGTCGCTGAGCTTAGGTCGTTAGGCGACTACGCACCACAACAAACGAAAGACACACAATGAACCAATACCACTACATTGACGACCAAGGAAACATTAGCGACCCATTGCCACTTGCAGCCCTTCAGAAGATTGGACTCCCACCAGCGACCAAGGTTCTTTTGGAAGGCTCGAAGCAGTGGACGACATTGGAGCAAGCATCGCAGGGCGGCGCGGTAGTGTTTCCGGTAGCTCCGGCGGCGGTTCCGCCCGCTTCGCCGCCGCCTACGCCACCCACACCAGCCACAGCGACCATAAAACTCAACTGCCAGAGTTGTAATACGGAAAAGTCAATGATTCCCACCAAAGTCGGCAAGTTCGGAGGTGTTGTAAAATTCATCGGATGGTTGATTGTCATTCCCTCCGTCTTGGGTGTCGTTATCTGCATCATTTCGGCATTTATGGTCGCTGGACAGCCAGGCGATTCACAAGCAGACCAAGTCGGCAAAGGAGGTGCAGAGGTTCTGTTCTTTTTCTTTGCGGGAGTGTCTTTGGTAGGCGGATTGATTGGATGGATTCTCATAAGCAAGAAAAAAGTGTTCAAGTGCAGCGTGTGCGGTTCCATCAAAGATCGTGATTAAGAAGTTCGGTGCTGGTGGAAAGGATTCACACGATGTCGCCTAACAAGTCGCCGGAGCCAACCGCCGTTGGCGCTGGCAGTTCCGCTGTCGCGGTTCACGCCACGAGTCGGCGGTGGCTCAGCTTTTTTCGTTAGGCCGCTTCACACGCCATGAGATTTGCTGTCGAGTTTGTGTATGAGCGCGATGCGGAGGCTTACGTCTTTGCGCGGCGGCAGGAGAGCGGCGACTTCACGCTCTCAGCATCATCGCGTTTGGGCAGCGCGCCCATTCGTCCAGCCGTCACACAGCCTCGGAAGATTCTCGCCGATGGCACACCCGATTTGGACATCTTCGCGTTCGTGCTTGCAGACCGCCACGACATGCAGACTTTCCACGTCGGACAGATTGTTGAGTTACACCCATGACAACGCGGCCTAACCATGCGCTGCAGCGAACCCGGCCATCGCATCACTGTTGCAATCGTGGCGTCTCGTGGGCCGGGTCGCTGAGCTTGGGTCGTTAGGCTCATTCGCGCATGAAGGCAGAATTCCAAGTCCTAAAAGCCAGACCGAAGATTCAGGTCGTTTTAGACCGCGACTCGGTTTGCGCAGGTGATGATTGCGAGTCTCGCGAAAAGACGGTCGAGGTTTATTCGTTTGTTGATCCAGAAGCTTTCGTGCGAGCCATTTCATCTGGCTATCTGCCATCGGTTGCCGGTGTCGGGCACTCTTGGATTTGTGAGCTGAACGGCGTGAAGATGGCAGAGATTCGGAATTCCGACGTTAAAGTTTTGGTTCGCGAGACACCATTTTCAGACGAGAATCGCGCGCGTTTTATTTACCATTCAGCACGATTTTGATATGAGCCATGAGCCTAACCAGTCGCCGGAGCCAACCGCCGTTGCCGCTTCGGTTGCAAGCCGCGCCACGAGTCGGCGGTGGCTCAGCTTTCTACGTTAGACGTGCGGCTCACCTGTGAAAAAGCGATCCTCAACGTGAGGGACAGAAATGCTTGCGAAACAGTTCTTCGCACAGTTTCTCACCTTCTTCGGTGAGGACGACCGACTTTGCCTTGCCTACGGGATCGAGGATCAGCCCCTTTTTGTGCAACCGTCCGAGAGCATCCCAGTCGTGTCCTTTCCATGCGCGTCCGGCGCCGTGGAGAGTGAGAAAGAGCAGCGCCAGTACCATCTCATCGACCTTGTTTTTGTCGTAGTCCATGCTTCCATGGTGCCAGTGTGCGGGAATATTTTCAATCGTTTGCACGGACCAAGAACGCCGAACCATTCGCTGCACTGACCCGGCGTGGCTGACTTGGGGCGTTAGGCGGCTTCGCGCAGGGGGAATCGGTCAACTTGGAATTGGTGCCTGCGAAATGCACGAAGTTGACCGTGATCGTTCATAGCTGAAACCGGTTGACAATTGTTTCTTCATGGCTAATTTAAGTTCCATATGTCAACCACACCGAAATTCGTGACGATTCCGCCCGAATTGCTTCCCATCGTGGGGGAGCCGGATGAGGGCACACGGCTGTTCCGACGGGAGGGAAGTTCGGAGGAATGCGCCGAATGGCTCAATGCCATAATGCACAAGCTCGGTCCGTGTGTTTCTCCCGGCGGCGTCTCCATGTATGCGCCAGTATCGCGGGCAGGGGTGCACAAGAGGTTGCGGTCGGGCAAGATGACGGCCTTCCTGTTCCACATGACGCGGCGCGAGACGACTTTTTTCGGCATGGACCGGAAGCTCAAGGAGCAGCCTTACGTTTACATTCCGGTGTGCGAGTGCGAAGCTTGGGCGGAGGAATTGAAACGCCGATGCGATGACCGGCAGGCGCAGTTGGACGCGGCGGGTGGGGAAAAACCTGATTGGGAAGGGGATTTCCTCGAATCCGACCCGAAGGACAACCGGAAGCGCGGAGTGAAATACGTCACCGACCTTGACCGCCCCATCACCTTCTCTGATGTCGTCCAAGTCTGGGGAGCGCACTTGGCGGACAAGCTTAAGGAAAAATTCCTACCGCCTTCACGTCGGCGGGGACGGAGCGTAATCTGGACCCGCGAGGAAGTCATCGAGGCCCGCAAGCGGCTCGAAGCCGAAGAAATCAAGAAACAAGCGAAGAAGGGAGACGCGTGACGGCATATGGACCGTTTGATGACATTGAAGGGTGTGGCTGCTGTGATCGGCAGCAGTGTGCGTCACGTGTGGCGGGAGATCGCCAAAGGGAATCTGCCCAAACCAGTTCCAGGTAAACCGGCCAAGCTCTTCGAATCCGATGTTCAAAAATACTTGGACCGTCTGAGAGCAGAACGGGATGGTAACGCAGGCGACACAGCGAGTCTTCTGCGAAGCTGAAACAATCAACGAGAGACGAAAATTATGATCTGCTACGTGTTCAAGCCGATTCGCCTGGGCAAGCGCGCGAGGCTCTATAGCGGCCGGTATCGTCTCAAGGCTGACTTGAAGCCCGTCACCGTCCCCTTGCACCTGATGGACAAGCAACTGGCGGAGGCTGCGCTTCGTAAGATCGTCAAAGAGAAGGAGCAGGAAGCGGAGGGCTGGCTTGCCCCGGCGCGGGTGCGTGATGCCGCGCAGAAGCCCTTAGACGAACATCTGGGGGCCTTCGTTCGCGACCAGATTGCCAAGGGACGTGTTGCTCGCTATGTCGATAACCTTGAAATGACCTTGGGCGTTCTCATCAAGGAGTGCGGTTGGAAACACGCGCAGCAAGTTACGGCCTCGTCCTTTGTGGTATGGCGTCAGCGGCAGGAGAAGTCACCAAAGACGCTCAACGAATACCTGGGCAACGCCAAGGCGTTCCTGAACTGGATGGTGCGGCTTGAGTTCATCACGGCAAACCCGCTGGCACCGGTGGAGAAAACTCGCACGCTGGGCCGTGAGACCCGCGCGCGGCGGTCCTACAGCGCCGAGGAGATTCAGCGGTTGTTGGCGGTGGCTGGGCCTAGGAAGGTGATTTACCTGACGGCGGTTTTGACTGGTTTACGTCGCGGCGAGCTGGCCAAGTTGAAATGGGCCGACGTGCATTTGGACGGCCCGGCCCCGTTCATCCTTGTGCGGGGAGCCAATGCCAAGAATCACAAGGAGGAGCGGCAACCCTTGCACACTGATCTCGTCGATGCGTTGCGCGAACTCCGTGGCCCTGCATCGTCGCCCAGCAGCTTGGTTTTCGAGAATGGAATACCACGGACGAAACGCTTTTACGCCGATCTAAAGGCAGCGAGTGTATTGCCGGGTGACCCTGAGCGGGGCAACGCTGATTTCCATTCGCTGCGGGTCACGTTCAACACGCATTTGGGCATTATCGGGGCTGGCGACCCGGTGCGTATGGCCCTGATGCGCCACAGTGACCCGCGTCTAACCGCCAAGACCTACACAGATGCGCATCTGCTTCCGAAAGCGCAAGCGGTTGCCGGGCTGAACTTCCATCGAAAAGGGGATGACTCACAAATAGACTCACAAGAATTAGTCCCGGCGGGTCTGGACGTGGCACAGCCTGTCACGAAGAACGGCGCGAAGAAGGTTAGCGAAACCCTTGTAAAATCAGGCGAAAGTCACACTTTGGCACCGTCTGTCACGGTGGGTCTCGAAAAGGGGG
>RFSE01000236.1 GCA_009924135.1 Pseudomonadota bacterium | reverse complement strand
CGAGGGGGTGGAACGCATCAACCGCCTCCTGCCAGGCGCAGCCGCTGCGGCTGGTCTCCGCGACACAGCCGCGCTCCGGAAGATTTCGTCCCTCGGGGGTCGTGTTGATTGCCGCCCTGACCGGATGCGGGGGAATGGTGAAGGGCAAAGGGGCCGCTGAAGTGGCCATCGGGGAGATCCACCAGCAGTTCAATGACACAAAGTTTGCCGCGATTTACACCGGCGGCCATGCGAAGCTGAAAAAGGCGTCGCCGGAGAAGCAGTTCGTGGAGTTGATGGAGGCGGTTCATCGTAAACTCGGTAAAGTGACCGACACCAAGAACACTGGATGGAGAATCAACACGTTCAATCTCACGACCACGGTTCTCATGCAGCAGCAGACCACCTTCGAACGCGGGAAAGGGGTTGAGTCCTTCACCTTCGAGATGGACGGTGAGAAAGCAGTGCTGGTGGGCTACTTCATCAACTCCAACGACCTGATTTTGAAGTGAGCCGGCGGAAAGGCGTGGTCGCCATCCCTTCAGGCAGTGCAGATTGCGGCTGAGAGGATTCTCGCTACGCTCGCGCCACTTCGCTGGCAGATGGGACGGAGATGAATCCGTCCCTGCCGGCATATCATTGCCGATCCGTCCCGCCTGTACGTCTTCCGCAGCGGTTACAGCTCGGATTCGTCTTCGGCCTTGAGCGTGGTGACCTGCGAAGCGCCTTCGAGGGCGGTGACTTCGCTTACCAGC
Source organism: Pseudomonadota bacterium (assembly GCA_009924135.1). GTDB lineage: Bacteria > Verrucomicrobiota > Verrucomicrobiia > Limisphaerales > SXTU01 > SXTU01. The sequence continues at coordinate 7,429 of RFSE01000236.1, read as the reverse complement.
TCGTCCACACGGTTCGGATCGCGCAGCAGCAGGCGGAAGGAGAAGTCCGCGCCTTCGTAGCCCTGGTGGGAACGCTGGCTGGCCAGATGGACCTTCCGGGAGTGACGGTTGAGCAGGAAACTAAGCTCCTGCAGTTCCGCCTGAGTGCGCGCCCAGTGAAGGTTCAGGATGATGTCGAACCGATGGCGCGCACCGAAGTTGGTGGCCCAAAGGTAGATCATCAACGCGAAGATGATCAGCGCGCCGACCAGCGTGGTGGAGAACTTCTGGGTGCCGCAGCCCATGCCGATGAAGATGGACGAGAGCACGAACGTGGTGTCCAGGGTGTCGCGCAAGATGTTGCGGAACCGGACGATGGCGAAGACGGCCATCATGCCGAACGCGGTGACGATGTTGTTCGACAACACGGTCATCACGAGGGAGACGATGACGGGCGTGACCACCAGGGCGTTCACGAACGAACGCGAGTAGCTCAGCCCGGCGTGGGTCATCATGTAAGTCCAGGCCAGCACCTGTCCGAGGAGGAAGGACAGGAGCAGTCCCAGCGTGACGGCGGGAATGTTCGGCGGAGCCAGTGACGTGTCACCTTGGAAGAAAAGCCATTCGTTCATGCGCGTATCAGGTTCGGTTTGACGGACAGGATTAAGGTTCGAAGGAGGATTACGAGAAAAAATTTCAGAAGATCGTCCGGGTCGCGCGCACATCCTCGACGAAGAACTGCGTCTCGTCGAAGACCTCCAGCGATTTCCGGGTGCGCATGGTCTGGCTGGCGCTGGTCCAGGAGAAGTATTTTTCGCCTTTTAGCGCGATGCCGTCGGCGTATTTCGCGGCCGTCGTCGTCGTGAGGCCGAAGACGCGGGTGCATTCGCGGAGGAAGTCAGGGAAACGGCCGGTGAACTTGAACTCGAGGATCACGTCCTTGCCGAACACACAGGTAGGGTTGACCTGGTCGGTCTCGAGCCGGGCGGTCGGCTCGGGCGAAATGAGGACGTTGCGGTCGAACGTGATGCGGAGGGAGTTGTCGTTCGGGCTGACCCAGGCTTCGCGGAGGTAGTGGACGTGCGCCTTGGGCACAGCCTTGTATTCCTTGAGGAACTGGCTGAAGCGCTGGAGCGCGACGAGTTCCTTGGGGTTACCCTGCTTTACGAGGTGCTCGGGCTGGGGGAGATGCCCGGCCAGCACGTAGTCCACGGACTTGCGCCGGACGCCGCCGCGCATCTTGAGGATGGCGTTGTTCATGCGGCGCTTGATCTCGAAGAAGACGGGGGAATCGGGTTGGTTGTCGTAGAACCGGAGGCGGAGCTTGAACCGGTTCTTGTTCCCATTGATCGTGTGCCAGTAGATCGTGAGCGCCTCGGAATCGAGGTACAGGCTGTGGATCGGGTAGGAGTTGTGCGGTTTGCCGACGCCAAATTCATCCAGCACCGTGTAGGCACTGATGAAGCGCGCCACTGCGAGCGCCGTACGTTCTGGGATGATGTATTTCAACTCCCAGCGCTGCATCTGCATTTCCCGACTCATGGCATCAGAGAAAAACCCGGATCGACCCGGTGGAACGGGGCGTTAGTTACAGGGAAGTGACGACGAGGTAAAGCCTTTCCCGCGTGATTTGGTTGTTTTCGTACGACCGCCGGCAGGCGATACTCCGGGCACTGGCAGAACGCTGTACGTCATGTGGCGTATTCCCAAAGACACCCTGAACTGGTCTGGTCGAACCCGCAGGCCGGGGACGAGGTGTTCCTGCGCGCCGCGCTGGTCAAGCCGCGCTTCCACACCGTGCTGGATGACTGCTGTGAATTCGGACTGGACCGGGTCCGGACCGAGTGGGAGGAACTGGCGGTCGAAGGCACGCCGAAGCCCGCCGGGCCGCGAATGCTCCGTAATATCGAACTGGGATTTGCCGATGCTGCGACCGGACAACCGCCCCGCCTATGCGCATGATGCAAATTCTGGTCGCAGCTCTGTTCTGGCTGGGGGCACTCCCGCCGCTCTGCCTCGGCGGGCTCCTTGCCGTCGTGTTGATCAAACAGGTGTTTCGCACAAGCACCTCAAGCATTTTGACCTCGCTGCATTTCCCGGCAATTGGGTTCATTCCTGAGTTCACGATAAGCGGTGGTGAAATCGTCCCGTTCACTCTCGGATGCCTCACCGTGGCGGCGGGTCTTATCGCTGCCGGCTGCTTTATCGCCTTCAAACGCGGCGATGGCGACGCGCCAGCGCAGGACTGAGCGCGCCAATTCGCGTGACTTCCCGGCGCGCTGCCGCTAACACCCCGCGCGATGTTCGGTGCCATTCTCGCAACCATCTTGTTCGCCTTCTCCGCCATTTCCGGTGCGCGGGTAGCCAAGCTCATGGGCGGCACGGAGGCGAACTTCTGGCGGCTCTCACTGGCCACGGTCTTTCTAGCGGCGCTCGCCCATAGCTTCGGTGCAGGCCTGAGTGGCAACGGATTTCCTGTCTTCCTCCTCAGCGGCTGCATCGGTTTCGGGCTGGGAGATGTCTCGCTCTTCCAGGCCTACCCGCGACTCGGCTCACGGCTTGCCATCCTCATCGTGCATTGTCTCGCTGCGCCGTTCGCCGGCCTGGTTGAGTGGCTCTGGCTGGGCACGACGCTCACCGCCGTTCAGATGCTATGCGGCGGAGTGATCCTGGCGGGCGTCGCCACCGCGCTTGCGCCAGAGCATGAAAGCCACGAAGCCCGCCGGCAGTTTGGCATCGGCATCGCCTTCGCCGTGCTCGCGGCCATCGGCCAGGGCGGCGGGGTGGTCTTGAGTCGCAAGGCATACGAACTTTGCCGGCTCGCCGAGCAGCCCATGGATGGGATCACCGCAACCTACCAAAGAATCCTGGCCGGCGTGGTCGTCTCTGGCATCACGTTGCTCGTGGTGAAACGCCGGTTCCTCTTTGACCGCACCGCGTCCGCCGCCGCTCCGGAGAGTTTGTCCACCGTAGAAAAGTGGCGGGCCTCCGGCATGTTGTTGATCTTCAACGCCCTCGCTGGTCCGACGCTCGGGGTGAGCTGTTATCAATGGGCGCTCAAGACCACCCCTTCGGCTGTCGTGCTTCCCATCGTCGCACTTTCGCCGTTGGTGGTGATGCCTTTCGCCCGGTGGCTGGAGCAAGAGCGACCGTCCCGACGCTCGACGCTCGGCGCGGTGATCGCCGTTTCCGGAGCGGTCGGACTGGCGTTATCAAAGTGAGTGGACTTCGTGTCTCACGCATCAGGGTAGCGCAGGTTCAAGCAATTAACCGTTGTCCGACCACGCATGGCCACGGGTGGTCAAGGTAGCCCGGGTTACGAGCACGGTGGGCTCTTCAGAGCGCCATTATGGCACTATCACCCCCCTGCCCTACTGCCCTAAATCCCTTTCTTCCATGATTTTAGGCCGTGTTTTACCGTACTCCCTCAAAATTGGGGTTGTGAATAACTTTCCACTACATATGGTGGCTTTCAACTTTACACCCCACCGGATATTGGGCTTAAGCTTTAGCCATGTATCTGAAAAACCTCACTGTTCTCGGCTTTAAGTCCTTCGCGGACAAGACATCGCTCAACTTCCAGCCCGGCATCACGGCGGTGGTCGGCCCCAATGGGTGTGGTAAGTCGAACGTGGCAGACGCTATCCGTTGGGTATTGGGCGAACAATCGGCCCGCGCCCTGCGCGGCGGCGAGATGGCGGACGTGATTTTCAACGGTACGGATGGCCGCAAGCCCCTCGGCATGGCCGAGGTCAGCCTGACGATCGGCGATGTGGACTCGGAGCACCTCAAGGCCGCCGGGATCGAGATGGCCTTCAACGAGGTCACCATCACCCGCCGGATCTTCCGCGACGGCGGGTCGGAGTACTACATCAACAAGGTCGCCTGCCGCCTCCGGGACATCCAGCAGTTCTTCATGGGCACGGGCATGGGCAAGACGAGCTACTCGATCATGGCCCAGGGTCACATCACCCAGATCATCCAGAGCCGGCCGGAAGACCGCCGCATGGTCTTCGAGGAAGCGGCGGGCATCACCAAGTTCAAGGCCCAGAAAAAGGAATCCCTCCGCAAGCTGGAACACACCGACCAGAACCTCCTGCGCGTCGAGGACCTCATCCGCGAGGTGAAACGCCAGATCGGTTCCCTCCAACGCCAGGCCGGCAAGGCCCGCCGCTACAAGCAGGTCGCCGTCGAACTCCAGCACCTGGACACCCAGCTCGCGCGGCATCAGTTCGATGTCCTCCAGACCGAAATCATCCGCCGCACGCACGAAGCCGAGCAGTTGCGCACGGCCACGGAAGACCTCTCCCAGACCGTCCTGCGCACCGAAGACGAGCTGCTCCAACTCCGCCACCGCCTCTCCGAACTCGACGCCGAGATCAACACGGCGCAGCAGCAGGGACTGGAACTCCGGGGCCAGACGGAACATCACGAGCACCGCATCCAGTTCAACGACGAGCGGCTCCGAGAGTTGGAAGCGCAAAACACCAAGGCCTTCCGCGACATCAACGAGTCCGAGGAACGCATCGGCTACGCGCGGCAGGAACTGGTCAACGTCACGCAACGGCTCGCCGAATCGCAGGCGAAGCTCGAATCGCTGCGCGGCGAACTCGGGGCCAAGCAGCAGGCCGTCCAGACCGTTGAACGCGAACTCATCGCCCGCCAGGAAGAACTGCGCCGGGCGCAGACCGAAGCCTTCAACTCGTCGCAGCAGCTCAGCCGCGTGCGCAACGAAATCAACGCGCTCGACATGCAGAAGCAGGGCAATGTCGTGCGGTTGGAGAAGCTTTCCTCGGAAAAGATCCAGTTGGAGGAGGAACGCAGCCGGCTGGATACGCGCCTCACCGAGTTTGCCAACAACGTCGAAGCGGAAAAGGCCAATGTGATCGCCCAACGCGGCACGGTGGAGGAGCGCCAGAAGCGCCTCCGCGAGATCCAACAGGAGATCAACGCCGTCAGCCAGGAACTGGACACCGTGCTGCGCGCCCAGGCCGGGGTAAAATCCCGCCTCAACGTGCTGGAGCAGTTGCAGACCAGCCACGAAGGTTTTAGCGCCGGTGCCCAGGCCGCGCTCAAGCAGTCCAAGCTCGCGCTCGGCACGCTCGCCGACCGCATCCGCGTGCCGGACCAGTACATCGTGGCCGTCGAGGCCGCGCTCGGCCATCACCTGCAGCTCGTGCTGACCGAACAGCCCGAGGCCGCACAGCAAATTTTTGCGGACCTGGTCACGAACAAGAAAGGCCGTGTCAACCTCGGCTGCCTGGGCCTCAAGAACCCCGACTTCAAACCCGCCGCCACGGACGAAACGGCTCACGGCGAATGCGCCCTGAAGGTCATCGAGGCCGACGAATCGGTCGCCTATCTCATCAACGGCCTGCTCGGCAACACGCGCATCGTGGCCGATCTCGCCGCCGCCACCGCCGCGTGGCAGCAGAGCAACGGGGCTTACAATTTCGCCACGCTCACGGGCGACCTGCTCAACCGCCAGGGCATTTTCACCGGCGGCTACTTGAGCGGAGCCGCCAACGGCAAGGCCCCGTCCTCGATCCTGGGTCGCAAAAACCAGATCGCCGAATTACAGAAGCAGATCGCCGATTCCCAGGCGCAGGGCGAGGAGATCAGCCGCAAAAAGGGCGCGCTGCAAAGCGAACAGAGCGCCCTGCAGGCCAGCCTCCAGCAGGCGCAGACGGACTTGCGGGCGCAGGAAGTGGCCATCGCCTCCCGCGAAGGCGAGTTCCGCGCGCTCAAGTCCTCGTTGCAGAATCTCGGCGTCCGCATCGACACCGTGACCTATGAGATTCGTTCCCTCGCCTCGCAGGAGCAGGAGGGCAACGCCAAGCGCGAGAAGCTTGCGACCCAGATTGCCGAATTCGAATCCCGCGAACAGGCCCAGACAGGGCGGGTCTCTGAACTCGGCGGCAACATTGACGGGCTTCGCCAGCAGCGCGACACCGCCTTGTCTGCGTTGAACGAAACCAAGATCGCCAGCGCCACGGAGGAACAGCTCGTCCGCTCGTTTGCCGGGCAAAAGTCCCCGTTGGAGAGCCGCATCCGCGAGCTGGATCAGTTGATCAAGACACGCCAGAACGAAATCGGGGCGTTCGGCCAGCGCAAGACGCAGGCCGAGAACGAGATCGCCGATTCCCGCCAACAGATTGAACGCCTGCGCCACGAGCGCGAGCAGGTCAGCCTGCGCGTGACCGGACTGGCCACGACGAAGACCACGCAGGAAGCGGACATCCAATTGCGTGAAGAAGGCCTGCGCGGGCAGCGCAAGCAGCTCACCGACCTCCAGGGCCGCCGCAGCTCGATCGACATCGAGCTGACGCAAAAATCGATGCATGTGCAGAACCTGCGCCAGCGCATCCAGGAAAAGTACCAGCTCAACCTCGACGACATCCGCAGCGAGTGCATCACGATCACCTTCGCGGATGAAGGCCAGCCGAAGATCGAAACCCTCTCGCCGGATGAAATGGTCCTGCGGGGCATGGCCACGGACTGGGAGAAGGTCGCCGAACAGGTCTCCGTCCTCCAGAAGAAGCTCGATGACATGGGCGCGGTGAACCATGCCTCCATCGAGGAATACGAAGAGGCCGAGACCCGCCACGCCTTCCTCACGAAACAGTTCGACGATCTGGTGCAGGCCAAGGCCCAGCTCATGGAAGTGATCAACAAGATCAACACCCAGACCAAGGAGATGTTTGCCGAGACCTTCGCCAAGATCCGCGACAACTTCCGCGTCATGTTCGTGGAAATCTTCGGCGGCGGCAAAGCCGACCTCGTGCTGGTGGACGAAAACGACCTGCTCGAGTCCGGCGTCGAAATCGTCGCCAAGCCGCCCGGCAAGCAGCTCCAGAGCATCAGCCTCCTCTCGGGCGGCGAGCAGACCATGACCGCCGTCGCCCTGCTCTTCTCGATCTACCAGGTGAAGCCCTCGCCCTTCTGCGTGCTGGACGAGTTGGACGCCCCGCTCGACGAGTCGAACATCAACCGCTTCATCCGCGTGTTGCAACGCTTCCTCGTCCACTCGCAGTTCGTCATCATCACGCACAACAAGCGCACCATCGGCATCGCCGACATCCTCTATGGCGTGACCATGCAGGAGCACGGCGTGAGCAAGATCGTGAGCGTGAAGTTCCACAAGCAGGACGAACCCGCCAGCGACCGCACGACCGCGACCCCACTCGTCCCGCCCGCCACCGTGCCCGACGTGGCCGCACAGGAAAACGAGCCGCACAAGCGCGAGGAAACGCTGGAGATTGTCATGGCAAAATAATTCAAATCGTTGGAATGCTCGGGGCGAATTCCCGCTGCGAACCAACGAGCGATTTCTCCCTCCCCATGAACCGGGAGCGGTAGGGCGCGTCTGTCCTCAGCGCGCCGTCGGCCCCCCCGGGCGCCACGAGACCACGGCGGCGCGGTGAGGACACCGCGCCCTACCCGTCGCAGG
>RFSE01000235.1 GCA_009924135.1 Pseudomonadota bacterium | reverse complement strand
GATTCTCATTTGGACTTAATATGATCAGGCATTGCTCTGTGCCTTGCGAAAATTCTCTTTCGCCCGCCGGAAACTTTCCTCGCCGGAAATCCCCTCGCCCCGGCCAGATGCTCAAGTCCGATGAGCAGCTTCGTCTCCAGTTCCTCCAGCGTCGAAACCTCAAAATTTGGATTGCCGATAGCGGCGGATTGGGAGCGTCTCAACAGTCGGCAGGCCATCTCACGTGTCACGAAGGGGTAGCACTCCAGAAACTCGTCGAGCGTGTAGTTGTTCTCCAGATACTCGAACAGCGTGTTGACCGGCACGCGCGTGCCCTTGAACACGGGCGTGCCGCCAAGGATGTCCAGATCCACGGTGATAAGGTCAGGTGCGTTCATGCTGGGAGGTTAATGCTGGCGGTTGGCATGGGGTGAAAATGCGGTGGCGGTTGGGCGTTGTCAATTGGATGGACTCTGCCACCACGTCCAAGTCGTCCATGCCATCCCGCGCGATACCGAAGATGATGGTGAGGGTGCCATGTGAGTGTGTTTCACCAAAATGAACCTTGCCTACGATCCATCTCTACGGGGGAAATCATCCTGTCGAATCCTTGTCTCAGAATCAGGCAGAAGCGGACTTCTCGCGCTTCGGCACCTTGGAGCGCCACTTCAATCTTCTCCAAATCAGCTATGATGTGCTCTGCATCGGAGACGAGTCCGCTCTCAGCCTGTAGGTAGTGCAAAAGTCCACGGACACTATACAAGCCTGCGGAGGCACTGTGCCACTGAACTGCTTCTGACGAAATATCATCAGCAAAACCGAAGTGAGAGAGTGGCTCTAGGCTGAGTTCTACAGCGAGTTTATCCAGTTGTTCGCAGTTCCTAGACAGTGCCAAGCCAGTTGTAAACGCTTCACCCTTGCCTCCTCGCTGCTGAAAATATGGCACGATGCGGGCATTCTGGACTTCACGAAACTCTGCAAAAGCGTTTCTAAGGAACCAGAAAAACAAAACCGAAGCAATGAGTGTGAGCAATACTGTGGTCCACTCGATTTGCAGCAGAATCGCTTGGATGCCATAGAACGCAGCTGCCCCACTTGGAGCCAAGAACAACAAATGAAAGAGGCAGCGTAGTTGTGCCTTACAACGCTGCTCAAGGTAACGCCGAGGGTATCCGTTGTAGTATTTGAAGGGCATTCACCAGTTTCGGGCTTCGCGAGATCTCTTGGCGAACTATACCACCCCGCTGCGCTCCGTCTTCCTCGCCCGTACCGGCCCCAGCTTCACCACGTTCTCAGGATCGAAGTCCGTGAGCTTGAGCCAATCTTCGGTGAGGTCGGTAGAAGGGAAGAGGTCGTTTTCCTCGTGTTCGAGGCGCAGGGCGGTGAGGAGGTCGGTGCGGGTGAGTTGGGGGTCGGTGGCCTGGGTCGCGATGGCCCGGCGGATGGCCAGGGACTTGGCGCGCTCGACCACGGCGGCGATGATCGCGCCGCTGGCGAGGTCGCCCCGGCAGAGCAGTTCGCGCCGGCCGCTGCGGAAGTTCACTTCGGCGAACTCGTTGTCCGGCGTGCGGGCGAAGTGGGCTTCGGTCACGGCGCGGGCGAGATCGGCCTTGGGCTCGGCGAGGGGCAGGGAATCGCGCAGGTAGATTTCGTAGATCGCCTGGGCACCGGCCTGGTCCGGGCGTTTCACGCGGATTTTGCGGTCGATGCGGCCGGGCCGCAGGATGGCCGGGTCGATCAGGTCCGCGCGGTTCGAGGCGAGGATGACGACGACGTTCGTGAGCGGCTCAATGCCATCCATCTCGGTGCAGAACATCGGCACGAGCGTGCTGAGAATGCTGTTGAACCGGCCGCCGCGCCGCGTGCCCAGGATGCTCTCGGCCTCGTCGATGAACAGGAAGGCCAGTGCGCCGTCGCGGGCGCGTTCGCGGCACTGGGCGAAGAGGTCGCGCACCTGCCGCTCGCTCTCGCCGACCCACATGTTGAGGACTTCCGGGCCTTTGATGTGCAGGAAGAACTCCGGGTGATCCACGCCGGTCTGCGCCTGGATTTGCTGGCGGAGGTTGTAGGCGGTGGCCTTGCCGAGCAACGTCTTGCCGCAGCCGGGCGGGCCGTGGAGGAGAAAGCCTTTGGGCACCGAGTGCTCGAACTTCTTGAACAGTTCGCGATGGAGGAACGGCAGCTCAATGGCATCGCGGATGGCCCGCACGGCCTCGTCCTGGCCGCCGATGGCCGACCACGGGAGTTCGCTGACGGTTTCGAGCGAGCGGTCCACGCGCTTGCCCACGCCGATGATTTCGAGCGCGACGCGCTGGTTCACGTCCAGGCGCACCTCCATGCCGGGTTTCATCTTCTCCTTCGCGAGCAGGGCGGAGCGCTGGAGGATGAAGTTCGTGACGCCCGCCTCCTGGCCGATGCGCAGGCGGCCGTCGGAGAGCAGTTCGTCCACGCGGACGATGGGGCCGTTGCGGTCGAAGCCCAGGCCTTGCACGACGGCGAAGGCCTCGTTGCACAGGACGCGCTGGCCGGCTTGCAGGCTGGCGACGGGAATCGCCGGGTCCACGCGGCAGACGTAGTCCGTGCCGCCGAGGCAGACATGGGCCTTGTCGCGGTCCACGGGGGCGAGGAAGGTGCCGATGCGGAAGGCGGGCGCGCGGAGCTTTTCGATGATGGCGTCCATCTTTTCGAGCGCGGCGCGGGCCTGATCGTTCATCTCTTCGAGGGCGGCGATGCGCTCGCGGAGATAGACCATGTCGAAGATCGAGGCGTGGCGGGGCGGGAGCTTGCTCGTGATGAGGTCCACGAGCTGGAGGGTGGACAGCTCCTCGAGCTGCTCGCGCGGGAGGAGATCGGCGAGCGGCGTGGAACTCAGCGGGGTGTCAGCGGCTGCCTGGTCCTCGCGGGGCACCGGCTTTTTCTTCGGCTCGGCCATGCGGTAACTTTACGCGCCACGCCGGGTTTTGCAATCTACTCAATCGAAGATATGGAAGAGGGAACCGCCTGCAAGGAGGAAGAAGAGCACGATCAGGAAACCAGCCAAGCGTCGAACGGTATTGTCGAACTGGCGTTCCAACCATTTCGGCGCTGCGATTCCCCATAGTAGAAGCCCAAGTGACGCAGTGAACAAGGCGGAGAGCAATTCAATAAGAAAGAAACGCCCAATCCGAAGCAGCATGTCTCCCGCTGTTTGAAATACTAGGCACCGGTGAAGCGCGTAGGCGCACAAAAGCGTGCCAAAACCACCAGCAAGACCCGAAACAAACCGGTCGCCAAAACTTCTGGTAAGGCTAGAGCCGTGGAAGTGGACACCCGGAACCACTGATCTTGTTTCACAATCAAGCGGTTTCATGCTGTCAAACCATGCTATGCCGCCTTCGGGGCTTCGGTCATGCCCATGACCTGGTAGCCGCAGTCCACGTAGAGCACCTGGCCGGTGATGGCGGCCGCGCCGTCGCTGGCGAGGAAGGTGCCGGTGGCGCCGAGCTCATCGGGGAGGACGTTGCGTTTGAGCGGGGCGTGCTGCTCATAGTGCTTGAGCATGGCGCTGAAGCCGGCGATGCCGCGCGCGGCCAGGGTGTTCACCGGGCCGGCGGAGATGCAGTTCACGCGGATCTTCTGCTCGCCGAGGTCGTAGGCGAGGTAGCGCGTGCTGGCTTCGAGCGCGGCCTTGGCCACGCCCATGACGTTGTAGTGGGGGATGACCTTCTCGGCTCCGTAATAGCTCATGGCCACAATGCTGCCGCCCTCGGTCATGAGCGGCGCGGCCCCGCGGGCCATCGCGACCAGCGAGTAGGCGCTGACATCGTGCGAGATGCGGAAGGCCTCGCGGCTGGTGTTCACAAAGCGACCTTCGAGCGCCTCCTTCGGGGCGAAGGCGACGGCGTGGAGCAGGAGGTGGAGTTTGCCAAACCTCGCGCCGACTTCGCTGAAGACGCGGGCGATATCCTCGTCCTTGGTCACGTCGCAGGGCATGAGCAGGGTGTCCGGCCCGAAGGTGGAGACGAGTTCCTCGACGTTTTCCTTGAGGCGTTCGCCCTGGTAGGTGAAGGCGAGGGTGGCCCCGGCCTTATGCCAGGCCTGGGCAATGGCCCACGCGATGGAGCGTTTGTTGGCGACGCCGAAGACGAGTCCGATTTTGCCTGCGAGTAGTGACATAGCGGTGGAAGGATGGGGTGGCCCTGTGGCTCATGGCAAGGGGGTAGTTCGGCTCGGAGAAGAACCGAAGAACCGGGCGACTCTCGACAGTGCCACCGCAGGACGAAATCTTCCGGAGCGCGGCTGTGTCGCGGAGACCAGCCGCAGCGGCTGCGTCGGGCCGGAGGCGTTGAGGCGTTCCGCACCCGCTGGGACTCTGATGTTGCTGCGGCTGATCCCGCGCCGAGTGGGACACAGCCGCGCTCCGGGGGCATAGCCAAGATGCGTCCGGAAGAACTGGCTGGCGTTGGGATAATATTTCCGAAACTATCCCCAAGGATTTCACCACGCCGTTTGTCTTATTGGACAAAGAAACGCCGCATGGCTGACACGGAAGAGGAACTGGGATGGGTTCGCGCCAGCCAGTCGGGTGACCCGACGGCGTTCGGGCGGCTGATTGGCCGTCATCAACGAATGATTCATGCACTGGCATATCGGATGACCGGCTCGCTCGCCGAGGCGGAAGACTTGGCGCAGGAGACGTTCATTGCCGCGTGGACGCAACTGGGCGGCTTCCGCGGCGGGGCGAGCTTCTCCTCCTGGTTGTACCGGATCGCGGTGAATCGCTGCCTCAATGCCCGGGCCCGCCATGCCCGCCGCGACGTGCTGCATCACGAATGGGCGGCGCACAAGGCGGAGTCGGCCAGCGGTGACGAACAACTTTCGCAGCAAGTGCAGGCGGCGTTGCTGAAGCTGGCACCCGCCCAGCGCGCGGCGATGGTATTAACCGTTTACGACGGAATGAACCATGCCGAGGCGGCGCGCGTTTTGGGGTGCGCGGAGACCACCGTGTCGTGGCGGGTCTTCCTGGCCCGGCGGAAACTGAAGCAATTGCTGGCGGACTTCCGGCCCCGGGGAGGTGGCGCGTGAAGCCTTCAAACCAAGAGCTGGATGCCTTGCTCCATTCCGCGCAGGTTCCGGAGCGGCCGGCGAAATACTGGGAAGAATTTCCGGCGGCCGTCATGGGGAAACTGCCGCCGCGCGGGGTGAGTGGAGCGCCCGCCCGGGCCGACCACACCCCGGAGATTCCGCGCCGGTTGTGGGCCTGGGGTCTCGGCTTGGCAACGGCCTGCCTGCTCCTGGGTTTCTTTGCCGGGTTCCGGCGCGGTCATGCGGCCGGCTTCAGCGCGGCGGAAGTCGCGCAGGGGCGGAAGATTTATCACGAGTTGGACGCGCTGTTTCCGGGCCGCCTGCAGACCGTGCAGCTCGGGGGGCAGGGCTCGCAGCTTTCCCTCGACACGGAGGCCCGCCCGCCCGCCTCCGCCCCTTTGCTGGTGCAGATTTGTCATGCCGGAGAATGCCGCCGCTTCATCACCTTTAGCGGGCAGCGGGTGGTCTTCGATGGTGACGTGTTCGAGGTCTTCGCCGACGCGGCCGGCAACGTGCTCGTGGTCGGCAAGCGCTTCGCCTGGACCAGCGGTGCGCCGGGCCAGGCAGCCAATGGTTACCGCATCCGCGCCACGACGCTGGGGGAAATGCTGTGAACCCAGGGCTCGCAATCAGTATCGCGCTGGCCGCGGGGTGGCTCACCCAATCCGCCGGCGCGTTGGAAGTGCTTCGCGCGTCCGGGCCACAGCACGTCTTCGCGGGGGGATCGCGCGATGTGGAACTGCTCCTCAAAAATTCTGACGCTGACGTCGTCCGGTTCGGGCTGCGCCTGCAACTCCTGCAACTCACCTCCTCCCTCGCCGCCCCCGTGGGAGCCGCCCGCACCGGGCCAGCTTTGACCGTGCTTTCTGGTCAGACTGTGGTTGTCAACGTGCCCGTGGACTTCCCCGGCGTACGCGCCTCGACGCGCTTCGCCGTGCGCTGGCTGGATGCCGCCGGCCGGCTCCTCGGCGTGACGGACATCTGGGCTCACCCGGACAACCTGCTCGACGCACTCAAACGGATGGCTGGCAGCCAGCCGCTCGGTCTGGCGGATGAAGCCGGTCTCCTGCGCCCCGTCCTGGCCGCCCACGGGATTCCCGTCACCGAACTCAACAGCCCCGGGAGTTGGAACGATTTTCAAGGGCGACTGGCCTTCCTGGTTTCCTCGGCGGAACCAAAGGATGATGCGCCGCAACGCGAGACAGCCATGCTCGCCCGCGCCAAGGCTGGCGTCGCGGTGATCTGGCTTCAGGTCAACCCGGCGACTACGCTTCCCCGCCTGCCCCTCGCCGAGCGTTTGCCGCTGGGGCGCGGGAGCATCGTGCGCGTGCCCACCTCCGCCGTGGCTGGGCTCGATCAATCACCCGTTGCGCAACTCACGTTGGTGCGGCTGGCTGAACTGGCGTTGGCCCCGCCCGCAGCTTTGCTTGCGGTTGCGCCCTGAACTTCTTCCGAACTGAAATTCTCATGAAAACCATCTGCACCCTCCTGTTCGCTTTCCTGCTGGCCACGCCGGTCTTTGCCGCCGCCCCGCCGCTCACCGTGGCCGTCTTCAACTTCGAGGCCACCGACGAAGGCCTGCGCGACGTCGGGCCGAAAATCGCCGTGTTGCTCAATGCCTTGCTCTCGGCCGAGGGCGACCTCATCACGCTGGAGCGCGCCGAACTCGAAAAGGCCCTCGGCGAACAGGAACTCGGCCTTTCCGGCACCGTGAAGGCCGAGACCGCCGCGAAAGTCGGCCAGCTTACCGGCGCGAAAGTCCTCGTCACCGGCCGCGTCTTCAAGGCCGGCAACGAAACCCTCGCCGTCGCCAAGATCATCAGCACCGAGACCAGCCGCGTGTATGGCGAGATCGCGCGGGGCAACGCCAGCGCCTCGCTCTCCGATCTCGCCACCGAGCTGGCCGGCAAGATCGCCAAAACCATCACCACCAAGGGCGATACCCTGGTCGCCAAAGTCGTGACCCGGGACGAACGCCTCGCGGCCTTGAAGAAAGCCCTGCCTGCGGGCAAGCGCCCAACCGTGCTGGTGAGAATCCCCGAAGTCCATTTTGGCACGCCGGCGGTGGACCCGGCGGCGGAAACCGAGATCGGCCTGATTCTGCGCGAATGCGGGTTCACGCTCGTGGACGACAAGTCCAAGACCAAGCCGGACTTTGAAATTCTCGGCGAAGCCTTCAGCGAACGCGGCCCGCGCCGGGGCAACCTGCAAACCTGCAAGGCCCGCGTGGAATTGAAGATCCGCAATGTGGCGACCGGCACGCTGATCGTGGACCGGCAAACCAGCGTGATGGTGGACATCTCCGAGCACATCGCCGCCAAGACCGCGCTGCAAAACGCCGGCGCCGAGCTGGCCGAGCGGATCGCGCCGAAACTGTTGAAATAAGCCCCCTATTCCCTATCAACTCGCGCACATTCCAACCCCATGAATACACCTCGCCCTTGGCTTGATTTGGTCCGTGGACTGCCTCGATTGTTGGCGGGCGTTTCCCTGACGCTGGCGTTCGCGTCCGCCCTCCCCCTCACTTTGGATGCCGCCGCCACAGATGATGCGGCGGGCAAGCTGCGTGAGGCGGCCAAAGCCCGGGCCAGGTGGGTGGCCGAGGAAACGCCTGCGAATGGGACGGAGTTCACCCGGGCCACCCAGGCGGCGGCCGACGCTTTCACCAAGGTTGAATTGAAGGCATCCAGGAGTACGGAAACGTTTGTGAAGGTGACCCTCAACAATCACGGCACCCTTTTTGACGGCATCCGTTTCAGCATCCCAAAAGGAGAGCCCCGGGACATGGCTTGGGCGTTTGCCGCCAAGGAGCGGAATCTTCCCAGTAACTGGTACATAATGCCGCGGGCGGGCGAGATGCATGGATTCCGGCAGTTCTTCCGCCCGGACGGCGCACTCCTGGGAGCGCCCTGGGCCTCATCGTCAATCCGGCATTTGGTGTTTGCCCAGCCGTTGACCGGCGGGGAATTGAAACCGGAGCAGGAGTATCTCATCTGGTTCAACTTTTATGACTCGCAGCCAAAAGAAATTTACCTCCTGATCAAGCTTGTCCCTGTCGGCACTGACTGCAACTCCTCAGCAGCCATCCATCGGGAGCTTGATTTGCGGTATAAGTAGCCGGACCGGCCCCAGTCACTTCCCATGCTTACCTGCACGACACCCATGCAAACTTCACGCTGGTCATCTTTCGCGCTGGGCCTGCTGGTTGCCGGTGCAATCCTGCTGCGTTCCCAGGCGGCGGCACCCCAGGACTCGCAGGCAGGCGGGCGATGGCTCATGGCGCCGGTCACCAACGTTCGCACCGCCGCCGAGCAGGGCGAGGCGGC
>RFSE01000234.1 GCA_009924135.1 Pseudomonadota bacterium | reverse complement strand
CTGTTCGGGGCGCTTCAGGAAAGTTTGCGGGCGCCTCCGTGGCGCGGCGGCGAAAACGGAAGTCAAATTCTGAAACGGGGCGTTTTTTGACGGGCTGGTAGGCGAGACAGAACCAGAGCTCGGAAGAGTCAGGCTTCAATTCGACAGCACGACGCAGCAAGGACAGTTCAATCTCCAATTGGCTCGGCGGAACACGCCCCTTGTGCCTGAGCTCAGGCGGTTCGCTGTCTGGCGTTTTCTGCATTTGCTCAGGAGTATAAATCTTCTCGCCCGGACCGGACAGGAATTTGCGAAGAACCCGGTTAATCATGAAGTTCGCACGCTCCGGTGGTACTCGGTGCCGGGCGGCTGTAGGTGGACGCGCCGGTTGCGCCTGATGGA
This sequence comes from Pseudomonadota bacterium, assembly GCA_009924135.1. GTDB lineage: Bacteria > Verrucomicrobiota > Verrucomicrobiia > Limisphaerales > SXTU01 > SXTU01. Next base: position 8,017 of record RFSE01000234.1, on the reverse strand, counting down.
CTTTAACTGTGCGAGGGCGGAGGCTGGGGTTGGCCGTCCAATTCCGCAGTGAGCGCAACGGGCCGCTGAGCAACGGCAGGAACGGCGCCGCAAAAGGCGCCGGTAAATCCCCGGCCCGCCCCAGCGTTCCTCGATGTTCTCTGGGCCTTTGTGTTGCGGCTGCGTCCGTTTCAACTGCATCTTCGGCCTAGCTCGGCAAAACCTCGCCCACCAACCGGGCTTCTAGTTATCAACGAGTGGCAGCGTGCAAATTTGAACGCAAAACCTGCTTGTCATTACGGAACGATTGTCGGACTCTGGGACTTCAGTTCGACGGCAGGTGTGCCATACCCAAAACGAACATATTTCAATCAATCTCGGAACATTTTCTACTGCAAAAATGGTTACGTCAGACTACAGTTCCCAACCAACATCTGGGGACCGGGTAGCATTATCGCCCTTAGTATCGTGGCACGACGCGGGCGGTGAACTGGCGCTGTTTCACCTGGAGACGAAAAACTACTTCGGACTGAATGCCGTGGCCTCCGAGATCTGGCGGCACTTGGCGAACCACCTTACCGTGGCCGAAATCGTAGTCCGGCTGGCGGAACAGTATGACGCGGCCCCGGCGACCATCACGGTCGAGGTGCAGCGTGTGATCGCGGAGCTGGGGCAGGCGGATTTGTTGATCCCCCCCACCTCACCGGAGGCCGCGCACTTATGAGCGGCATTGCTGGCTTCATCGCGCTCGACGGTTCACCGGCTCAGCGCGAGTGGGTTCCCGCAGTGGCGGACGCACTGGCCCGATACGGGCCGGACGGCGTGAACCACTGGTGCGCCGGACCGGCGGCACTTCTACACGGGCAACTGGCCACCACGCCGGAGGCGCTCGCCGAGCGCCAGCCGGTGACAGATGACGCCGCGCAACTTGTCCTGTGTCTCGATGGCCGCCTCGACAACCGCACGGAGTTGTTTGCGTGGCTGAAGTCGCGCGAAACGCTCCCGGAACCCGTTTCTGACGCGGCGCTCTTGCTGGCGCTGTTCAAATGCGAGGGCGATGAATGTGTCCGGCTGCTGGTCGGCGATTTCGCATTCGCGGTTTGGGATGCTCGGAAGCGACGGCTGTTTTGCGCGCGCTCGGTGTTGGGTTGGCGGCCTTTCCACTGGCATTGCGACGCACGTACGTTCGCCTTCGGAACGGATGCCGGGGTGTTGCTTGCGATTCCGACGATCCGACGACGGGTCAACGAACCACTCATCGGGGAGATTCTGTCCCAGCGCTTCACCCACCCGACCGAAACGCTCTGGCGTGATGTCTTTCGTCTGCGCGCCGGCTGGGCGCTGGCCGTGGAGGGCGGGCCGCCGCGAGCTTGGCGCTGGCACGCAGGACCGTTTCCCGACCAGGAACGGTGCTCGGACCAGGCCTATGCTGAACAGTTCCGGGAACTCTTCGATCAGTCTCTGCTTGCTTGCGCACGCTCTGACGGTCTGGTGGCGGCGCAGCTCTCGGGCGGTTTGGATTCTTCGTCGGTCGTTTGCCGGGGGGCTGAGCTCTATAGTGGGGGTGCCCTAGCTCACCCGTTCCGGCCCATTTCCGCCGTATTTCCAGGTGAATTGCATGACGAATCCTCGTGGATCCGTTCGGTGGAGGAGCACCTCGGCGTGCCAGCCGAAAAGGTGACGGCGGCCGATTACGATTGGGACCAGGCAGAGGCTTGGACCGCCCAGACGCTCCATCTGCCGCTACGTCCGAACACCACTGGAACGCTCATGGCGGTGTGTGACCGTCTGCAAACCCAAGGCATTCGCGTGCTGCTTACCGGCGAGGGAGGCGATGACTGGCTCGCTGGCTCGCACGCCCACTGGCCGGACCTGCTCCGGCGTGGGCGGTGGCGGCAACTCCTCGGCGAAGGCATGGCCTTGAATCCCGGCCGCCCCCGCTGGCGGGCGCTGTTGAGCACGGGCTACCGAAGCTTGGGACCCTGGCTAATGCCGTCCCATCGCCGGGCGATCACGTATCCGTATCACCAGTTGGGGCCGCTGTCCGAGTGCATTCGACCCGAGTGGGCGGACCGCATCGGGCTACGGGACCGCTTGCCGCCGCCAGATCCAATGGCCGGCCTGAACGGCCTGGCCCAGTTCCAGCGAGCAGCCCGCTACGATTTCGCACGAACTTATGTGAACTGGGAGAACGTGCTTGCGTTTGCGGCCTCACAGCGGATCGAACTGCGTCACCCCTTCCACGATCGCCGACTGACCGAGTTCGTGATGGGCTTGCCCGGTGACCAACTGCGCCGGAACGGAGAGCGGAAACACATCCTCCGCGAAGCGATGCGCGGCACGCTGCCGGAATTGGTGCGCACGCGACAGAACAAAGCGATGTTCGCTTCCCCGACGGTCCGGGCGATCGAGGCTCGTCTCAAGCACCGTCCGCTCGCCGACTTGATTTGTGTCCGGGAAGGTTGGTTGGACGGGGCCGCGCTGGCCCAGGCACTCGGCGATTATCAAGGTTGGCTCACCAACGGCCCCAGCCGCGCCAATCTGCCCGAGACCAATCTAAATCCCGTGTGGATGGCCGTGTCCCTCGATGCCTGGCTCCGCTGTGCCGCCGGAGGCAGCTGAGACCACCCCGCGATCATGACTTCAAACCCCTGATTCGAGCGAAGAACGGCAAGGAGCATTGTAGTGGTTTTTAACTCTCTAACATTTCTTTGCTTCCTCGCCCTCGTCCTGCTGGCTTATTTTCGCCTGCCACACCGGAGGCAGAACGTGCTGTTGCTGGCGGCGAGCTACGTCTTCTACGGGTGGTGGGACTGGCGATTCCTCGGATTACTCGTGTTCACCTCCCTGTTCGACTATTGGTGCGCGCTGCGCATAGAGGAACAGCCCGAACTAGCGAAGCGGCGGCATTTCCTCACGTTCAGCCTGCTCGTGAACCTGACCGTGCTGGGGTTGTTCAAGTATTTCAATTTCTTCGCCGACACGCTCCAACATGTGCTCGCCGTGTTCGGGATGAAAGCGACCCTGCCCGTGTTGCACGTCATTCTGCCGCTCGGCATCTCGTTCTACACCTTCCTTTCGATGAGCTACACGATTGACGTGTATCGCCGCCACTTGAAGGCGGCCCGCGATCCGCTCGACTTCCTTCTCTACGTAGCCTTCTTCCCGCACCTCGTTGCCGGCCCGATTGTGCGCGCTACTTACCTGCTGCCTCAATGCCAGCGGGCACGCGTCATGGTGCCGGAGCAGGTGATCAACGGCATCTGGCTGATTCTGATGGGTTATGTGAAAAAGGTCGTCATCGCTGACCGATTGGCTGGCATGGTCGAGTGGGGCTTCAGCGAGCAGACTCCGCCCTACGCTGACGCCAATAACTGGTTGCTGCTCTATGCCTTCACGGTCCAGGTTTACGGTGACTTCTCCGGCTATTCGGACATTGCCCGGGGTGTTTCGAAGGTGATGGGCTTTGAATTACCCATCAATTTCAAGGCCCCGTTCTTCGTCACGAACCCGACAGCCTTCTGGCAGAACTGGCATATCAGTTTGTCCACCTGGATGCGCGACTACGTGTATGTCCCCCTCGGAGCGGACCGACATGGCTCGGCCCGCACCGCGCTTAACCTGATGCTCACCATGCTGGTAAGCGGCCTCTGGCACGGAGCAGGGCTGGCCTATTTAGTCTGGGGCAGCTACTATGGCGTCCTGCTCATTCTTCACCGCGCCTGGCGCGACCTCGTGCGTCGGCTAGGCACGCCATCGGCCGCCGTCCGGCTACCGGCGCAGTGGAGCCCGAACTGGCAGCGGGCGGGGCATGTGGTGCTGGTGGTCTGGTTTTTTCACATCACCTGTCTGGGCATGCTGCTCTTCCGGGTGGCCTCGGTGCCGGCCCCGGTGCAGCCGCTGCCGCTGGTGCAGAGCTACTTGCAGGCCTTGTTCGTATGGCCGACGAGCGTCAGTCCGCTGCTACAGGCAGTGCTGGGACTGGGTGGTCTGGCGACATTTTTTCAGTGGCAGCATGCCAAGATGGACATGTTTTCCACCTGGCCAACCCGATGGCAGGCGCTCTCGGTCATTCTCGCACTGGCTTCCATCACGGCGCTGGGAGTCTTTCAAGGCACTCAGTTCTTCTACTTTCAGTTTTGAATGAATCGGGCGCACTGCCACCTCCTCTTCTGGGCACTGCTGCTGTGCGGTTGGCCCGGCTACATGCTGGCCGGTGAAGGTGTCGCCCTCGCGACAGGGGAGAAGTATGGCGGCGGGATGAACTGGTCCGGTCAGGGTTTATTTACCGATCCGGCCCGGTTCATGCAAAACCGTGCGCTGGAGGGGCTCTGGCTAGTTGTCCTACTGCTTGTATGGGCGAGCTTGCATCGGTGGCTGGCCTCCCGTCTGACCCCGCGCGTGAACCTGCGATGGCGATGGGCGGTGCATGGGGGCGTGGGTTTTGTGCTGCTGAACGTGTGGGTGGGCTGTGCCTCGAACACGGCGCTCTACTGGATGGCCCTGGGCGCAGGAGCCGGCGAGGAGCCCTATCGGCAGTTTCAATTTAAACGGCGACTGGCCAGCGAGGTCCAAGGGCGTGAACGAATCGTGTTGGTCGGCTCCAGCCAGACTCACGCCCAGATAAACGCTCGTCTGTTGAATGACCGCCTAGGCACCAACGCTTGGAGCACGGACCTCCATTACCCGGGCTGTAAGGCCCACGACCTGCTGCTCATGGAGCCGCAACTGACCCGGACACACCCTCAGTGGGTTGTCTATTATCTAACCGAGTCGGCGCTCTACCTGAATGCCAATGGCGGGCTCGCAAGCCAGTTTCTCACCTTGGATCAACTGCCTGAGGCAGCGCGACGGGGAGCCGTGCAGCACATCCACCGCTCCGAACTCGCCTTCGGCGTGCTGGGCAGCGTGTTGCCGTTGTTCCGGTGTCGTGACGCACTAGGGCACCGGTTTCTGGGCAGCCCCTTGATGGAATTGCAGCGAAGGCAACTCGATCCGGCCCAGATCGCCGACCTGGAAGGTCGCGCCCTGCGTCGGGCCCGCCAGTTCCGGGTCAACGCGGCGAGTGATTTTCAAAAGCGTGCGCTCGAAGAATTCGTCACGCGCTGCACGCGCGCGGGATGCCGCGTGCTCGTGCTTACCGGCGCCAACAGCCCGGTGCTGACGGAGAAAATTGCTCCGGCCGTCCACGAGGACCTCCGGCAGTATCTGGATGGATTGGCCGCCAGGCATCCGCAGGTCACCGTAGTACCAGCCTCGGCGCTGCCGGTGCAAACCGCGTCTGACTACTTCTCCTTGGACTTGGTGCACGCCAACCACGCCATGCAACGGCGCTTCACCCTGCACCTCGCCGAGTTGCTCGAAGACTTGCTTCGGCAACCAACGGGCAGGTAGATCCCCGGCGCATTCGAAGCTCCTGCCACCCGTTGGCCATATCTTCCCGATCTGGAATGCTCGCTACGGCTTTTGTGCAGCATACACCGCCAGTGTCCAGCACAGGCGCGAACCGCGAGCCGTAAAGTCTATGACTCCTTCTGATCTGAGGGCTTCAAGCCGCTCCCGGTGCGCGTAAAACTGCGGATGGAACGGAATGGATCGTTCGGTGATTTTTGTCAGCGTGGGGCCAAACGTATGACGGGCAGCCGACTCAATGGTAGCCATCTTCGACAGGCTTAAGATCGGAAAGATCAATCGGCCCCCGGGACGAAGATGAGCGCTGGCATGCTGGAGGACTTCAATGGCGAGTTCGGTGCCATCGCCACCGCCAGTGGGTATGGGTGAAGGATACCATGGTGAAAGCCTTGCTACTTCGTCCGCCATCCCTGAAATATCAGAGATGATCAGATCAAATGCACCCGGCGGCAAATTCCGGAAGGCGAAACTGCGCAGGACGCATACCCGGTCGCCGACCCCGTTCATCCGCGCGTTGTGCTGTGTAAGGCGGCAAGCCTCGGGCATCACATCCACAGCCGTGACAGCGACCGCGCCGGCAAGCGCGCTGGCGATGGCGATCGGTCCCGTGCCGCATCCCATGTCCATGACCTTCAAGCCTTTCATCGACGGCGCAGCGTCGAACAGTACGTTCGTCGTGGTGTTCGGAGCAAATACAGTTGGCGAGCACATCAGGCGCAGTTGATGGCCTCCGATTTTAAGAGGGATGGCTCCGGTGTCTGGCATGTATTAGCCGTAACGGCTACGTTGATTTTGGTGACTCTACGAGCATAGCCGCTCGTTCACAAGGTATCTTGATTCGGGCTGTTCCGGCGGGCGCATCTTGACACTGCCCTCGGAGCGCGGGTCTGCGACCCGCAGCGGCCGCCTTCGTCCGGGGCCGATCGTGTATACCCAGCTTTATGGATGATCGGGCGTTGCTGCGGATCGCAGACCCGCGCTCCGGCGTAATCCCGGGGCAGTGTCAAGATGCGCCCGTTCCGGGCCTCCTTACCGCACTTTTCCAAGAAGAAAATGATTGAAATCCAAGGTCGGGTGACAATGACAATTTTAGTGCTCTACCGCTTGCAACTGTAGTCCCCGTTTGGGATAACTCAGGCTGAACAGCATGGAAATAAAAAAACCCTTTATCCGGCCACGCAAAGCGAATTTTGTGAAAGTTCGGAGGTGGCTGGTTTTGGGTAGGGGCAGTGGTTTCATGTTTGGGTAGGTTTTACAAATTCCGGTAACCTTCCGTCCGCAGAAGCCGCCGTCCGACCCAAGCTCATCAACCAGTTTATTGCCCACCTTCCTCCCGGCTCCCTTGCGCTGCTCATGCCGCGCTCCGGATGGCTATGGCTTCATCTGTGCTTGGGCTACTACCCAGAGTTTGTGGAGCGGTCTGATTTTGGTTGTTCAGCGATGTGGTTTGCCCCATTGTCGCGTCATGAGAACGCCTACCAGCGAAAGTGAGCTAGCATTGCCCAGTCCCGCGCCCGCCGTCTCAAGCACGGCACCTGACGGCCAACCTAAACGGGTTTGGGTGCGCCCCGAACTCGTCGCGTATAGCACGGTGGGTCGCGCGACGCAGGGGATTTCATACCGCCCGACGGATGGCATCAGTAATCTGACTTGATCGGCTTCCGCTACTATTACGGTGGGATAGGCATCCAGACGCAACTGACGATGCCCGGGTTGGTCGCAGGCGGTAATACCACGGCGGCCAGAGCGTTGGGCGTCAGTCCGCTGATGGTTCAGTTGGCGGATAGGCCGCTTGGTGATGAGCTGCAACTCCTTTACCGTTGGACCGGTCGGTTTGGTGTGGCTCTCCATTCGCGGCAGAAAGAGTGGGTCTTCACCACCAATTCAGGAGCCGCGTTCGTTGTGGATCAGGCGGGGCGGACAGTCACCTGCCACGGGCGGGCGAGCGATTGGGCGGGGGCCACCGCCGAAGCTTTCGTACGGCGCGTGTTGCCGCGCATTGTGCAGTTGCAGGGCCGGACGGTGCTCCACGCGGCGGCCTTGGACACCGGCGCTGGCGTGGTCCTGTTGTGCGGCCACTCTGGGGCGGGAAAATCCACTTTGACCGCGAGCCTGAATCAGCAACTCGGCTGGCCCATCTTGGGCGACGATATGACGGTCTTGGAGGAACGGGTCGGGGTTTTCACGGTGCTGCCAACCGGTAATGCTGTCAGCCTATGGGAGGACTCGCAGGCTGCGCTCGCCGGGGCGTTCGAGCATTCGGAGCGGCTCCAGGTTTACGCCTCCAAATACCGCTGTCAGCCAGCGCAACCGTCAGATCCGCTGGGCCGGCCTCTGCGCGCCGTTTTTCAACTGATGCCGCCGGTGAATGGGGCGGATGAGACCGTTACGATCCGCCCAGTGCCACCAGCCCAAGCCGTGGCTCTGCTGGCCAGCCAGGCTATCCGTTTCAATCCGGACGACCGCCAGGCCGATTCCGGCCGCTTCGTCACTCTTGCCAGATTGGCTGGCGCGGTGCCAGTCAACACCCTGCATTACCCGCGCCTGTTCGGCGCCCTTCCCCAACTCGCGGAGCGGTTGTCGGCCATGCTTGGCCTCGTTCCCGTGCCGTCCAGCTCCTGATGAT
>RFSE01000233.1 GCA_009924135.1 Pseudomonadota bacterium | reverse complement strand
ACACCGTTTTGGGCAAACGGGATGATGTGCTCTCGGGTGAGTTCGGTTTCGTGGAAATGGTTGCCGCAATAAGCGCAGATGTTGCGATCGCGGGCAAACAATTTGGCGTTGGTCAAGCCAGGGCGCAAATCAAAGGGACGAGCACCAACACGGCGGCCCCCACCATGAACAGCACCTGCCCGTCCGGGCCATCGTTCAGCTTCGGCTGACCAGGAAACTGCGGATCGGGCGGGAGCGTTGGCAATTCCGCCGCGAACATGAATGGACTCGCTGGGGGCATGCTGGTCATTTTTCGAGCGTGTCCGTATCGGCATCCGGGTTGCCATCGACGTTGATATTCAGCCGCTGCATCCGGTAACGCAGCGAATGGCGGGTGACCTTCAGGCGTTCGGCGGTCTTGTTGATGCTGAAGTGGTTGCGTTCCAGCGCGGCGAGGATGAGCTGCTTCTCGAAATTCGCCATGGCCTCGTCGAGAGAGTCCGGCACGGCGGCGATCGGACCATCGCTTTTGCGGAGCTTGCTCTCGAGCTCGAAGTCCGGCAGATGCACGGGCTGGACCTGGAGCCCAGGATTGAGAATCACGGCGCGTTCAATGACGTTGCGGAGTTCCCGTACGTTGCCTGGCCAATGATGCGCCAGTAACTTCAAGGCTGCCGGGCGGGCCAGTGTCATTACGGGTTTGCCGAGGGAACCGCAGAAATGTTTCAGGAAATGCTCGGCGAGCAGGCACACGTCCTGGCCGCGTTCGCGCAGTGGCGGTGGGCGGAACTGGACCACGTTCAAACGGTGATAGAGGTCCTCCCGGAACTGGTTGTCGCGGATGGCTTGGATGATGTCGCGATTGGTGGCGGCCAGCAGTCGCACGTTCACCTTGAGCTCGTCATTGCCCCCGACCCGTGAGAAGGTGCCATCCTCCAGGAAGCGCAGCAGCTTGGCCTGCAACGACCGGCTCATGTCGCCGATTTCGTCCAGGAAGATCGTTCCCCCATCCGCTTCCTCAACCCGGCCGAGCTTCTGTTTGAGCGCGCCAGTAAACGCCCCTTTTTCGTGGCCGAACAGCTCGCTCTCCAGCAGGGTCTCAGGAATTGCTGCGCAGTTGATCCGGACGTAATTATTCCGGGCGCGAGCGCTCAGGCTATGAAGCGCCCCGGCGATCAGTTCCTTGCCCGTGCCGCTTTCGCCGAGAATGAGGACGGTGGCATTGGTCGGTGCGATGCGCCGGATGAAGTCGCGTAGTTCAACCATCCCCTGCGATTCACCGATGATCTGCTCCAGGCGGTACCCGCTCGTGACTTTTTCACGCAACACCGCATTCTCCACGAGCAGGCGGTAACGTTCAGCACAGCGGCTGATATGGAGGAAGAGTTCTTCGGGCGCAAAGGGCTTGGGCAGATAATCGGTTGCTCCGGCCCGGATCGCCTCCGCTGCCAGCTTGGGGGTGGCGTAGGCGGTGATCATCAGCATGGGCAGCTCAGGGCGGCGTTTCCTCGCCCGGAGTAACAGTTCATAGCCGCTGATGCCTCCGAGGTGCGCATCCGTGATGAGCATCAAAAACTCACGCTTGTCGATGAGTTGCTCGGCCTGCTCCGCACTTTCGACGGTTTCCACGGCATACCCCTCGTCGGTCAGCATCCCGGCAACCGTGAGGCGCATGTTCTTCTCGTCGTCCACGAGCAGGATGGGCGGCAGCGGCTGGCTCATGCTTTGGCGGTCATGGTTGTTTTCGCCGGGAACACTAGGGTGAACGCGGTGCCTTTTCCAAGCGTGGATTCCACGGTGACTTTGCCGCCGTAGATTTCCGTGTTGTGCCGCACGATGGCCAGACCCAATCCCGTTCCCTTTTCCTTGGTGGAGTAATACGGGTCGAAAATGTGTTCCCGCTGGTGCTCGGGAATGCCGGGACCGGTATCGGCGATGCGGATGATCACCGCATTCCGGTCGTCCAAGCGGATGCTGATGTCCAGCCGCCCCTTCTGATTCATGGCATCCCGGGCATTGGTCAGCAGATTGACAAGCACCTCGTGCAAATGGGCGCGTTGCATGAGCAGGGGCGGCATGGTCTGCAGGCACGCCACATTGATGACCACCTCGTGCTGGAGCGCCGGGGGAAACGCACGTTGCAGGGCCTGATCCACTTCGAGACGGACATCCAGCCGTTCCACCCGGCCTTCGGCGAGCTGGGCATAGCCCATCAGTTCGGTGAGGATCCGGTCCGAGCGGGCCACTTCTTCGCGGATCATTTCCACCTGCTGAAAGGCGGCTGGTTTGGCGTCACCAAGGGATTTTTGCAGGCTGAAGGCGGCGTTGTTGATGATGGCCAGCGGGTTTTTCAACTGATGGGCAATCTCCGCCGCGAGCCGGCCGGTCGAACGCAACTGCTCCTGCCGGACGGCGAACTCGCGGGCTTCCTCCTGAACTTGAAGCTGGAGATCCGCCAGCACGTTGATGCCGTAGCAGGCGATGGCCAGCAACAGGAGGAGCAATACCCGGCTTAACAGGCCTTGCAATGCGTTCCGGTCGGACAGTCCGGTGAGGGCGAGCAGGAAAGCCTGGCTGACCTCGAGGTGCTGGTCACCCCGGTCGGTATGTCTGGGGCGGATGCCAACTTGGTTGGCGCGGGCCGTCACGGATACGACGGTGTTCGTCGCAGTTTCCGGCAACTGCAGGGACAAGAAAGCGACTGCGGCGTCGGGTTCATCGAACTTGAGTTCTTTGAGCGTAAGGTCAATCAACCCCGAGCACAGGTAACAAAGAATCAGGAACAGGTTCACGACGATCTGCTGCCTTACCCGGGTGATGCTGATCGCGTTGCGGATGACTAGCACGAGGAACACCCAATAGATGGTGCTCTCCAAACCGCCGGTTATGACTATGAGCAGTGCCACAAAGGCGCCATCCACAATGTTCACCACGAAAATTCCCCACTGCACTAGTTTGATGGGAAGGAAATCCATCGCCAGAACCAATATTCCGACTATGAAGTTCGCCGCCAGATAGGCTCGCAGCGCCTTACGAACCGTGTCCACATCCGTTTCCCCCAGCGTGGGTACCCCGTCGAACCAGTCGGAAAAAAAGAAATAATAGGTCATCGCTCCCAGGACGACGACCTTGATGGTCAGACAAACGTCCCGCTCCATGAAACGGATGCGGTCGGCCTGCTGTTCCAACGAGACCTCGGGCACCCGGAGCAGGCTGGCGAGCCACTTCATTTGGGGTGTGCGCACTTGCATGGGATTAACTCCGGTCCAGAAGTTTTAACGTCGTGGTCACGATGCCAGCCACTTCCCACAAGCGTCCCAGGCCTTCGTAGCCACAGGACAGCATGCCGGCTTCGGGGCCGATGAATTGCGCGCCCCGCTCCTGGAGGGTGCGGACGTTCGCCTGCGTCGCGGGGTGCAACCACATTTTGCCGTTCATGGCCGGTGCGATGAGCAGTTTGGCCTTCGGGTTCAAGGCCAGGGCGATGCACGTAAGCGCGTCGTCCGCGAGTCCGTGGGCCAGTTTGGCAAGGCAGTTCGCGGTTGCTGGGGCCACGAGCAGCAGATCCGCTTCATCCGCGAGGCGGATGTGCGTTGGCTTCCAGCCCTCCTCTTCGTCGTACAAATCGGTCACGACCGCATGTCGGGAGAGGGTTTTGAAGGGTAGCGGAGTGATGAACTTCTGTGCGTCGGCGGTCATCACGACACGCACCTCGCATCCCGCCTTGACCAACTGGCTGCAAAGATCGGCGGCCTTGTAAGCCGCAATCGACCCGGTCACACCCAGCACGACGTTGCGGCCGGCGAGCGGCAGGGCAGGCTGGACATTGACTTTCTCGCTCATATGTCGGGCGCGACGGAACGGGGCTGCCGCATCTTCTCGGCATCATAGATCGCCTGCATCCGGCGCACGTCTTCCTTCACACTCGTGCTGATCAGGAGATAATCAAAGTGTTTCCACTGCGCGATCTCCTGCTTGGCGACGGCCAGGCGCTTGCGAATTGCATCCGGGGCATCCTTGCCGCGCTTCTTGAGACGCTGTTCCAGCACGGTCAAAGACTCAGGCGTGAGAAACACCTCCACCAGAGCCCGGCCCAGTTCCTCTTCCTGCTCCGCCTGCGTTCGGATCGCGGAGGCCCCTTGGACGTCCACGGCGAGCAACACATCCTTGCCCGAGCGAAGCTTTCCGAGCACCTCGGCTTTCAAGGTGCCGTAGCTGTTGCCATAAACCGTCGCGTGTTCCAGGAAGTTCCCCGCCTGCACCCGCTTCAGGAAATCCTCCGCCGCCAGAAAGTAATAGTCCACGCCATCCCGTTCGCCTTCCCGTGGGGCCCGCGTGGTGCAGGTCACGGCGCGGCTGATGTTCGGGTTGTCCTTCAGCATCTGTTCGCAAAGGGTCGTTTTCCCGCCGCCCGAAGGTGCGGACAGGACAATCAACAAGGAGTTCTTCTTCTGGCTCATCGCTAAGAGAAAATTCAGGTGGCTAAGGGCGAAGGACGAACGAACTTCCGTACGCGGGCGCAGGCCGCCTTCGCAGTTCGCAGTTCGGTGTTCGCAATTCGCTTCATTCCACGTTTTGCACTTGTTCCCGGAACCGTTCCAGTTCCGCCTTCACCATCACCACTTCACGGGAGATCACGGCGTCCTGCGCCTTTGATCCGATCGTGTTGATCTCGCGGTTCATCTCCTGCGAGAGGAAGTCCAGCGTGCGCCCCACGGGCTCCTTCGCCTTCAGGCAGTCCGCGAACTGCTGGAAGTGGCTTTGCAACCGCGTCAGTTCCTCGGTGATGTCGGACCGGTCGGCGAAGAGCACGACCTCTTTCAGCATCCGCTCGTCATCCGCCGCGATGCCCTCAAGGCCCGCCTGCTTGATGCGTTCGAGCAGGCGTGTGCGGAACTGCTGTTGCACCAACGGTGCCTGGGTGGCCACCCGGCCCGCAGCGGCGCGAATCAGTTCGATGCGCGCGGCCAGATCCTTCGCCAGGTGCTCACCTTCGCGCTCGCGCATTTTCACCAGCGCATCCAGCGCCTGCTGCACCGCCGTCTGCACGGCGGGCCAGTAACTCTCGGCATCCGTAACGTTTTCGCCGGCTTCCAGCACGCCGGGGGCGCGCATCAAGGCCTCAAGCGTCACTCCGCCCGTGAGATTCAGGTCCGTCGCCAGCTTGGAGAATTCGGCTGCATAGGCGCGGGCGAGCGCGGTGTTGACCTGCGCGGCGGCCCCCGACGCTTCACCGGCATGGACGGCCACGCGCACGTTTAACCGGCCGCGCGCGATGCGTTTGTTGATTTCGTCGCGGACCTGCGCTTCGAGGGGTTCAAGGTCACGGGGGAGGTTCAGCGTGATTTCACCGGATTTCCGGTTTACCGAGCTGAGTTCCACTGTGACCTTGAAGCCGTCCCGTGCGCACTCGCCGCGACCGTAGCCCGTCATGGACTTCATGTGCGCTGGACTATGCGGGAAGTGGGCAGACCGGGCGATTTCTTTTTTGGCGGCCAGCGGTGTAGTCGCAACCTTCAGGTTGCGAATAACATTTTCCGTCATGCGCAGGGTGAAGCCTACGACTACGATTGGACAAGGGGGCTCACTTCAACGAACTCAGAAACTCCACCAAATCCCGCAGTTCCCGCCGGGTCATGAGCTTGTCCAAGCCTTCCGGCATCGCGGACAGGCCACGGATGCGCTTCTCGATGTCCGCTTTGTTAAGGGTCAGCTTGCCATCTTCGGGAGAGTCCAGAACGAGTGCGGTGGCATTTTCGGATTTTACCAGACCGCTGTGGTTGGCCCCGCCTTTGAGTACGAGGGTGGCATTCTCGAACCCGGCGGCGATGGTCTTGTTCGGGAGGACGATGCTTTCCAAGATTTGTTCGCGCGTCAGCCGTTTGCCCACGCTGGTCAGGCCGGGCCCCACGATGCCGCCTTCGCCGCGAATGGCATGGCAGCGCAGACATTGCACGCCGACGTGTTCGAAGAAGATTTGTTTGCCGGCTTCGCTGTCGCCGCCCACCAGTGCCGGGCGGAAGGCCGCGAGGTCGTCGTTCTTGGAACGCGTGTCCAGGTAACGCTTCAAGGCTTCGGCGGCGGGGCCGGCTGGGCGCTTGGCGGCGGCTTCGATCAGTTCAAGTTCAGATTCGGGCAGCCAGTTTCCATCCCGCAACAACTCCAGCGGTTTCGCGAGCACCTGATCGGCTGCGACGCCCGGCAGATCGCCGAGGACCCTCAAGGCACTTTGCACGAGGCGCACGTCGGTTTTGGCGGTAATGATCTGTTCCAGGAGCGGAATGGCCGTGGCGGGGTTTGCGATGCCCGCGAGCTTTACGGCCTCGCGCCGGACCGATGCGTCCGGGTCTGAGAGTGCGAGCGTGACGGAGTCCGAGAGTAATGCGGAATGCGGAGTGCGGAAGGCGGAGTGGCCGAGAGTGCGGAGGCTCGCGACGCGGACCGGCGCGGGTTGCGTTGTGCTTTTCAACAACGCCGCGAGGTGCGGGGCGGCTTCGGACAGCGTGAGTTTCTCCACGGAGGCGATGGTGGCGAGCTGGGTGTTCGTACGCGCCGACTGCAACAGGCTGGCCAGACGCGGGCGTAGCGCAGCACGGGCGGCGTCGGCGTTGCGTGGCGGGAGCGGACGCCAGAGGCCGCAGACGCGGTCGAACCAGCCGGGCCAGTTCTCCGGGTTCACGAGCGGGGTGGAGCCGTGGCCGTCCACGCGCGCGATCTTCACCGGGACGTTGCCGGGCGTGGCGGGCTGGATGTCCCACGCGCTGAGGAGGAACAGGGCTTCGGCGCGAAGGGCATCGGAAACGTTGGTGTCATTGGAAAAAGTGGCGAGAGCTTGGGCATTCGTAGCGTGGCCGATGCGATAGTGAGCGTTCAACGCGCGGCGCAAGACAGACTCGGTAGCAGCCGACGTGAGGAGGCTCTGTTCCTGTTTCGGGTTTTGAGTTTGGAGTTTCGAGTTGAATGGAGCCTCCTCACGTCGGCTGCCATCGGGGAGGAGGGCGGCGAGGCGGCCGGCAAGTCTCTGTGCTCGTGCCCCCCACGCACGCAAGAGGAGAGGAATAGCACCCCTGTCGCTCCTGTGCTCCCGGAGTGCGCACGCGGGAGCAATCAGATGGTGAATTCAAGGGCGGTGCTCCCTCCATGGGCGCAGCAGGAACGACAGGGGTGCAATTCCTGGTAGGCTTGCTGGGAAGATGCAATTTATTGAAGGCGGATCAGTCGTAGCGTAAGGTTTACGAACTAGATGATCGCCGATTCACCAGTCACTACAAACCGCACACTATTTGCTGGTGTCAACAATGACTAAGCCAACCTCAAAGCACTGGGAACCATACTTTGATGCCGAAGAAGCGAAGGCGATTATCGGCAAACATCTTCTTGTTGGAGTCACGCATCGGAACCAGGCCGATGAGATTACGGGTATTGAACAATTCCATGGGGAGATTATCCGGGCAAGTCGTGAACAGGGAATAATCGTTCGCTTGAGTGGCAGTGATAAGGAGCGATGGGTTCCCCCGACCTTTCCCGCCTTGAGCCTGCCACACCCGGAAACTATCGCCTCAGGGGTTCCGGGGAGGTAGTTGTGAATCCCGACTGCCTTTCAACTTGGTCGGTATATCCGCCGGAAGGTGACAGTAAGAGAGATTCCGACACGTGAAAACGACAGAAAGTCAAAAGTTGGTTATGGAGTATAGCTTGCTGCCATTGGTCTGTGCGTTGCACGGACAGGAACTGGCTCGTCCGGTTCTTCTGCGTAGCAGCATAAGCATCCTTAGACATCCATGAGTTGCATTCTCCGAGTTGGCGGCCACGACTTCGACGTAGATGGCTTCATGGCAAAGACTTCGATTGAAGTTGATTCGCTGTGGCGCAAGGGCGAGAAACGCTTTCCGAAGAGTGGCAATAGCAAAATCAATCAGTCATCCGGTGTTCGCGTTGTGGCAAGTGAAGCGGATTTCTCCCAACTCGCCAAACAAATCGAAGATGCCACATCTTTCCTTCGCCAGAACTTAGAACAGGTCAGGTTCCTCGTGTCGTTCCCTGGAGTGGAGGGTGCGGTTCTAGATTTTGGTGCCGAATTATATCCGCCCGGATGGGCCTCATTTACATTCCCGCCAGAGTTGCTAGCTCTCGCAGGGGAAGCCGGGGTTTCAGTCTGCTTGTCGGTATATCCAACGAACAACGAGGAGCGCACTGATGCCTAATATTTCTGTCGAGAGGACAGATTTAAGGGGGCAGACCCATTGTTTCTTGTTTGCGTAACTGAATTTATCGACTATGCATCATGACCAAGAGCGTTGAGTACGTCCAAATTGAGCCTGGAACTACACCGCCGAGAATCGAGGCGTTCAAACCCTTTCGGGCAGTGGTCATTATTGAAAGTGACGTATCGCGAGAATGGCAATCCTCAATAAGTGATTGGTTGGTTCAATCGGGTTGCCTCTACATGATGGCTTGGGGCGAGAACTGCAACTCTTGGGAA
>RFSE01000232.1 GCA_009924135.1 Pseudomonadota bacterium | reverse complement strand
GCCCCCTCACCCTCAATCCCTCTCCCCCGCTGGGGGCGAGGGAGGTTCACGCACGGCTCAGTCGAGTCCGGTTTCAAACGAACCCATTTTCGCCGCCGTCACCGCCACCCTCGGGCAGCGGCCGGAATCCGTGGTCCGCCTGGCCGGCGGGGCAAACAACGTCGTCGCGCGCGTGGATGTCGCCGGCCAGCCCTTGCTGGCCAAGCTCTATTTCACCCATGCCCGTGACCCGCGCGACCGCCTGGGCACGGAGTTCGGCGTGCTGAGCTTCCTTTGGCAAAACGGCGTGCGCAGCGTACCAGAGCCGCTGCGCATGAGCCGCGAACACAATCTCGGCCTCTACGAATTCATCACCGGTCCGCGCGTTGCGCCGGGCCAGGTGACGCGCACGGACGTCGATCAACTCGTCGAGCTGCTCGCCACGATGTGGCGGCTGCGCGGACAACCCGGCGCAGAGAAACTACCGCCCGCCTCCGAAGCCGCGTTCACGCTCAACGGCTACTGGACCAACGTGGACCGGCGCCTGAACCGCATCCGTACCGCCCTGGCGGGCCGGTCTGAAGTGGCCGTTGTTAACGAGTTCGTCGAGCGCGAACTGGTGCCGGCGGCGACGAACGTTCGCGCCTTCGTCGAACGCGAAGCTTCAATGCTTGGCGTAAACTTGGATGCCGAACTGCCCCTCACGCAGCGCACGCTGTCACCGGCCGACCACGGGTTTCACAACGTCCTGCGGCGTGCGGATGGCACGCTTGCCTTCCTCGACTTCGAGTACGCGGGCTGGGATGACCCCGCCCAGACGCTGGCCAACGCCATGTTGCTGCCGGAAGTCCCGTTGCCGGCGGAACACCGCGCCAGCTTCGTTCGCGACCTGCTGGACCGGCTCGAAGGCGCAACCGGGGTCGGCGCACGCCTGCGGCTCACCTACCCCATGCTCGCACTCAAGTGGAGCCTGATCATGTTAAACGAGTTTCTGCCCGTGGGCGGAGAGCGGCGGACATTTGCAGGCGCGAACGAGGATACGCGGCGGGTGGCGCAACTAGAGAAGTCCCGCCGCCAGCTCGCCGTGGTACGGGAGTCACTGCGACCGGACAGCTTTCTCGCCATCCTCGCCCAAGAGTAACTCGGAGCGCAGGCCGAAACGATTCAGCCGCTAGGCTTTCGCCGCACAGGTCGGGCAGTTTCCCAGCATGGGTTTCAACTCCGGATGCGTGGCGAGATGATCCTGCAGCCGCTGCAAACTCGCAGGGTCATTCTGGAAGGTGCCACAAGTGCCGCAAGCAGGCAGGGCCGCCGCGAGCAGCCGCAGCTCGTGCTGCATGGCAAGGGTGCGCTCCGCGACACGCAGTCGGCAGCGGAGCAGCTCCGGCTCGAAGGGTTTGACGATGAAATCATCGGCACCGGCGGCCATGCCAGCGATGAAGTGCTTCATGTCACCCAGCCCGGTCACTAGCATGATGTAGGGTTGCTCCGTCCGGTCGGTGGTGGAAGAGCGCACGCGCTTGCAAAGCTCCAGACCGTCCATGGCCGGCATTTCCCAATCCGAGATGAGGACGGGCATGCGCTCGCGTTCGTAGATGCGCCATGCCTCGAGGCCGTTCTCGGCCGTGGTCACCTCGTAGTCGAGGTCTTCCAGGATGGATCGGAGCAGGTTCCGCGTCACGCGGGAGTCATCGGCGAGGAGAATCTTCATAGCGGTTCGTCTCCCCGCAATGGTGCACCAGTCAGTGGTTGAACACAAACTCAACCGCATTCAACAGGCTCCAGGCGAAATCCTCCACCGCCTGCTGACGGTTTGCACTGGCGGCGAAGTGCTTCACGGCCAGTTGTCGCTCGGTGTCGGTCGGCAGGCGGCTGAAGAAAGTGAGGTAAAGCTCCTCGGCGAGCTTGGCGTTGTCCGGCTGCTCCGCGACGAGCCGTGCAAGCTGGCCGTCGGCGTGCGACAGCTTGGCCTGGAGGTTCGGGGAGTTCAGCAGATGCAACACCTGCGCAATGCTGGCCTCGCTGTTGCGCTCGCACTCGCACGCCGTCACGCGCACGGGGCGGCCGAAGAGCTTGAGGAAGTAATGCTGCGTCTGGCTGTCCCAGAGCTGGACCGCGCGCGCTCCGGCGGGCACGCCGTCGAATTTCTCCGGCACGCCCGTGACCTGGCACACGGCATCCAGCAGCACCTCGGCGGGCAGGCGTTTGAAGAGGGCACGGGAGTAATTCTGCTCGTCCTGCCCATTGGTTTCGTTGGGCGTGGCGGCGAGCTGGTAGGTGCGCGAGGCCGTGAGCGTGCGGATGAAACGTTTGAGGTCAAAGCGCGACTCGATCACCGACGCCGCCAGGGCGTCCAGCAAGGCCGGGTTGCCGGCTGGATTCGTCGCGCGCACGTCGTCCACCGGCTCGATCACGCCGCGCCCGAAGAAGTGCGCGACGAGGCGGTTCGCCAGGTTGCGCGCGAACCACGGATTCTCCGGCGCAGTGAACCACTCGGCCAGCGCGCGGCGGCGGTCGCCCGCGTCCTTCACCGGGGCGGCGTCCAACGCGTGCGGCGGTACGCTCTCACCCGTGCGCGGGTGTTTCGTCGCGGGACTGCCCTCGGCCAAAAGCGTCTCGCCCATCGCCCCTTTGCGGATGCTTACCTGCGCGAACAAGCCGGACATCCCGTAGTAATCCGTCTGGCTCCAGCGGTCGAAGGGATGGTGATGGCACTCGGCGCACGCGATGCGCACACCGAGAAAGACCTGCGAAACCGCATTGGCCATGTCACCGGGACGCGTGACGACCTTGTAGAAATGACCGGCAGGAGCGTCGTCCAGCGGGCCTTCGGCCGTGATGAGCGCACGGGCGAACTGGTCCAGCGGGCGGTTCGCGGCGAACTGTTCGCGAATCCAGCGGTAATAAGCGTAGGCATCGCGCTGGCCGAGCTTCTGCCGGTCCACACGCAGGAGATCGGCCCACTTGAGCGCCCAGAAGTCCGCATATTCGGGCCGCTCCAGCAGTGCGTCCACGAGCCGGGCACGCTTGTCGGCCGACTTGTCCGTGATAAAACGCCGCGCCTCGTCCGCCGTGGGAAGCGTGCCGATGATATCGAGATACGCGCGGCGCAGGAACGTCGCGTCGTCGCACACTTCGCTGGGACGCAGGTTGAGCTTCTTGAGGTGCGCGTTGACGTGCTTGTCGATGAAGTTGAACTCCGCAAAGCCCTGGTCACCCACCGGTTTGCCCGGCCGGGGCACGATGGCCATGAACGAAGTCACCTCGCCGAGGTAACGCGCCATGATCGAGGTCTGGCCGGGCAGCGAACCGATGACCACGGCACCGTTCTCGTCCACCTTGGCCAGCGAATCGTTGTTCGATTGAAAGACGCAGAAGCGGGTCACATCGCCCTTGCGACCGTCGCTGTAGGTGGCGTTGACGCGGAGCTGTAGCTTCGTGCCCGGAGCGAGGATGCGTTCCCGCGGCTCCAGTTCGACCTTCACGACGCGGGCGTCGTTCGTCGTGCCAAAGGGCGTGCCGGCCGCGAGCCAGGCCCGGATGGTCTCGTAATCCACCGAGCCGACCGGAATGCGGGCCCCGCCCTGATGCGGCATGGTGCCACTGGCCTTGGCGAGGAAAAGGCTCTGCTCCGGCGCAGCGGCCGAAGCGCGTCGCCCACGACTCTCAGAGGTAAACGCACGATAATCCGTCAGGGCATCGTAGCCGAAGACGGAGAGCTTGAAGCCGTTCTGTCCCTCGGCCTTGCCATGGCAGGGCGAGCTGTTGCAGCCATAACGCGTGAGCAACGGGCTGATATCGTTCTCGAAGTTGAACGTGCGCACCGCGGCGGACTGGGGGTTGGCAGCCTCGATGCCAGCCACGAACATCCAACCGACGGCAAGCAGGGCAAACTGTCTGTGAACGAATAAACGCATTAAGAGTCTGCGCGGTCAGACGGCCAGGGTGAAAGCCCTGTTCACCCAGTCAGTAGGATTGCACTCCGTGCTGCAGGAGCTTCCGAGGCAGCACGTCATCGAGATTGGCTACATCGGTGTCATTTAGCTCGATGAGTTTAAAGCCGTATTTCTTATAGATCTCGATCTTCTTGGCCTTCCGCTCGCGATACTGCGGGTCGTTTTCGAGCCCCCAGTATTCCAAGTAAACCTTGCCCGTGGGGATGTAGAAATCGCAGTAAAGGTCTTCTTCGACCGGCAATTTGCGTTCGTAGGCATGAACCAGCTCCGCCATGTAGAGCCAGTTGTCGATCAGCATTTCGGCCTTTGACCGGACGTAATGCCCATCCGTCGTGCGGTGACGAGCCTCAAACTTTTCCCGGAAGCCGACGGCCTCCGAGGGGGCCGCTGCCTTGCTGTCCTTGGCCGGAACCTCCGCTCCTTTGGACTCATTCACGGTGTCAACGAAACGGGGGTTCTGGGTGATATTGGCTGGCCAGGTAACGTAGGGAACTCCGGTTTTAAAATTCTCCAACTGCCTGGCCCCAACCGCGATGCCCTGATCGGTTGTGACCCAACCCTTGATGCCCCGCTTGATCCAGCCCAATTCAGAGAGGATCGAGTTCACCCGGTTGGACGGCAGGCCAAACCGGTCACCCAGATCGGTCGCGGACAGGCACTGGGTCGATGTCGTCGGTGACGCCGGCGAAGGGACAGGTGGCGAGGGGACTTTGGGTTGGGCAGGTGCTGGCGGCGAAGAAGGAGCTGGTGGCGTGGCAGCAATGGGAGCCGGACTGGGCGGCCGGACAGGGGTCGGCGCTGGGGCGTTGACCCGCAAGAACGGGGCGTTCTGGAGATCAGCCGGCCAGCCTATATATCGACCGAATCGCTGGCTGTTAATGTAGATGCCGCCATGCTTGGAACCGGCATCGGTCAAATCCCACGCCTGCGCGGAGTCATTCCACTGTATCCAACCCCGCTCGCGCAAAAGGCGGAACAACTCCTTGCTATCACAATTAACGGCCTTCGCTAAGGCGCTCGTGGAAACATGCTGTGGGTCACTCATGGCTTGGCCTCAGAGCTTATCTAACGCGCTCCGGATGCCAAGCCTACACGTTGTCCCCCCGCATAAACATTCATCCCCACACCGCGCAGGAAACCCACCAGGGTCTGCCGGCTCTCCCGTGCGAACTCGACCGCCAGGCTCGACGGTGCGGAGACCGCCGCCACCACCGGCACCCGCGCCGCCAGGGCCTTTTGCAGGATTTCAAACGAAGCGCGTCCGCTCACCAGCAGAACGTGATCGGCGGGCGGGAACGGGCCGTTGAGGAAGGCCCAGCCGAGCACTTTGTCCACGGCGTTGTGCCGGCCCACGTCCTCGCGGAGTACGAGCAGCTCGCCGGTCGAAGTGAAGAGAGCCGCCGCGTGCAAGCCGCCGGTCTGGTCGAAAGTGGCTTGCTGGGCGGCAAGCTTGGCGGGGAGCTGCAGCAATACTTCGGGGGCGACGCTTACAGTCGAAGTTACCGGCGGGAACCGCTGGTGCACCGATTCAATCGTCGCCTTGCCGCACAGGCCGCAGCTCGACGACGCGAAGACGTGCCGCGTGAGCTGCTCGAAATCCACGGTCACCGCCGGGGCCAGGAAGACATTGAGCGTGTTGCCCAATTGCGCCGCCTCGCCCTGCTGGCAGTGGGCGATCTCGACGATTTCTTGGCGGCGGATGACCAACCCTTCCGTCAGCAGGAAACCGGCGGCCAGCTCCGCATCGTGGCCCGGCGTGCGCATGGTCACCGCGATGCTCTGCCCGCGCACGCGGATCTCCAGCGGCTCCTCGCGCGCCAAGGCATCCATCTCGCGGCGCGGCTGGGTCCCGCTGCGCCAACGGAGGATCTCCGCGTGAACAAGCTCGGGGGAATCAGACATGGGGAGCCACAGATGGACACAGATGAGACACAGATGAAAAATGCATCCGAAAAACACATGCCCACAAATACCTGGGCGACCTCTGTCGGGAGCGTCCGTCTCCTGACCGCTCTCCGGCACAAGTCCCCATCTGTGTTTGATCTGTGCCCATCTGTGGCTAAAACCAGTTGTAGTTAAAACTGATGCTCACGCGCTCCGACTCGACCGGGTTGGCCGGGACTTCGTGCCGCAGCCAGCTCTCGAAGAGGACGACGTTGCCCGCCTCCGCCGGGTAGTGGACAAACGTCTGATTCTCCCGGCTCGCCCCGGCCTTGCGCGGCGGCGCGGCCATGAAACGGTCCAGACGCGGGTCTTCAAACTTGATCGCGGCACAACCCTTGGGCGTCTTCACGTAGTAGGTGCCGCTGAGCGTGGAGGTCGGATGCAGGTGCAGGCCGTGCGCGGTCTGGCGCGGCATGATGTTCACCCAGCAATCGGTCATCTCCAGCCGGCGGTTCGTAAGGTCGTAGTCCAGCTTGCGTGCGAACGCCTTCACGTGCCGGTCGATGCTCCGCTGCAACTCGGTGAACGTGGACGAAAACTGGTGCAGCTTGTCCATCGAGCCGTAGGTGGTGAAGCCGCCGGGGTAGTTCTTCTTCGACCACTTCTGGCCGTCGCGATCGAAGTCACGAAGCTGGTAAGCCTCCTTGAGCAACTCCGCGTTGAAACGCGCCGCGCCCGTGCGGAGCAGCGGCGCGCAGTAGATGAAAGTCGGGAACCAAGCTTTGATACGCACGCCGCAACGCTAGCAAGAGCGCGCAAGGCACGCCACGCCGTTTCGCAAGGACTCAAAGGCAGGCTGCCCCAGTTTTGGCTGGGTGTGCGGAGCGCCGAGCTCCGATCCGGCGCGCTGCTCGATGCAGTTAAACACCTGCCGGTTCGGGGACCGGCGCTCCGGGGCCGTAGCAAGCTGCGCTTGGTGTCGTCCAAAGACCGCCATTCGCGTTGTCTGTCCGCGCACCAGTGCTAGACTGTGCGCGTGATTCACGACGCTTCACTCGACGAGTTGCTCCAAAAGGTCTGGGACGGCGGGCGCATCAACGCCGCCGAGGCGTTGCGGCTCTACGCGCTGCCGCTGGAGGAGCTGGGCGCCCTGGCCGACCGCCGCCGCCAGCTCCACCGGGCCGCCGCCCACGGCGGACACGGCAACGAAATCGTCACGTACATCGTCGATCGCAACGTGAATTACACCAACGTCTGCAACGTGTATTGCAAGTTCTGCGCGTTCTGGCGTTCGGAGAAGGATTTGGACTCCTACGTGATCACGCACGCCGAGATGGATAAAAAGATCGAGGAGACCATTGCGCTCGGCGGCGGCCAGATTCTCATGCAGGGCGGCCATCATCCGAAGCTCACCAAACAGTGGTACCTCGATTTGCTGTCGCACATCCGCGACAAGTTTCCCGGCTTCAACGTCCACGGCTTCAGCCCCAGCGAGATGGTCGCGTTCTCCGAGTTTTTCAACGAGCCGGTCGAGCAGATCCTGAAGGACTTTGTCGCCGCCGGCCTGGGCTCCGTTCCCGGTGGCGGCGGCGAAATCCTGGTGGACCGCGTGCGCAATCGCATCGCCCCGCTCAAGGCCGACACCGCGCAATGGATGGGCGTGATGGACACCGCGCACCGTCTGGGCCTGGCCAGCAGCATCACCATGATGTTCGGCCATGTGGAGACGGTGGCGGAACGGATCGAGCATCTGGAGGTCGTCCGGGCGCAGCAGGACAAGTCGCTGGGAAGAATTCGGGAGTCAGAATTCGGAAAACAGAATTTCCCCGCCGTGGCTTCACCGCTTGCCGACTCGATCGCCTACGCACGGGCGCTCGAACAAGGCACCTTGAACGGCGGGGCCTTCACCGCGTTCATCTGCTGGACGTTTCAACCGGAAAACGCCGTACTGAAAGCCCCGACCGTCGGCGCGCACGAGTATCTGCGCACGCAGGCCCTGAGCCGCATCTACCTCGACAACCTTCCCAGTGTGCAAAGCTCCTGGGTCACGCAAGGCCAGGAGATTGGACAGATCGCGCTGCGCTACGGGGCGAACGACCTCGGCAGCATCATGATCGAGGAGAACGTCGTCAGCGCCGCCGGCACCACCCATCGCATGGAGGTGGCGGACATGCAGCGCCTGATCATTGATCTGGGTCTGAAACCCCGCCAGCGGGACAACTGGTACCGGCTCGTGAAGTAACGCCATGCGCGCCGTCATCCAGCGGGTTTCCCAGGCCAGTGTCACCATCGCCGGACAGGTGCGCGGTGCCATCGGGTGCGGTTTGATGGTGCTCGTGGCCGTGGAGGATGCCGACACACCGGAGGACATCGAATGGCTGGCCGGCAAGATCGTGCGCCTGCGCATCTTCGCGGACGACGCGGGGTTGATGAACCGCTCGGTGCAGGACCTGGGCGGGGACATCCTGGTGGTGAGCCAGTTCACGCTCTTCGCGAGCACGAAGAAGGGCAACCGGCCGTCCTACCTGCGTTCCGCAAAGCCCGAGGTGGCCATCCCCCGCTACGAGGCATTGGTCGCCCAGCTCGGGCGTGAACTGGGCAAGCCCGTCGCCACCGGCGAGTTCGGCGCGGACATGCAGGTGGC
>RFSE01000231.1 GCA_009924135.1 Pseudomonadota bacterium | reverse complement strand
TTCCACCCGGAAGTGATACATGAAGCCCTTCTGCGGTTTCATCTCCACTTCTTCGTCTGAGAGCGCGGTCTGCGTGGCTGGGCACCAGTTCACCATGCGCTTGCCCCGATAGATGAGGCCCTTTTTGTAGAGGTCCACAAACACGCGCTGCACATTGCGCACGTAGTCCGGGTCCATCGTGAAGCGTTCGCGGGTCCAGTCGCAGGAGCATCCGAGTTTTTTGAGCTGCTGGATGATGATGCCGCCGTGCTTCTCCTTCCACGTCCAGACGCGCTTGATGAACTCCTCGCGCCCGATGTCCTGCTTGGACTTCTTCTCCTCCTTGCGGAGCTGCTTGGCGACCATGCCCTCGGTGGCGATGCCTGCGTGGTCGGTGCCGGGCAGCCAGAGGACTTCCTTGCCGTCCATGCGCGCCTTGCGCGAGAGGATGTCCTGGATGGTGTTGTTGAGCACGTGCCCCATGTGGAGCATGCCGGTGACGTTCGGGGGCGGGATGACGATGGAGAACGCCGGGCGCTTCGCGGAGACGCGCGCGGGATCGGCGGTGAAGCAGCCCTGCTTCACCCAGAAGTCATACCATTTGTCCTCAACGGACTGCGGTTCGTAGGCTTTAGGAATCTCGGTCATGGGAAATCTTTCTTAGCCACAGATTCTCACAGATGAAACACAGATGGGCTCCAGCGCAAAATCATCTGTGTTCAATCTGTGTTGATCTGTGGCTCAAATCATCACTTCTTCAGCAGCGCGTACTCCATGGAGTCCACCAGCGCCTGGAGGCTCGCTTCGATGATGTTTTCGCTCACGCCCACGGTGCCCCACTCGCGCTTGCCGTCGGTGGAGGTGATGAGCACGCGGGTCTTGGCCCCGGTGCCGGCCACGCCGTCCAGGATGCGGACCTTGTAGTCGGTGAGCGTCACCTTCTTGATCTGCGGGAAGGACTTGGCCAGCGCGCGGCGGAGGGCGCTGTCGAGCGCGTTCACGGGACCGTCGCCTTCGGCCACTTCATGGTGAACTTCGTTGCCCACGCGCACTTTCACGGTGGCCTCGTTGGTCGAAGTCTTCCGGTTGCCGCGCATGGAGACGTGGTAATCGTCCACGGTGAAGAGCAGTTCCGGGTTGTGGTCCAGGATGCCCCGGATGAGCAGCGCGAGCGAGGCTTCGGCGGCTTCGAACTCGTAACCGTTGTGCTCCAGCTCCTTCACGCGATCGAGGATCTGTTTCGCTTCCGGCGCGTCGTCCGCGAGCTTGATGCCGAGGTCGCGCGCCTTGAGCAGGATGTTGCTCCGGCCCGAAAGATCGCTCACAAGGATGTTCCGCTCGTTGCCGACCAGTGAGGGGTCGATGTGCTCGTAGCTCGCCGCGAGTTTTTGAACGGCGTTGACGTGCGTGCCGCCCTTGTGGGCGAACGCCGCCGAACCGACCCATGGCTGGCGCGGGTTGTGCCGGATGTTCGCGATCTCGTCCACGAACTGGGACAGCTCCTTGAGCTTGCGCAGGGACGCGGCAGGGAGACAGGCCTTGCCGAGCTTGAGCTGCAGGCAGGGGATCACGCTCGTCATATTGCAGTTGCCCGTGCGTTCGCCGTAGCCGTTGACCGTGGCCTGCACGTGGCAGGCGCCCGCTTCGACCGCCGCCAGCGCGTTCGCAACTCCGAGCCCGATGTCGTCATGCGTATGGATGCCCACGCGGCAGTTCAACCGGCCGATGGCGGTCTTCGTGATCGCGCCGACCTCGCTGGGCAGGCAGCCGCCATTGGTGTCGCACAGCACGACCATGTCGGCTCCTGCCTGTTCGGCGGCCTGCCAGGTGGCGATGGCGTACTCGGGGTCGAGCTTGTAACCGTCAAAGCAGTGCTCGGCATCGTAGATTACGAACTTCCCGTGGTCCTTCAGGTAACGCACGGTGTCGCCGATCATCCCGAGGTTTTCATCCGGCGTGCAGCGGAGGACTTCCTTCACATGCAGCATGGAGGTCTTGCCGTAAATGGTCACGACGGGCGTTTCGGCCTCGATGAGCAGGCGCACCTGGTCGTCGTTTTCCACGGGCGTGGACTTCTTGCGCGTGGAGCCGAAGGCCGCGAGCTTGGCGTGCTTGAACTTGCGCTTCTTGGCCTGGGCGAAGAACTCGATGTCCTTCGGGTTGCTGCCGGGCCAGCCGCCCTCGATGTAATGAATGCCGAACGCGTCAATGCGCTCGGCAATGCGGAGCTTGTCCGCGACCGAGAAGTTGACGCCTTCACCCTGCGAGCCATCGCGCAGGGTCGTATCGTAGAGTTCGACTGCTGGTTTCATCACATGCCGCCGCAGCGGGAGCGTGATTTCTACGGTAATGCGAGGGCCGTGGCAAATCCCAAAAGGGGCCGTAGCGCGGGCAGCCGTGCCCGCGCGATGCTGCCACGTCCGCCGTGATGACCGCGCGGGTGCGGCTCCCCTCGTTTCGAAATGGTGGTTTGCACCCGAAAACTCATCGTCGGTACTTCAAACCAATCCTCAAAGAGATTCGGTCAATTGCCTCCGTTGCACGCCTTCCCCCTCACCCCGGCCCTCTCCCTCGGGGAGAGGGGGAAAGTCAGCCCGCCCTCGAAGTAGTTACCCGCACGGCAGCTCGTACGTGGGCGGGCGTAGCTCCCTCTCCCCAGGGGAGAGGGCCGGGGTGAGGGGAAAGGGAGCGTGCTAAAAACGCTTCGTACCGATTCTCATTGGGACTTGGTATCAGACCCGGCCGCGCTGACGGGCGGCTTCGTAGAGGAACACCGCCGCTGCCGCGCCGACGTTGAGCGAATCCACGCCGTTGGCCATCGGTACCACCACCGCTTCGTCGCAGGCCGCGAGCACGGCGCGCGAGAGCCCCAGGCCCTCGTGGCCGAAGACGAGGCAGCAGTCGCCGCGCAGGTCCGCCTGCGCGATGGTACGCCGGTCCGTGTGCAGGTGGGCCGCCACGCAGCGCACCCCCGCGAGGCGCAAGTCCTGCAACGTGGTCGCGAGCGAAACCGTCTCCACCACCGAGAGATCGTAAATCGTGCCCATCGAAGCCCGTACCGCCCGGCGCAGCCACGGGCTGCTGCACGTCTCACCCACCAGCAGCGCCTGGCCGCCGAAGGCCGCGCAGTTGCGCACGAGCCCACCGAGGTTTTCCGCATTGCCGAGACCGTCCACGGCGACGAAGAGCCGCGGGGACGGGTTTCGTTGCAGGGCATCGGCAAGCGTCTGCGGAGGCGGGATGCGTCCGATGGCCAGCAACCCTTGGTACATCGGATAGCCCACGAGCTTTTCCAGTTCCGCCTTGGGCGCAACAAAGGCGTTGATCTCCGCCTCGGGTCGTTGATCCAGCAACGGGCGCATCTTGACCAGCCATTCGTCATGCACCAGCAAGGACACCACCCCGAGGTTGCTCTTCAACAACCGGCGCACGACCTTCTCACCTTCCGCGACAAAAATGCCCTGCTGCCGGTGGGTTTCCTGGAGCCGCATCGTGAGATATGGCTGTAGCGCCGGGTGATCAAGGGTTTCGATGGTGTGGACGTGAAGCATGTGATCAAAACGGGTGGGCGATTTCCTTGCCGGTCGTCGGGTCAAGGGGAATAACCTTCAAGTAAGCTGGCACCAAGTCGGTGTAGCTTTTCGGGCGGCGGCCCTTCTCCAACTCGAACAATCGCGCGGCAGCCTCGACGATGGCGCGGCGGCGCTCGGCTTGGGTGGATTCCACCTTGTTGGAAAACCGGTCTCTCGTGTCGCGCATGTCCTTTCGCGTCACCGGCGAAATTCGCGTGATGACCCGCTGGGCGAGCGGAAAGGCACGACTGATCCACTCGTCCTCGGCCGCAAGGTTCACTGTTGGGGAGTCATGGCTTCCGTCCAACTGGAGCAATCTTTCCAGACACCGCCGCGTGGCAAGGACATCGAGTTTGGGCACCATAATGCGCAGTTCGCGGAGTGAGACCAACTCGATGGCCAAGCCCATCAGACGCTCCATGACGACGCCTCCGCGACTGCACTCCTGCCCGAGACGCATGCCGTCGAAATAGCTTTCCAACGCTGCGGCTGGCTTGCCTTCCAGTTCCGCCAGGCACCCTTCGCCTGCGAGCAATACTCCCAGTCGCTTGAGCGCGCCGAGATTGGTCATTGAGCGAGCAATGTAGGTCGCATCGTAATCCATGTGGGTATGGCTCTTGTGGCGCAGGCCCTCGCGCACGAGTTCCAAGCTGGGGCTGTTGGCGGACAGGTAGGCTTGCAAGTCGTGAGCTGGCAGTGTGCGCGGTGAGGCGTTTGTCCACATCCCTGACATCGCGTCGCCCGCCTTCACGAAGTAGTCGAAGCCATTCGGGTTTGGCAGCGCCGGACGTGCGTGTCCCTTTCCGGCTGGCCACCACGCCAGCAGAAGCAGCAGCGACACGCCCAGCCCCGCCAGCCAAAGCACGATGCGGCCCCTGGCTGGGTTGGGTGGAGGCGATTCGGCTTCGGACATGGCTTCAGCGGTTCACCCGTCGTGAAGTTGCATCCTGACCACGACACGCGGCCTTCACCATGGAGTTGCGGTAGGTAGGGCGGTAGGTAGGGCGGGCGGTCCTCAGCCCGCCGGTTTGGAGTCCGATGTCCTCAATGGCTCGCTGGGGACAGACGCGCCCTACCAGCGGTTGGCGGCAGGTTCCGAGCTGGATCTTCACTTGGCGGTGGCGAGGAACTCGACGAGGTCCCGTATCTCCCGCTTCGTCAGCACTTCGACGAGGGTTTCGGGCATGGGCGAGAGCGCCGGAGTGCGCTTGGTGATGTCCGCTTTCTTGAGTTTCAACAGGCCGTCCTCGGGCGAGTTCAGCGTGAGTTCCTCGCCGGTCTCGCTCTTCACCAGGCCGGCGAAGCTCTGGCCGTTCTTCATCACGACGAGCAGCGACTCGAAGCCCGGCGCGATGACCCGGTTCGGGAGCACGATGCTTTCCAGCGCATACTCGCGGCCCTTCTTCGCGACGAGTCCGGCCAGGTCCGGCCCGACATCGCCACCTTCGCCGGCCACCTTGTGGCAGCGGGCACAGGCGGCTTCCTGACGCTCGTAGAAGAGCACCCGGCCCGCCTTGGCGTCGCCGCCGGTGAGGCACTCGCGCCACCGGGCCAGGTGATCCTTCGCGTCGCGCTTGGCTTCAAACTGGCCGAGCTTCTCCTTAATCGAGGGCGAAGTCCGTTTGGCGGCCGCATCCAGCAGATCAAGGTGAAGCTCCTTGGGCAGCTTGCCTTCGAGCAATTGGTTGAGCGACTTGCGGATCGCATCGTCGGCCTCCTTGCCCTTGAGGCTGGCCAGCGACTGCAACGCGGACTGGCGTTCGCCGATCGTTCCGGACTGGAGCGTGATCGCGAGGCGGGCGAGGGCATCGGCCCCGCCGCCGGCGGCGCTGAGACGGGAGGCTTCCTTGCGCAGGGCTTCCGACGGGTCGGCGAGAGCGAGCTTGAGGGCGGCGTCGAAGAGTGCGGCATGCGGAGTGCGGAACGCGGAATTCCCGAGCGTGCGCAGGGCGGCGGCGCGGACTTCGGCGGGGGCGACGGCATTCTTCACCAACTCGAGCAACTTGGGCGCGAGGTCGGTCAGGGTGAGTTTCTCGATGGCGGCCAGTGCGGCGGCGGGAACGCCCGGGCCGTTCGCGGTCAGCAGGGCGGTCACGGCGGGACGGAGCGCATCGGCGGCGGGTTTGGCGTCACGCGGGGTGAGCGGACGCCAGAGGCCGGTGATCTTGTCGCGGCCGCTGGGCTGCGGCCAGTCGGCGAGCATTTCGAGGGCTTCGACGCGGAGGGCGGCCGGGGCGTCACTGCGCGCGGCGAAGGCGGCGAGGGCGAGGGCGTTCGTGGCCTGGCCGAGGCGGATGTTGGCGTTGAGCGCGCGGCGGAGCAGAAACGCCTCCGTAGGAGACGACGTAAGGAGTCTCTGATTGGAGTCCGGCGTGTTGGCGTTCGTGTCTGGGGATTTAGTCAGAGACTCCTCACGTCGTCTCCTACTGGGGTCGAGGAGCGCGGCAAGCTTGGGCAGCGCGGGCTCGATGGGGATGTCCGCAATGGCGCGGGCCGCTTCGAGGACGATGCGCGGGTCGGAGTCGTCGAGGAACTGTGCGATTTCGGGAAGCATCAGGCGACGGAGCGCGAGGCAGACGCCGAGACGCACGCTGGCGGAGTGGTCGTGGGCGGCGGCGAGCAGGGCGTTGGTGTCGCCGATGCGGACGAGGGCGTAAACGGCGGCGTGTCGGACGGTGGCGTCTTGGTCGGAGTTGCGCTTGAGCAGATCAATCAATTTGGGAATCGCCTTCCGGTGCTTCAGCCAACCGAGGCTTTCGGCGGCATTCGCACGGACAAGCAGATTGGTGTCGTGGAGCATCAGTTCCAAGCGATACGGGTAAGCCAATTGCGGATGCCGCATCGCTTTGGCCGCAGTGGCGCGAATGTCAGCATCTCGGTTCTGCGCGAGTTCATTCAATGCGGATTCAAGGTTGCCAGTGTCCGCGAGCCTGTTGGTCGTGGAGCGCGACAGACCCCAAGCCGCCCCTATCAACGCCAGCTTTCCAGCACGGGACTTGGCTACTTGCACAAGCAATGTACGATGGCCTTGCGCGCAAAGTGTGTGCAGGGCTTCTTCCCGGACGCGTTGATTCGGATGGGCGAGCAGTTCAGCGAGTTTCTCCGGCTTCGTCACTTCGGCAATCGTTGCCAGCAGTCCCTTCGTCTCCCGCACTTCCGCTGACCTATCCACCGCCGGGTCATGCACGCGCCAGATTCGGCCCTTGCCGGTCTTCTCCCAGCCCGCGACCCAGTCCAGCACATACGCGCCGCCGTCGGGGCCGAACTCGATGTCCGTGGGGTAGAGGTTCCAGAGCAGCTTGCCTTCGCGTTCGTCGGGGGAATTGTTTTCGAGCCACTTGCCGGCGTTGGCGACCTTGAAGCTCGCGCCGCTGGGTTCCAGGCGGAAGTAACGCACGCCGCCGGGGAAGTCCGTCAGGAAAAAACAATCGCGGAAACTCTCGGGCAGGCCGGTGCCGGGGTAATGCGTGATGCCCGCCGGGCCGTGGCCGATGTGCGAGACGGGCGGCGGGTAAGAGAGCGCGGTGTTCGAGGGCGCGAGGCCCCAGAGCATCTCGCTGTTCCACGCTCCGAGCTTGGGCAGGTGCTGCCAACCGTAACGCCAGCCGTAGTCGGCCCCTTCCACGACGTGGACCCAGCGGGCTTTGTCGCCGCCGTCGGCGTTGTTGTCTCCGGTGAAGAGGTTGCCGTAGTCATCGAAGACCAGCTCCTGCGGATTGCGCAGGCCAATGGCCACGACTTCCAAGTCGGAACCGTCCGGGTTGCTGCGGAAGACCGCACCGCTGTCGGGCAGAAATTTAAGCAGGTAATCGAGATCGGGATTGAGCGTGCGCGAGAGGTTGGTGAGCGCGGAGCCACGGTCGGCGATGCTCCAGTAGAGCTTGCCGTCCGGGCCGAACTTGAGCCCGTGCATGTCATGGCCGCCGTAGGCGATGTGCACGCCGAAACCAGTGGCCAGTTTCGAGTTTGGAGTTCGGAGTTTCGGGTTGTGTTTGCCGAACGCCTCGCCGGGTGAGGACCCCAAACTCGAAACGCCAAACTCGGAACTTTGAAACCTCCAGACGTCGGGGATGCACGTGAAGAACACTTCTCCGCGTCGCGCCAGCACGCCGGCGGCGACGCCGCTGATGCTCGTGTTAAAACCGTCGGCGAAGACGGCGGACTTGTCGGCGATGCCGCTGCCGGTCGAGTCCCACACGAGCTTGATGCGCTCGGACTCGACTTCGAGGTCGCGCCAGTCGAGGCGACCGTCCTGGTTGAAGTCCGTGAAGCCGCCCGTCTTGGAGGTGCTCATCTGCCGCATGAACGTAGCGTTGTCCTGCGAGACGTTCTGCTTGAGGAACTCGGCGCGTTCCCACGGCGTACGGAAGGAGAGGTCCGCGTCCACCCAGTCGCGATAGCTGCGGATGTCGAAGACGCTCGTGCGGCGACGGCCCGTCTCGACCACATACGCGCGGCCCTGTTCGTCGAAGCTGAAGTTGACGACGTTCTCGATCAGTGGCTCGGCTGCCCAGAGGTCCACCTTCAAACCGGGAGCCACGACGAGCCGCTTCCGGGCAGTGTCAGGGGAGTCCCCGGCGGAGGCGCCGGCCGGCGTTTTGTCGTCCTTGGATTTCGACTTGGGATTGGCCCCGTCCGCCGGTTCGGCGGCAGGCAAGGCGATGACCGCCAGCCACAACGCGGTCAGCGTGGAGAGAAACAACGAACTACGCATCGGCGGGAACGTAGCGCCCGACCGCAACGATTCAAGCCTTGGGCGGGTCAAACCGGCTGCTCCTGAGGAACGAAATCTTCCGGAGCGTGGCCGTGTCCCGCTCGGCGCGGGATCAGCCGCAGCAACGTTAGCCCTACTTGGCGGATTCGACCCTCCTTTCCGCTATTTTCAGGGGTGGCGCATGCGGATTTACCAATGATTTGGCACCAGTTCATCGCCAAAGTGC
>RFSE01000024.1 GCA_009924135.1 Pseudomonadota bacterium | reverse complement strand
CCGTCCGTGTTTCATCCGTGGCCAATGAATTGGCCCGGCTGAGATGAGGCATGTCAGCGCCAGATGCGCTTCAACTCCTTCAGCTTGCCATCTGGTCCGAACGTCAGCCGCATTACCCGGTCAGGATCGCGCCCGTTTTCCATGCGTATCACGCGGCCGTCGGGCATTGAATGAAAGGACGCGCTTTGCTGGCCGCGCAGGGTGATCCAGTCCGCGACCCGCGAGCCGTCCTTAAGTGTGGCGCTTTTCTCCGGCGGGCCGAGTTCTCCAACCACCTGGTCAAAGGTGGCGGTGCCGATCTGTTTGTCCCAGTCAGTTTTGGGTGTCGTGGCGCAACCGGCCAGCACGGCCAGCAGGGTGAGCAGGATGAAGTTTTTCATAGGTGGTGGTCAGGCGCGCGGATGGGCGGAGTCATAGGCCCGCTTCAGCCGCTCGGTGGTGACGTGAGTGTAGATTTGCGTGGTGGAAAGATTCCGGTGGCCGAGCAGTTCCTGCACGCTGCGGAGGTCCGCCCCGTTGTCGAGCAGATGCGTGGCAAAGCTGTGGCGGAGCTTGTGCGGCGTAAGGCTGGTGTCGAGCCCGGCAGCCAGCAGGTAACGTTTGAGGCGCAATTGCACCTGAGTGGGCCGGATCGGCTCGATCGAATCCGGGGCCGAGAGGAAGACCGGTTCCTCGCGCGCGGGCCGGTGGGGCAGGACGGCCCAATAGGCGTGGATCGCGCGCAACGCGGGCTCGCCAATCGGCACGAGGCGTTCGCGCTTGCCCTTGCCGCGCACACGGATCACCCGCCCGGACTCGTCCAAATCCTCGCCGCGCAGGCCGCAGACCTCGCTGACGCGCAGGCCGCAGGAGTAAATGGTTTCGAGAATGGCGGCATCGCGCAGGAAGCCCGCTTCATCCGGCGGCTTTTCCCCCAGCTCGCGCTCGCGTTTAAACTCGCGCTGCGGGGCCGTCAGCAGCGCGTCCGCCTGGGTCACCGTGACGAACTTGGGCAGCCGCCGTTCGGGTTTGGGCAGGGCCAGATTGCGAATGGGCGAGCGGGCGAGGTGCCCGCGCTGGATGAGAAACTTGTAGAAGGTCCGCAGGGCGCTGAACGTGAGATGGATTGTGGCGCGGCTGAGTTCGCGGCGGCTGAGGTGCCGGAGGAACGCGCGGAAGTCATCGCGTTGAAGCTCGGCCCACGCTGGCTGGCTCTTGCGCTCAGCTTCGTGCCAGCGGCGGAACTCAGCCAGGGCCTCGGAGTAATTTCGATGCGTGTAAGCTGATGCACCCCGGTCCGTGGCGAGGTGGGTGAGGAACTCCGTCGTCCAGCCATCGGCGGGCGGTTGGGCTGGTGGTGGTTCGTTCACGAGCCAACCGTAACCCATCAAGGGCTGAACGGCCAGTCACTACTGTGGGAAGGAGCGCTGCGAAGCGTCTTGAGGTAGGGCGCGTCTGTCCTCAGCGCGCCGGTTGGACGTTCTCCAGCATTCGGATGCCACTGGTATTCGGCGGCGCGGTGAGGACACCGCGCCCTACCTACACAGACTCCGCTTCCAGCGGTGGAGGATTACTTCGCGACCGGCGCGGCACTGGCGGGCTTCGCAGCGACCGGCTTTTGCGCGTCCACCTTGGCCTTCACCTCGACCTTGTCGGTGCCGGTGAGTTTCGCCGTGGCCTCGCTCATGCGCTCGGCGATCATGCCGCTGGTGTCGCAACCGGCGGAGATCTTCACGATCTGGCCGCCCTTCGCGATGAGGAAGTTGCTCGGCATCGTCTTGGTCTCGAAAACCTTCCAGCTCTCGCCCTTGGAGTCCACGGCATAGAGCATGTTGAGCTTCTTCTGCTTCACGTACGCTTCGACCTTCGCATCCGGCTCGCGGAAGATGGCGAGGCTGGTGAGGCCCTGGGCCTTGTAGGCGGTGTGGAGTTCCTGGAAGTAGGGCAGCTCCTTGTCGCAGCCGAGGCAGCCGCAGGTGAGCCGGACGAGCACGGGGCCTTTGGCGGTGAGTTCGGCGAGGTTGATCTCCTTGCCGGTGGCATCCTTGATCTTGAAGTCCGGGGCCTGCTGGCCGATGGCAACCTTCTTCGGCTCGTCAGCCGAAGCGAAGGTCAGGGTGGTGGCAAGGGCGACCAGCAGGGCAAGTTGTTTCATGGTTGGCTGATAGGGTTTCGTGCGATGGAGAACAGACCCGTGATTGGGCCAACCTATTCAACTGGGAACTTGAAGGTGAATCGCCGCGAAAAGGGAAATGACCTCAAACTGGATTTCTCAGCTACCAAAGCAGAACCACGGATTCACACCGATGAACACTGATGGAAAAATTGACTGCCCGCCAGCCCCGGATGAACCGGACCAACGTCCATTCGCCTTCCCACCGCTTTCATCTGTGCCCATCTGTGTCCATCTGTGGCTTCAAACCTCACCTGGCTCACACCCCCCACCGGGTTCCTCTTTGCGCCTCCCGTGCCACTTTGTGGCCACCCGCTCCCCCCGCAATTGTCCTTCCCGTGGGCGCGTCCGCTGTGGCTCAATCCGCGTCCGATGTTCGAGTTGCTTAAGACGGATACGAGTTCCAAAGCGCGGCTGGGTCGCCTCACCACGCCGCACGGCGTCATTGACACACCGGTGTTCATGCCCGTGGGCACGCAGGGCAGCGTGAAGGCGCTGGACCCGCGCGAGCTCGTCGAGATGGGCACCAAGATCATCCTCGGCAACACCTACCACCTCAGCATCCGGCCCGGCATGGACATCATCCGCGCGGCGGGCGGGCTGCACGGGTTCATCAACTGGCCGCTCCCGATCCTGACCGACAGCGGCGGGTTCCAGGTCTTCAGCCTCGCGAAGATCCGCAAGGTGCGGGAACACGGCGTCGAATTCCGCTCGCACCTGGATGGCTCGCCGCTCTTCCTCGGGCCGAAGGAAGCGATGGAAATCCAGCGTCACCTCGGCTCCGACATCGCGATGATCTTCGACGAATGCCCGCCCCACGACGCGCCGGCAAAGGAACAGAAGCTCGCCGTCGAACGGACCATCCGCTGGGCCAAGGAATGCCGCGAACAACCGCGCGCCCCGGGCCAGCAGGTCTTCGGCATCGTGCAGGGCGGCAGCAACCCGGAACTGCGCGAACAATGCGCCAAGGCCATCACCGCCCTGGACTTCGACGGTTACGCCATCGGGGGCGTGAGCGTGGGCGAGCCGGAGCCGGAGATGATGAAGGCGGTGGAACTCGCCGAGCCCTTCCTGCCTGCGCACAAGGCCCGCTACGCGATGGGCTTGGGAACACCCGCGCAGCTCGTCGAGCTGGTGGCACGCGGCGTGGACATGTTCGACTGCGTGCTGCCGACCCGCGTGGCGCGCAACGGCACCGCCTTCACTCGCAAGGGCACCTACGCGATCAAGGGCGGTGCGGTGAAGGCGGACTTCGGACCGATCGAGGAAGGCTGCGGCTGCTTCGCCTGTAAAAACTTCTCCCGTGCCTACGTGCGGCACCTGCTGAACGTGAACGAGATTCTCGGCCTCCGCCTTGTGAGCATCCACAACAGCCACATGTTCCTCGACGTGATGGCCGACATGCGAAAACACCTGGCCGCCGGGACCTTCGGCGAGTTCCGCCGCGAGTTCATCGCGGGCTACGTGCCAACGCGCAAGGTGCTGGCAAGCCGTGGGCGGGAGTAGGCGGGGCTATTGAGCGAAGGTGAGCCAGTGGCGGCTTTGGAGGACGAGGGCGAAGGTCCATACCAACCAGGCGCCTCCGCGCACATAGAGCCATACTGTGATGGCACTGTGCCCGGCGCGGAAGAGGGCCATGCCCAGCAGCATCTCCCACGGCAGCTTGGCCCCGAGGTGATCCATTTTCAGTGCGAAGACCAGCAGGCCAAAACCCACCACGCCGAGGGCCGCCACTTTTACGTTGGGCACCAGTCGCACGAAAAAGGCGAAGGGGGCGAAACACAGGAACGGCTGCTCCAGGCCGAGGTTGAACAGGATGTGTTCGATCCATTCGCGGGAGTTCTTCGGGAAGTCCGTGGGGGCGAGTTTCCGCAAGGCCGGGTCGCCGTAACAGTAGGACAGCACGGCTCCGATCACGCCCAGACCCAGTGCGGCCAGCCACATCCGCGCCGGGACGTTCCGGGGGAACACGCGCACGCCGCTGTGTTTTTCCTGCCAGGCCAACACCGCCGCCCACATGACGAAGGTCGCCCAACCCACGAGAGTGACCAGGAACCAGACGGAGTCAGTGCGTTGTCCCCAGTGCTCCAGCCGGGGCAGGCAGGCTAGCGCCGTCACCGCGCCCGCCACCGCCGCGCCGAGCAGGACGGAGGGCTGGGCGAGGGAGCGCATGAAGTTTTCAGTTTCTAGTTTTCAGTTTTCAGTGGGGCGGCATGGACTTTCAGCGTCCAGCCTGGTTGGCTGAAAACTGAAAACTGAAAACTGAAAACTTCGCCCTACTTCAACCCGCTTTCGATCATCTTTTCGAAGTCCGCGCGGGCGCCCTTGGTCAGGGCGGCGGGGCCGGTGAGGCGGGCGAAGACGCTGCCTTCCTCGCCCTCGACGATCGCGCCGAGCAGGGCGAAGCCGGGCTTGGGCGTCGGGGCGGCACCGGGCATGCCGCTTTTGTAGGTGCCTTCAGCGGAGACGTAGGTGACCTTGGCCTTGCCGACGGTCTTTTCCTCGATCTTCGCGTTGATCTTGTCGCGGCCTTCCTCGAACTGGCCGAGCCAGCGGTCCACATTGGCCTTGGTGCCGCCGCTCTGGGGGCCAAAGAAGAAAAAGACCACTTCACCGGGTTCCTTCGCGTCCGGGGCCGTGACCTTGAGCTGGGCCTTGCGCATGGGCGAGGCGACCTCGACCCATTCCCACGCGGCGGGACGTTTGAAGGAGAATTCGCTGACCTTGAAAGACTCGGGGCCGGCGGCGTGCGCGGCGGCAGCGATCCAGAAGGCGGACAGGCAGAGCAGGGTGGTGCGGAACAATTTCATGGGGCTCTGGTAGCGAACCGCAACCGGGATGGCAAGCTCCAAGCCGGAACAATTCATCAGCCACAGATGAAACACAGATGAAACACAGATTGAACACGGAGGGGAACGAGGGTAGCACGCGGTTCGGCGAAGTTGCCGGCCGGAACCAAATGGTGCGGGGTAAGCAGTGGGGTGAGAGAAGTTCGCGCTATGAGCCCTTGGACCGGACTGCGGCCCTCCGGGCTGCAGCGGCTACTTGCGCAAGAAGGACAAAAGGAAATCCGCAACCGTTCGTTGGTGGGGTGGCCGCTGCGACCGGGACGGTCGCGGTCCAGTTCATGGGGAGGGCGCTCCGACACAGGTGGTTCTGTGTTTAATCCGTGTTTCATCCGTGGCTCAACTGCATCTTCCCGTATAGGTGCGCCGTCCGCCTACAGTGAACTTCTGGTTGACCACTTCTCGAATTTCGCGGTCAATGGGGTCAGCAAAATCCAAATCGGCCCATGTACTACATGACCGCCAGGAGCGTCCTCACTCATCGAACCGCCGCGCCGCGCGCGAGCCGCGCCGCTGTGCGGTTGTGGTTGATGATGTTGTTCGGACTTTCCACCGGGGCCTTCGCCGCCGAGCGCTTCGATGACATTTCCGTCGCGCCGCAGGTGTTTTTCCAGGGGCAGACCTATCACGGCTACGTGGAAATGCGGTTCTCGGTCGAGAACCAGTCGCCCGACCGCACCCATAAGGTCAACCTCGCCACTCCGCATGTGGCGCAAGGCTGGGGCAACAACCTCCGGCGCGTGGATCGCACCGTCACCGTGAGTCCGGGGGCGACTGTGAGCCTGACGCTCTGGCAGCCGCCGCTCCTCCTCAACGGCGACAACCAGGTGGAGGTCTTTGTGGATGGGCGTTATCGCGGGGTGATTCCGCGTGGCGGCAACAACCAACACATGCAGATGCACCACACGGGCATTCCCGGTGGGCCGCGCACGGTGCTGGTAAGCCGCAGCCTGAACAGTGACGACTTGGACAAGGCGTTTCGCGGCGGGGTGACTTACAAGGGGCCGACCGGACAATTTTCGCCAGAGCAGGCGACGGGGGCACCGAACGTGCCATCGGGTGCGGGAGGGATGAATCAATATGCCTGGTCACCCGATCGAAGCGGTCCGCCCGGGGCGGAATGGCTCGAGGTGGATTTCAAGCCGCCGCGCACCGGCCTTAAGTTTTTGCGCGTTCACAAGCTCGGCTGGGACCAGGCGTTCAAGAGTGTCGTGCTCAAAGGGGCCGATGGGGTGGAACTTGCCACGATCGCGGTTACGAACAACGCGAACCGGTCGTTTACCGTGAGCATCCTGCAAATCCCCTTGCCCGCGCTGACCAACGCCGTTCAGACCGTGCGGCTCAACGTGGACGCGTCATCCGCTGGCATGCAGGTGAGCGTGGATGCGGTCGAGTTGAGCGACGGCTCCGCGAGCACCTACGCCACGGACGCGCGGGCCAGCAGCACATGGGCGACCCGGTTGCACGGAAGTTCGTCGTCCTCCAGCTACCAGGGTCCGACGGTCCTGCGCAGCGAGCTGGAGTCGGGCAACTGGAGCGAATCCTGGCTGGCCTATACCCCGTTTGATTTGATCGTGATTTCACGGACGGATTTCGCGGCGATGTCCCCGACCACGCAGAGTGCGCTCTGGAGTTATGTCGAGGCCGGCGGGGCCGTCGCGGCGCTGGGGATGACGGAACTGCCCAAGGAGTGGAAAAGCTCGGTGGGGTGGCCAGTTAACTACGTGCGTCTGAGCAAGATTCCGGCCGGCTTCGGCCAGTGCCTGTTAATCAATGCCCCGAACATCGCTGGTCTCGAGCGGACCCAGGTGGATGCCATGCGCGACGCGGCGCGCGAGAGCGGCCAGATTTGGCCGAGCATGCCGAACGAGGGCAATGCGAACAGCGAGTTCCCGGTCATTGAAGACATCCGTATCCCGGTGCGCGGCATCGTTTTCATCATGCTGGCCTTCATTCTGATCGTGGGACCGGTGAACATTTTCCTCTGTGCCCGGGCCAACCGCCGCACGGCGATGCTCTGGACCATCCCGCTGATTTCGTTCGTCACCTGCGCCATTGTGTTTGGTTACTCCCTGATCAGTGAAGGCATCACGCCCAGCTTACGCACCGAGGCGATCACGATTCTGGACCAGGGCGCGCATCGGGCGACGACGCTGGCCCGGCAGGCCTTCTACACGCCGCTGACGCCGGGCGACGGCCTGAGCTACAGCCATGAGACCGAGGTGACTCCGCTCGTCGAAGTGAACCGTTACAACGGCGGCAACTCACGCGAGATGGAACTTACCCAGGCGCAGCACCTCACGCGCGGCTGGGTCTCGGCCCGCGTGCCGGCGCACTTCGCGCTGCGCAAATCCGAGACGCGTCGCGAGCGGATCACGATGCAGAAGCTGCCGGATGGACGGGTGTCCGTGGTGAACGGTTTAGGGGCGGACATCGAGACGCTCTGGGTGCGTGATGACAAAGGGCGCTGGTTCAAAGGCCTCGCGCTCAAGGCGGGGCAGAATGTGCCGCTCGCCGCCGATGCCTCGATTTCCCCCGGGGCTTTGGCCAATAGCCGCGTTTCCGGCCTATATCAAGCCGCTTGGGTAACCGCCCATGACACGGTAGCCAATTCACCGGGAAGCTATCTTTACCCCGGCTCATATCTCGCCGTGCTGGCCGAAACTCCGTTCATGGAGAACGGCCTCGGCAAAGGCGGCAAGGCGCGCGCCCGGCAGACCATCATCGGCCAGTTCGGCCCGGAGGACGTGAAATGAAAGTTCAAGTTCGCGGCCTGCATAAGCGCTTCGGCAAGACCGTGGCGGTGGACAACTTCACGTTCTCGTTCGACAACGGCCATGTCTTCGGGTTCGTCGGCCCCAACGGCGCTGGCAAGACCACGACCATGCGCGTGATCGCGACGCTCGAGGAACCGACCGAGGGTGACGTGCTCATCAACGGCATCTCGGTACGGGAGGAGCCGGAGTACGCACGCCGCAGCGTCGGGTACGTGCCGGATTCGCTGCCTGCGCACAACGACGTGACGGTCCATGAGTATCTGGACTTCTACGCCCGGGCCTATGGCTTGCAGGGCGCGAAGCGGCGCGAAGCGGTTGGGGCGGTGGAGGAGTTCACTGGGGTCACGGGCATTTTGAACAAGCACCTCAAGGCGCTTTCCAAGGGCATGAAGCAGCGCGTCACGCTGGGCCGCGCGCTGATCCACAACCCCGATGTGCTCATCCTCGATGAGCCGGCCGCCGGCCTTGACCCGCGCGCGCGCGTCGAATTGCGCGAATTGCTGATGGTGCTGGCCACGCAGAACAAGGCCATCCTCATCAGCTCGCACATCCTCACGGAGCTGACGGAGATCTGCAACGGCGTGGTGATTGTCGAGCGCGGCAAGCTGCTGGAGTCCGGCACGGTGGCGGACGTGTTGAAGAAGAGCACGCCGCACCGCGCCTTCGCCATCCGCGTGTTGGGCGAGGCCTCCACACTGGTGAAGGAACTGCTCCAGACCCCGCACGTCATCAACGCCCGCGAGGTTGGTGGCGAGGTGCTGCTGGAACTGGAAGGTGAGGAATCTGCCGGATGCGAACTGCTCTCCGCCCTAGTGGGCAAGGGGTTCAAGATCGCCGAGTTCAAGCAGAGCAAGGCGAACCTCGAAGACATTTTCATGAACGTCACGAAAGGGGGAGTGCAGTGAATTACAAATTGCGAATTGCGAATTACGAATTTGCCCTGCACGCGCAACTGGCCAGTCATTTGCCGCTCGAAATTCGCCACTCAAAATTTGCCGAATGAACTTGCCCACCCTTACCAACTGGCGCACGTGGGAGCCCAATCCCATCGTGGTGAAAGAGCTGCGGCAGGCGGTGCGGAGCTGGGCCATCACGGGAATGATGCTGGCATTCCTCACAATCCTGTTTTTTGTCACGGTTGGCTTCCTGCTGGGGCAGAGCTTCAACGTGAACCCGAATCAGGCGCTGGGGCGGGACATTTTTCAGGTCTTCCTGCCGATCCTGAGCGTGGTGGGCTTCTTCTTCATTCCCATCTATGTGGGCGGCCGGCTGACGGCGGAGCGGCAGGAGGGCAATGTGGACATGCTCTACATCACCACCCTCAGTCCAGCCCGCATCATCCGGGGCAAGTTGTTCTGTGGCATCTACATATTGGTGCTCTTTTTCAGCGTGGTCGCCCCCTTCATGGTGTTTACCAATCTGCTTCGCGGCATTGATCTGCCCACGGTTT
This sequence comes from Pseudomonadota bacterium, assembly GCA_009924135.1. Taxonomy (GTDB): domain Bacteria; phylum Verrucomicrobiota; class Verrucomicrobiia; order Limisphaerales; family SXTU01; genus SXTU01. The sequence goes on along the minus strand of RFSE01000024.1, from coordinate 38,059 downwards.
TTGTGCTGCTAACCATCGCGTTCCTGCTATCCGTCCTCTCCTTGCAGGCCGCGATATTTCTCTCCTGCCTGCCGGCCAGCAAAGGGCTGAAAATACTCGTGGGCGTGCCGGCGGGCATATTCATGATGAGCCTCGTAGGGATGATGACTGCGATGTCCGTGGATATGATGCGCGAGGGGATCGGGAGCCGGCTGGGCACGTGGACTTTCTGGGGACCGACCCTGAGCGCGTTGTTCATCGGGTTGTTGTTGTTTGGTTTTCTCCACCTTGCCGCCATCGCTCTGATTTCACCAGCATCAGCAAATCGTGCGTTGCCATTGCGGGCCTACACGACGGTTGCCTGGTTGCTCACCCTCGTTGTCGCCATAGGACTTGCCGTGGAGAATAGTTCGGCCGAACCCGTGGGGATCTGGGCGGGGTTGGTGACCGCGGCCATGATCCTGGCACTGGTAATTTCGGTGAGTGAAGGTGACGACCAAAGCATCCGCATCCGGCGGACGATTCCGACCAACAGCCTCAAGCGCGCGGGGGCGTTCTTTTTCTACAGCGGTTCGGCGGGCGGGCTGGCGTGGACGGTGCTGCTCGGGCTGGCGACGTTGCTTTTGAACATCGTTGTGTTTGAAGGCGGACTGCTGGAATCGGTTACGGGGCACTGGACCGGTATGACTGGCCGTCACATCTACCATCCCTCGGATGAAATTACCGTCACATTCTCCAGCCTGTTTCTTTATGCACTGGCCTATTCCCTGTTCGGCCTGTTCATCCACCGGCGTTTCCAGCGCCACCGGGCACCCATCTTTGCTGGGCTGTGCAGCGTGGCGTTGCCGGCCTTGTGGGCCATCGTGCCGAATTTGGTGCTTTTCTTCGTCAACCAACTCTCGTGGGACGCCTTGCAGGAACGCCAGCTCGGCAATGTTTTCAATGTCTTCGCGCTCAAGGACCATTCGTTCGTTTTTGACCACTTCTTCTGCGCCGTTTTTCTCGTTGCCATCGGCGCGGCGTTAAACCTCAGATGGTTTCACCGTCAACTGCTCGCATTTCAGCCCGCCGCCCGCCCGGCAGTGAAATCCCCCTCTACTTTTCCCGAGCAATGAAACAGAGCCATCATTCGTCGTCTCGCGCGCTTGGGTTTACCCTGATTGAACTGCTCGTGGTCATCGCCATCATCGGCGTGCTGATGAGCCTGATGTTCACGTCGCTGGGCCAGAGCAAGGAGCGCGCGAGAGAAACCGCCTGCATGAATAACCTGCGTCAGATCGGGACGGCGGCGAAACTCTATACCGATGATGCCGCAGGGCGTTATCCCAGGAAGTTTGTCCGTGATCCGAACCCGCCGGTCGGCCAGCCTAACTTGAACAAGAATGCCCAATATGCAATGGGTGGCCAGGAACCGAGCGATACCCATCCCCATTTTTATGACTGGTACCCATCGGCCAGCGCCCGTCCACTCAACCCTTACACTGGCAACACCAACACGTTTCACTGTCCGAATGACCGGGGCATGACCTGCCTTTCGGACGCGCCGGGGTGCGTGGTGCACGATTCGTTTCCCTCGACATGGGACATGGTGGGCAGCAGCTATCACTACAATGCCGGAAACTTGATCGCGCCGCTTTCCATCAACCCGTCCGCCAACATCACCCTCCAGCTTCAGGCCGACCCCATGCGCGGCATGTCCGGCAAGCCGGAGGCCTGGGTGGACGAGCCAGCCCGGTACATCGAATTCCACGAGCCGCCCGCTCATCCCTACTACAAAGACGGTTTGGGCGTCATGCTCTGGTCGCAATGGCATCGGGTGGGCGTTGGCGGGCTGGTCGAATTTCCTGATCCTGCGCTCGCCCCCGGACGGTTCGTGTCGCCGATTCTATTTACGGATGGCCATGTGGCCATGCACGACTTTAGCGACGCGTTGAAGACGGACCCCTACTTTCCCTACGAACCGACCAAGGACTGGATTTGGTATAAACCCCAGTGATGTACCATGGCCCAGACCGATTCAACTTCCATTCCTATTCATCTGGACCAGGTGCCTGGCACGCTGGTCAACGTGCTTGCCCGGCTGACGCAGGCGCGTATCGCCGAAATCAACCGGGTGGATTTTCTCACGGCGTACGTCAACGCGCGGTGTCAACGGTGTCAGACCAAGTTAAGCGCCCTGGACTTGCTGCGCCTCGGCTCGGGTGCCCAGGCGGAAACCGTCGGAGATGAACGGCTGGCCCGGGTGCTGCGGGGTTACTGTGCCAACGACGGCTGTCAGTCCTACTATTATCTGTTCTCATTTCGTCCCCATGCCGCCATCGACTGGAGCAGTGTGGAGGGGGCGGTCCAAGCCGCACCCGCCGAAGCGCAACTGGACCGTGATACGCAGGCAGAAATCGACCGGCGGCTCCACGAGCGGCGGGCGGCCCGTCGGCGTTCGCTGGTGCGTGCGGTGCTCGGGCTGCTCCTGCTCCTGCTCTTGTTGCTGGCCCGCTGGTGGCAGATGGGCAAGGCCATTCCTGTGTTGCGCGAGCCACGCAAATTCACGGTTGCTCCGCAGCCGGTGGCCCCGGCACTTCCTCCGGACCCCGCGCGACCGGTCGTGCGCGTAGGGCCAGCCGCCGCCGCCCCCGAGGTCGCCATGACGGACCCCGAGCTGCCGGACTTGACGAAAATCAAGCCCGACCCGGATGTGAAGAAGAAGAAATGAATCCACCCTTTCGCGAGTCGCTCCTCTCCGGCGAAGCGCTCGGCCAGCGTTACGCGCTGGCGGTGCCGCAGACGGCGCTGGCCGGGGCGACTGGCAATCAGCTCGGCCGGCGGGCGGGCACCTCAATCGATTTCCAGGACTACCGCGAATACCAGCCGGGTGATGACCTGCGTACGATTGACTGGAACGTGTTTGCCCGTACGGACCGGCTCACGATCAAGCTTTTCCGCGAGGAGGTGAACCCGCATCTGGACCTGTTGCTCGACGCCTCGCGCTCGATGGACTTGGAGGCGACCCCGAAAGCGGCTGCGTTGCTGCGGCTGGCCGCGTTGCTGGCTACGGCGGCGGAGAACGCCCGGTGCACGCACGCCACCTGGCTGGCCAGCGATGGTTTCCTGCGGGTCGCGAATGACACCCTGCTGCCGTCCGCCTGGGAAGGATTCAACTTTGCCAGCCGCCAGCCGCTCGACGAGGCCTTCGCCATTCTGCCACCGCGTCTGCGCCGGCTCGGCATCCGCGTGCTCGTGAGCGATCTCATGTGGCCGGTGGACCCGCTTGCCATCCTGCGCCGCCTCGCCGACGGGGCCGCCGCCGTCTTTGTCGTGCAACTGCTTTCCCAGGCCGACACCGAGCCGCCGGAGCATGGGAATGTCCAGCTCGTGGACAGTGAATCCGGCGAGGAACGGGAGATCTTCGTGGATGCCACGGTGGCTGCCCAGTATCGCGACGCGCTCGCCCGCCACCGTGAGAGCTGGGACACCGCCTGTCGCCAGACTGGGGCGCGCTTCGTTCCGCTGGTCGCCGAGAAGCTCGATACGTCCCTGCCCGCGCTGGAAGAGGCGCAACTATTGGTGCCGGCGTGAAAGATCCAAATCCCAAGTTCCAAATCCCAAAGAAGCTCCAAGCCCCAAGCTCCAACCCGCTTTCGAGCGACGTTCTGTTTGGAGCTTGGAATTTGGAGCTTCTTTGGAATTTGGAACTTGGAGCTTGGCATTTGTAAGCCATGCCGTTTCTCACCTATCCGCTCGCGCTCCTGGCTGCCGCCGCCATCCCGGCGCTGGCGGCCATTTACATCCTGCGCAACCGCTACCGGCGGCGGCAGGTCTCGAGCTTGATGCTGTGGGAGTTCGCGGTGCTATCGCGTGAGGGCGGGGCGAAGGTCAACAAACTCCAGCTTCCGCTGGTCTTCTTCCTCGAACTTCTGGCGCTGGCGTTGCTCGTGACCGCAGCCACCGGCCCGCGCTGGCAGTTGCCCGCCCATGCCCGTCCGTTGGTCGTCATCTTTGATGACTCTGCTTCGATGCTCGCGTCCAGCGGAGGGGCGGCTAACGCGCCGCGAGCCCGGGCCGCTGTCGCGCTTGATGACCTGCTCAAATCCCGCAAGTTCCTCTCCATCCGCCTTGTCCTGGCCGGGCCCAAGCCCCGTGTCCTGGCCAGCGCGGTGGTCACTGCGCCCGAGGTTCGTGAGTCGCTTGGCCAGTGGACCTGCCAGGCCCCGGATGCCGCGCTGGATGCCGCCATCGCCTTGGCCAACGACCTCGGCGGCCCACAGTCGCAACTGCTCGTGCTCACTGACCACGCGCCGCCGGGCACCGAGTTCAGCGGTGACCGCATCCAGTGGTGGGCCTTCGGTACGGCGCAGCCGAATCTCGCCTTCGTCAACGCCACGCGCACCACGCACGGCGACGCCGATCGTGTCCTGCTCGAAGTCGCCAACTTCTCCGCCACGGCGAGCGCCTCGGCCGCCTATCGCATCACGAGCGGCAGCAACTTGCTCCGCAGTGCGACACTCAACTTGGAACCGCGGGCCCGGCAGCGGCTGATCTTGAACCTGCCGGCCAACACGCCCGCCATCGAGGCCGTGCTGGCGGACGATGCGCTGGCCGCTGACAACCGGGTGACGTTGCTGCCCGCCGTCCGCAAGCGTATCCGCGTGCAGAACTCACTCGAGGACGTCGCGCTGCGGACGCTCGTGGACAAGGCCCTCGACTCGACCGGTCTGCGCAGTTCGCTTTCCGCTGCGCCGGAACTCATCCTGCATAACGCCCGCGTTACGCCCGCCGGGACGAATGCCTGGGGTTTCCGCATCCTTGCCGATACCAACAACGCCACGTCCCATACGGGACCGTTCATCGTGGACACCGCCCACCCATTGGCGCGTGGCCTTGCGCTCGACGGGGTAGTGTGGACCACCGGAGCCGGGCAGGGGACAAACCAGTTCGGTTTGCCCATCGTCACTGCGGGCAACACACCTCTGCTCACCACACAAACGGATGCCCTGGGTCGCGAGCAGGTCACGATGCACCTGCTCCCGGATCTCTCGACCTTCACCGCGACGCCGAACTGGCCGATCCTGTTCTGGAACCTGCTTACCTGGCGGGCACGGGAAACGCCCGGCGTGATGGAAAGCAACTACCGGCTGGGTTCCGAAGTCGCCATCCGTTCACTGACAAACACCGTCCAGCTACTTCTGCCCGGTGGCGCGAGCCGCACGCTCACGAAGAGCGCCGAGGAATTCATCCTGGAGCCGGAGACGCCCGGTCTCTACACCGTAGTCGCGGGCGTGAGCCGATGGCAGTTCGCCGTGAACCTGCTGTCGCCGGAAGAGAGCGATCTCAATACCGCCAAGACGGGAAAATGGGGCGAATGGGAGAAGCCCGAGGAAACCCGCCGTGAGTATGCCAGTGTGCTGTGGCTGTTCGTGCTCGGCGCACTCGTCGTGATGGTCTCGCACCTCTTCCTCGTGACGCACAGCAAAGGGCGAGTGTGACCGAATTTATGAATTACGAATTGCGAATTACGCGCCTCCTTACCAAGCCTCCCAACTCCCAACTCCTAACTCCCAACTCCTAACTCTCAACTCCTAACTCTCAACTCCTAACTCTCAACTCCTAACTCTCAACCGCCCCCTTGTTCCTGCTCTCCCAACCTGTCTGGCTCGCGCTGCTGATTCCCCTCGGCGTGCTGTGGACGTTATGGCCCATGCCCACGCGGCTGCTGCGCGTGCTGCGGGCGGTGGTGCTGGTCGCGCTCGTGCTCGCGATAGCCCAGCCGGCGATCAAGTTGCCGGACCGTTCCGGCACAGTTGTCGTGGTGGCGGACCGCAGTGATTCGATGCCCACGGACGGAACGGCCCAGGCAAAGGAAGCCGTGGACTTGATTCAGCGCGGCATGGGGGCGCGTGATCAACTGGCGGTCGTGAGTTTCGGTCAGCAGACCGCCGTCGAGCGCCCGCCGCAGCGCGGCGAGTTCCCCGGGTTCACCGCCCAAGTCGGTGCCGATGCATCCAATCTCGCCGACGCGTTGGATTCCGCGCTCGCGCTCATCCCGCCGGATGCGCCAGGCCGTATCTTGATTGTCTCCGACGGCAAGTGGACTGGGCGCGATCCGCTGGCCGCGGCGGCGCGTGCCGCCGGGCGGGGCATTGCGATGGATCACCGGCTGCTCTCGCGGCCCAGTGTGAACGACCTGGCCATCCAGTCTTTCCAAACCCCGGAGACGGTGCTGCCGGGCCAGGCTTACATCATGACCGCGTGGGTGCAGTCGCCGGTCGAGCAAACCGTGGAGTACCAGCTCACCCGGGGCCCCACGGTCATTGCCTCGGGCAAAAAGGAAGTTCCCGCCGGCCGTTCGCGCCTGCTGTTCCGAGATCGTGCCACGACGCCCGGGACCACGCAGTATCAACTCACAGTAAAATCTTCCGCGGCCGATCCGGTGCCCGAGAACAACTCCGCCCGCGCGCTCGTGGGCGTGCGTGGCCCCAAGCCCATCTTGGTGCTCTCGCAGTCCGCCGAGTCCGCGTATGTGAAGCTGCTGCGGAAAGGCCGCGTGGAACTGGATGCCCGCACGCCGGCCGAAACGCGATGGACGCTCGAAGAGCTGTCGCGATATTCCGCCGTCGTGCTCGAAAACGTGATGGCCAACCAGGTCGGGAGCGCGGGGATGGAAACCTTGTCGAGCTGGGTGGAGACCACGGGCAGCGGCCTGATGATCACGGGTGGTAAGAAGTCGTTCGGACCGGGCGGGTACTTCGGCTCGCCGCTCGAACGCGTCCTGCCCGTATCGATGGAGATGCGGAAGGAGCACCGTAAGCTGCAACTGGCCATAGTCGTTGTGCTCGATCGTTCGGGTTCCATGTCCGCGCCGGCGGGCGGGGGAAAAAAGAAGATCGACCTGGCCAACATCGGCACCGTGCAAGTGCTGGATCTCCTCGGGCCAACGGACGAATTGGGCGTCATCGCCGTGGATTCAAGCCCCCACACCGTGGTGGAACTCGCGCCCGTGAATTCCGTACGCGGCCAGCGCAATCGCATTCTCGGCATCGAGAGCATGGGCGGCGGCATCTTCATCTACGAAGGCCTGGCGGCTGGGTCGCAGATGCTCATGAAGGCGAAGGCCGAGACGAAGCATCTCATCCTGTTCGCCGACGCGGCGGATTCGGAGGAGCCAGGGAAGTACGTGGACTTGCTGGCGAAGACCCGCGAGGCCGGCATCACGGTGAGCGTCATCGGCATGGGCACCGAAGCCGACGTGGATGCCAACTTATTGAAGGACATCGCGGCGCGCGGTGGCGGGCAGATTTACTTCAGCAACACGCCGGAAGAGTTCCCGCGCATCTTCGCGCAGGACACGTTCACCGTTGCGCGCAGTACGTTTGTTGAAGACACCACGCCGGTGAAGATCACTGGTGGATTCAGCACGCTGGGTGGCCAGGGCAACTGGCAGCCGCCGGCGATCGGTGGCTACAACCTCACTTATTTGAAGCCCGAGGCCAACGTCGCGCTCGTCACCCAGGACGAATACGCCGCCCCGGTGGTCGCCGCGTGGCAGGCCGGGAGCGGGCGCGTGCTCGCCTACACCGGCGAGGCCGACGGCAAGTTCACCGGCGAACTCGCGAAGTGGCCCAGTGTCGGCGATTTCCATGCCACGCTGGCCCGCTGGGCGGCGGGCGAGCAACCGACCTTGCCGGACAACATGCTGCTCACCCAGGAGGTGCGCGACGGCGCGTGTTTCGTGCAACTCCATCTGGACCCGGAGCGGACCAACGAACCCTTCGCCACGCCCCCGCGAGTGCGGGTGTTGCATGGACTGTCCGGCAGCCCGCCGGCCAAGCTCAACGTGCCGATGCTTTGGAAGTCCGCCGACCTGTTGGAGGGCGTGATTGCCATTCGCGGCAAGGAGACCGCGCTGAACACCGTGGAGATCCCTGGCTTGAACCCCATTTCGCTGCCTCCCGTGTGTTTGATGTATTCGCCTGAGTTCGCCCCCGAACCGGCGGGCCGGGGACGCCTTACGCTGGAGAAACTGAGTGCCACCACTAGCGGCGAGGCGCGCGTGGATCTTCCAGGTATCTGGAGGTCGCTGCCGAGCAAACCCCAGTTCGTTGATCTGGCGGTCTGGCTCGTGATCTTGGCCCTGTTGGTTTACCTGCTGGAAATCTTCGAGCGTCGGACGGGGTGGCTGGGCAGCCGCGGGCGCAAGGAGGTTTCGGCGGAAGCGCAGGAAGGAAGCAATCTTGGTAGCCCGGCTGCCCGCCAGAAGAAAGCGTCCGCCTTTGACCAGATCATCTGGCGTCGCCAGCACCGCAAACCGGCTTCCGTGGAAAAAGCGGGGTCCTCCAGGCAGGGTAGCGCCCCGTTGGCAAGCCCGGCTGAGGCACTTGGACCTCAGGCAAACCCTCCTCCTACCGACCAGATTGAGGCACTTCGGATGGCCCGGAAGCGGGCGCAGGACCGTCGGGGCAGGGAATGACCAGCCCGATCGTGAAAAAGACCCGTTTTTCGGTGCGTTTTATGCCGTGACTACAGGAAATCTTGGATTGACTTTAGGCGGGTTGACGGTACGCTGCCGCCATTCAGTGGGAACTGACTAGGTCGGTTAACAGGCAATTGCTTTTATGAAAAACTTTGGTCGCAGTTCAATGTTTTCCTTTGGCGGCGCTCTCCTCGCGGCGATGTGGCTGTTCGCCACTGCTGCCCAGGCCGCAACGCCCGGGGCCGCGCTGGTCAAGAAGGTTGTCGGCAAAGCCGATTACACCGACGCTCGTGGCGGTGGCCCGGTGAAGGAAGGGGATATCCTCATGGCCGGAGCCACGATCACGACCGGGGCAGGCTCCTACGTGGACTTGGACATGGGCGTCAACGGCAACGCCTTGCGCGTTGAAGCCGACAGCACGCTCGCCCTCAACAAGCTGGACTACACCCGCGCGGGTGACACGGTGGTGAACACCGAAATCGAGGTGAAGAAGGGCTCCTCGGTTTCCAACGTCATTAACAAGCTCTCCAAGGCTTCCAAGTACGAGATCAAGACGGCCGCTGGCGTCGCTGGTATCCGTGGAACCGTGGTCGGTGCCAGCGCTACTACCATTCACTGCCTGGTCGGCACCATTTCCTTCGTCCCGACGGCCGGGGGCGGCGTCGCGATCGTCATTAACGGCGGCAGCAAGTTCACGGCTGGCGCACTCGCCGCAGTCAAGGCCGGGACGGCGGAGACGAGCCGGCTCGCCCAATCCGCTACGGGCGTTACTGCCAACGTTGCGGCCGCCCAAGTTGGGAATACGATCAAACAGTTCACCGCTGCGATTGCTGCGGATGCGGCCACCGCTGCGGGCAAGACGGGCGGAGACGCTGCGGCTGCCAAGGCCGCGTCTGACACTGCCAAGGCCGTCATGGCCGATCTTCTGGCCGCAATCAACCAGGCCGCTGCCAATGCTTCGCCGGAAGTGAAGGCTGCCATTCAGGCCGTGGCAGCCAATTTGAACCAGAACGCCGAACAGAACACCGCCTCCGCCGCCGCCACGGCTGCGGGTGTCGCGGTGAAAGTGAATGGTGGCTCCGATACTGCGGCCAAAGCTGCGGCGAACACGGCGGCAGGCCAGACCACTTCAAACCAGAATGTCATCGCGACCGCCAACGCCCTTGCTAGTAATCCAATTACCCAAGCCCAGTCTGGTGACATCCCGGCCAATCATTCAAATACTGGTACTACGGGTCCCGGTTCCAACAACAATCCCCCGGCGACGGTTCCTCCCACGACGATCTTCGTGTCGCCTACAAAGTAGGCCCTGACTTAACACTTACACCCAGAGCGACCTTGTGTTGCTCTGGGTTTTTTGTTTAGCTAGCCGCCACGCGTGACTCATTCGAAGGCCAAGCTGATCCCTTATGCCATCGCCCTCGGCGTCATCGCCTTCGTCTGCTTCCTGCAATCCCTGCGGCACTGGTCAAGTCATGGTCGCTTGCTTGAAGAACTCGAGTGGAAAACCTACGATATGCGCGCCCGGAGTGCGCAGAAGGACCGGCCTCCCTGCGCGACCAATCTGGGGTTTGTTTTCATCGAGGACAATGACATCAAGAACATCGCCGATGGCTCCGGGGGGCAGCTTGATTACCGTTACGGACTTTACTGGCCCCGGGCAGTTTACGGGCATCTCGTTTCAGAACTGAAGGCGCAGGGAGCCAGGCTGATCGCGTTCGACGTATTATTTGGCGAACTGCGGTTTGATCATCCACCGGTGGTTGTCTCCTCCAACCAGGCCCCCTTGTCCTCGGATGAGTTCTTTGCCGCCCGTATCCGGGAGGCGGGGAATGTGGCCATCGCCACCAGCGATGGTCTGGCTCCCAATTCCTTGTTCCTGGGCAATTCGCGAACGCTGGGGGACATCTCCAGCGAGCGGGATTCCGACGGAGTCCTCCGGCAAGCCCGGGCATTCCGGACGGTGCGCTTTTGGCATACGGTGATCGAGCGCTATGCCGCCCGGTTCTCATTCGATCCGAATGTGGTGATCACCGGCCCAACGGAGATTGCCATCGCCGGGAGCACGCAAACTCTGGTGATCCAGATTCCCCTCGACCGCGGCGACAAGGACCACATGTACGACGTGAGTGCGTTCAAGGCGCAATTCCCAGGCGAACCCCGGGCCCAATTCTCAGTGCGAGGCAAGGCTTACCGGGATCAGCGGGTTTGGCACATGGGGATCGTCATGGCGGCGGCGGAGCTGGGGCTCGACTTGCAGCGGGCGGAGTATGACCCGAAGAACAGCCTGATTCACCTGCCGGGCACCAATGGGGTCAGCCGTACTCTGCCCGTTGATTCTGAAGGCCGCTTTTTCGTGGATTGGACCCTGGGGAATCAAGATTCGCGGCTGGCCAAATGTAATATTACTGACCTGCTATTGCAGGAGAAAAGGAGACGGGACGGTAATGCCATAGGCGGCGGGTCAATATTTCGCGACAAAGTTGTCATCGTCGGATCGATCGCCACTGGTAATGACCTGACCGATCGTGGGGCCACGCCGATACAAAACGATGCCTACCTGGTCAGCAAACACTGGAACGTGGCCAACTCCGTCATCATGGACCGCTTCATCACGCGAAGTCCTTTGTGGCTGGAGCTGGTTATCGTGGTTGTCATGGGAGCACTCGCTGTCGGCCTTACTTGGAAACTTCAGCCGCCGTGGCCAACCCTGAGTGTCTTGGCTGTCATTGGTGGGTATGCTTTCATGGCCCGCCATGCCTATGTGGAATACCGGTTTTGGATTCCCATCATCCTGCCGGTGTTTGGGGCACTGTTACTGAACCACGTGGCCCTGGTCACCTATCAGAGCGTCTTCGAGCAGCGCGAGAAGCGCCGCGTGCGCGAGATGTTTGCCAAGCTTGTCTCCCCGGATGTCGTCACCCAGCTCCTCCAGCGCGATGAGATCAGCATGGTCGGCAAGCGCGAGAAGATCAGCGTGTTTTTCTCCGACGTGCGGGGTTTTACCAAGCTCACCGACGTAAACCAGGCCCGCGCCGAACAATACGTGAGCGAACATCATCTCACCGGTGCGGCGGCGGAGGAGGTTTTTGACCGGGAAGCCAAGGACACGCTCAAAACAGTGAATCTGTATCTCGCCGCCATTGCGGACCAGATCATGAAACACAACGGCACGCTCGACAAATACATCGGCGATTGCGTGATGGCCTTCTGGGGGGCGCCCATTCCCAATGAGCGACACGCGGTCGCCTGTGTCAAGGCCGCTGTGGACGCCCAGATTGCGATGCACCTGATCAATTTGGATCGCAAGGCCGAGAACACCCGCCGGGAGGCGGAAAACCGCCAACGCGCTGCCGCCGGGCAGGAACTGTTGCCCCTGCTGCCGCTGCTGGCTCTCGGCACCGGCATCAATACGGGCACGGCGATCGTCGGCATGATGGGTTCCGAGGCCAACATCTTGAACTACACCATCTTCGGCCGCGTGGTGAACCTGGCCAGCCGTTTGGAAGGCGTCTCCGGGCACAGCCGTATCATCATCGGCGAAGCAACCTTCCGCGACTTGGAGAAGTATGACCTGGAGCTGGGGGCGCTGTGCATCGAGCATCCGCCGGTCAAGGTGAAGGGCATCCTTGATGAGGTGCGCATCTGGGAGGTTCCGTGGAAGCACTTCCTGCCGCCCGGCACGCCGCCACTCATTGAGCCGGCGGCAGCATGAAACCGAGGCAGCCCGATGAAAGTTAGTGCCGTCCAAATCAAACCGATTGCCGGCGACATTCCAGCGAACACAGCAAAGCATTTGAAGTGCATTGAGCTGGCCCTTGCTCAAGGGGCGAATCTGGTCTTCTTTCCCGAGTTATCGCTGACCGGTTACGAGCCGCATCTTGCAAAATCACTCGCCACGGATAAACACGATCACCGGCTCGATGTTTTTCGACAGTACAGCGATGCTCACAAAATCATCATTGGAGCGGGGCTGCCAATCTCCGGGGAAGCAAAAGTGCAGATCGGCATGGTTTGGTTCACCCCGGACGCTCCCCGGCGCGATTATGCGAAGCAGCGGTTGCATGAAGACGAGTTTCCCTTTTTTTCAGCCAGAAACGGGCAGCTGGTGCTGGAGCTTGCGGAACACAAACTTGCTCCGGCGATTTGTTTCGAGTCACTCCAGCCAAAACATGCGGCAGACGTTTCGGTGCTCGGTGTGGACATCTATCTGGCCAGTGTGGCCAAGCCGGCACGAGGCATGGCCAGGGCGGTGGAGCACTATCCAGCCATCGCTCGCCGGCACGGAATGCATGTCATCATGGCCAACTCCATAGGACCGTGCGACAACTTCGTAAGCGTTGGTCAGTCGGCGATCTGGGGCAATCACGGAGAACTCCTGGCCCGGATGGACACCGCGTCCGAGGGCGTCATCACCCTGGACACGGCTGTCAACGGGACCGGAATTGTCTATTTGGCAAGTCGATAGCCGGAAGTGACGCGGCTCACCGCCCGCAGCATTGCTTGTACTTCTTGCCGCTGCCGCAAGGGCAGGGGTCGTTGCGGCCTACTTTGGGGCCGGTGCGCACGGGCTTGGCCCGGGACATGGCTTCCGAGGCTTCGGTGACCATGTCGGAGGAGGCTGCGTTCTTCACCGGCGGCTCGCCGCCGCCCGCCGGGACGGGGCTGTCCGAGTGGCTGGCAACGGTCGGCAGGCTGCGCAGGAAGTTCTCGAACGCCATCATGCTGGAGGCGCTGCGGAAGATGTTGTGGCAGATCTCCGTCTTGATGTTGACCATCAGCTCGTCGAAGAGCTTGAAGGCTTCCATCTTGTATTCGATGAGCGGATCGCGCTGGCCGTGGGCGCGCAGGCCGATGCTCGTGCGGAGGCTGTCCATCTCGTAGAGATGCGCCTGCCAGAGCTTGTCGATCGCCGTGAGGACGATGTAGCGCTCGACGTTCTTGAGCGCCTCGGCGTCTTCAAACTGGATCTTCAGGTCATAGGCATCGCGCACGGACTTGGCGATCTGATGCACCAGACCGAGCTGGCCCGGGGTGAGGTGTTCGAAACTGGAGCCGACGACGGGAGCCTCGGAGGAATTCTCCGCCGTCTTGAGCAGCGTCTCCTCGGGGATGCCGATGGGGAAGTTCAGGTTCACCCAGTCGGCCAGGCTGCGGATGTTCCACTCGGAGATTTCCATCTCCTTGGAGGTGAACTCGCCAACCTTGGCCAGAACGACCTCCTCCATGATGTCCATCAACCGGTCGCGCACATCGTCGCCCCGGATGATCTCGTTGCGGAAACCGTAAACGATTTCGCGCTGCTTGTTCATCACGTCGTCGTATTCGAGCGTGCGTTTGCGGGCCTGGAAGTTGTGCTGCTCGACGCGCTTCTGGGCGGTCTGGATGGAGCGGTTCAGGAGCGGGTGTTCCAGCTCCTGGCCCTCTTCGAGACCTACGCGTTCCATGACCTTCACGATCTTGTCGGAACCGAAGAGACGCATGAGGTCGTCCTCAAGTGCGATGAAAAAGTGCGAGGAGCCGGGATCGCCCTGGCGTGCGCACCGACCGCGCAACTGCCGGTCAATGCGCCGGGCCTCGTGGCGTTCCGTGGCGAGCACGTGCAAACCTCCGACCTCGGCAACGCCGGGGCCGAGTTTGATGTCAGTGCCACGACCGGCCATGTTGGTGGCGATGGTGATGGCACCTTTCTGGCCGGCGCGGGCGACGATTTCGGCTTCCTGCTGGTGGAACTTGGCGTTGAGGACCGAGTGAACCAGTCCGGCGCGCTTGAGGAGCCGGGACAGGTGTTCGCTGGTTTCCACCGCAACGGTGCCGACGAGGATCGGCCGGCCAAGCGCGTGGACCGCCTGGATTTCCTTGAGCACGGCTTCGAATTTCTCGCGCTTGGTCTTATAGACGGAGTCGTTCTGGTCCTTGCGGAGGCAGGGGCGGTTCGTCGGGATGACGAGGACGCCGAGCTTGTAGATGTCGTAGAACTCCTGGGCCTCGGTCTCCGCAGTGCCGGTCATGCCCGCCAGTTTCAGGTAGAGGCGGAAGTAGTTCTGAATCGTGATGGTGGCGTAGGTCTGCGTCTCCTCCTCGATGATCGCATTTTCCTTCGCTTCGACTGCTTGATGCAGGCCGTCGCTCCACCGGCGGCCGGTCATGAGACGACCGGTGTTCTCGTCCACAATGACGACCTTGTTTTCCTGGACGACATATTGCACGTCCTTCTCGTAGAGGCAGTAGGCCTTGAGGAGCTGGGAGATGACGTGAATCTTTTCCGCCTTCGCTTCGAACTCGGCCTGGAACTGCTGCTTGGCTTCGAGGCGCTTGCGCGGGTCCTTCTCGGCACCGCCGTCGATCTCGGAGAAGGCGGTGGTAATGTCCGGGAGCATGAACGCATCCGGGTCGTTGGGAGAAAGATGTTTGCGCCCCTTCTCGGTCAGGTCGGCTTCGTGGGCCTTTTCTTCCATCGCGAAGAACAGTTCTTCCTTCTGGGCGTAAAGGTCCTTCTTGGACTGGTCGAGGTGGAGGTCCAGCTCGGCCTTGTTCATCAACTGGATGTGTGCGGGCTCTTCGAGCAGGCGGGCGAGACCGGCGGAGCGGGGCTGGCCGAGCTTCACCCGGTAGAGCAGCAGGCCGATTTCCTTCTCCAGTTCCTCAGTGCCCTTGGGCTGGGAACCATCGGCTGGCCGGAGCTTCTTGAGCAACTCCTCGGCCTCGCGCAGGTAGCGGTCGCAGAGCTGGTGTTGGGCGCGGACCAGCCCTTCGATGGCGGGCTTGTAGTTCGCGTAAACCTGGTTGTCACGGGCGACGACGGCGGGACCGCTGATGATGAGCGGCGTGCGCGCTTCATCGATCAGGATGCTGTCCACTTCGTCCACGATGGCGAAGTAGTGACCGCGCTGCACTTGGTCGGCGGCGGTGGTGGCCATGCCGTTGTCGCGCAGGTAGTCGAAGCCGAACTCGGCGTTCGTGCCGTAGGTGATGTCGCAGGCGTATTGGGCGCGACGGATAGATGGCGATTGGTCGTGCAGGATGCAGCCGACCGTAAGCCCGAGGTACCGGTAAACCGCGCCCATCCACTCGCTGTCGCGGGCGGCGAGGTAATCGTTGACGGTGACGACGTGGACGCCGCGCCCGGAGAGCGCATTGAGGTAAGTGGGCAGGGTGGCGACAAGCGTCTTGCCTTCGCCGGTGGCCATTTCCGAGATCATCCCCTGATGCAAGGACATGCCGCCGATGAGCTGCACATCGAAGGGCACCATCTCCCAGCGCAACGGCCGTTCGCGCACGATTACGTCTGTGCCGCACATCCGCCGACAGGCATTCTTCACGACCGCGAAGGCCTCGGGCAGGATGGCATTCAGCTCGCGGGCGAGTTCGGCATCATCCGTGATGGCAGCCAGCTTGGTCTTCCACGCGGCGGTCTTGTCGCGCAGCACCTGCTCCGGCTGGGATTGCAGCGCGGTCTCGTGATCGTTGATCTGCTTCACGAGCGGCCAGAGCCGCTTTAATTCGCGTTCGTTCTTCGAACCGAAGAGTTTCTTAAAAATGGTGCCTAACATGATCGAAAGAGGCTGGGAACCTACGGGATGAACGCGGGGGCGTCAAAGGGGAAGAAGTGCAGCAAGGTAAAGATTACGCGCAAGAGAAAGAGCCAGAGGCGGTGCCCAAGCTCTTAATCTTGCTCGTACTCGTGCTCTTAATCCCGCCCGCCGCCGCTCACGGCAGTTCCTTGAGCTGGATATGCCGATACTCCATCGTGCCGCGATCCGCTTCCAGACCGATGGGGCCGGTCGCCGGGAGCTTGAACGCGGCTTCGAGCACTTCGCCATTGCAGGTGCAGTGGGCGACGTTGTCCTTCACGACGACTTCAATGACGTTCCAGTCCTGAGCCTTGTATTTTTTCAGCTCCTTGTACGGGCCGGCGACCAGATAATCGCGGCATTGGAGCTGGGGCTTGCGCAGGAAGATGCCGCTGTCGGCGTTCACGGCGGCGCGGAACTCCAGCTTGAGGATGAAGTCCTTGGGAAACTCCTTCGTGGTCCAGAACTGCCGGAGCTTGGGGCCTTTGCCTTCGGCGAAGGGATTCACGACGAGAATCTCACCTTTGGCCGAGTACCGTCCATCCGTCGCCTCGGTCTTGCCATCCAGCGTCTCGGTGGGCTTGCCGTCTTTGTCGCGGTAGCTCCAGCCGGTAAGGTCCTTGCCGTTGTAGAGGCTGATGAAGCCCGGCTCGGGTTTCCACGCATCGGCGGCGTAGGTGGTGGCGGTGGCAAGGCAGAGCAGGGCGGTGAGTTTGAAGAAGGCAGAGCGTTTCATGGTTTGCGATGTCGTGGACACTGGGCGGATTAAAGGGCTGAAGCTTCCGCTCCGCAAGCCGTTTGCGGCACCTCCTCAGCCCAGTACCAGTTTGCGTTCCGTCGCAGCCAGCTCCCGCCAGGTTCCCGCCGGAAAGTCCGCGAGCCGGAGCTGGCCGATGCGCACGCGCATGAGCCGCAGGGTCGGGTGTCCGACCGCAGCAGTCATGCGGCGGACCTGACGGTTCTTGCCTTCGACGAGTTCGAGGGCGAGCCAGCAGTCCGGCATGTTTTTGCGCACCCGGATGGGTGGAACGCGCGGCGGCATTTCCGGCTGTGGGTCCAGCAATTGAGCCCGGCAGGGCAGGGTGCGGTGGCCCTGTATCACCAAGCCGTTCTGGAGCTGACGCAACGCGTCCGCCGTCGGGATGCGCTCAACTTGTACCCAATACTCGCGCTCATGGGCGTGGCGTGGGTGCAACAGCCGCTGGTTCAACTCTGCCTCGTCACTTAGGAGCAGCAAGCCCTCGCTGTCGGCATCCAACCGGCCGATGGGATACACGGACTTGGGGAAGCCAAAGTCCGCCAGCGTGCGGAAGGCCGAACCTGGCTCGGGCGTGAACTGCGACAGGACGCCGTAGGGTTTGTGGAAAGCTAAGAGCATTTTAAATTAACCACCGAGACACTGAGTACACAGAGATGAAAAAGGTGGTTGATCACTGTGGGTCGCCGGCAGTCCGGGTAGGCCGGCTTGCAGCCACGAGACGGGGTAGGGGACGCACGGTAGTTTCACGGGGGTGGACATTGCGACGTGGCCCCTTCCGCAGGGAAGAAAAAATGGCCCTTTACCCTTTGGCAAATAATCCGATGCCTTGTTTGGGCACGGACAGCGATTGTCCCACTCAGCCACGTAGGCTGCTTCACAACGAAAGACAAATTATGAAGCATCAAATGGAACTCACCCTCGCCAACGCCACTCCCGCCTACCGTCGTGCCGTCCGCCGCCAGCGCCGGCTGCCCAGCGCCCACTGGTGGTTCGACCAGATGCGCAAGGCCGTGGACGAGGCGATTGACTGGCAGCCCTCGCCCGTCCGCACCGAACAGACCTACCTGACTTTGGGCACCCTCAAGTGATGAGGGCTTCAACCCCATTGCCAAAGCAGGATTGCGGGTGCGTGAAAGACGGGTGCGAGTGCGGCGCGAGCGTTGCTTTTCAGGCCGGAAAGTGTATCTGCATTTGTGTTGCGCACTATTGGTTCGCAAATCTGATTTTGTGCCTCCTGCCCAATGATCCCACTGGGCAGGGACAAGCAATTCCTCCAAACTGGCTGCGTGCGTGTCTTGATCGTTGGTTGTGGTTACGTGGGGCTGCCGCTGGGCGCTGAATTGGCGCGACGCGGGCATGAAGTCTTCGGGCTGCGTCGGAATCTGGACGGGGTGGGAGATATGACGGCGGTGGGGGTCCATCCGCTGGCGGGTGACGTGACGCAGGCGGAAACGTTGCGTGCGTTGCCGGGACCCTTCGACTGGGTGGTGAACGCCGTGTCCTCGTCCAAGGGGGGTGCGGAGGTATATCGCGCGGTGTATCTGGAAGGGACGCAAAATCTTCTGGCCTGGCTCGCGGGCACGCGCCTGCAAAAATATGTTCATCTCAGCAGCACGAGTGTTTATGCGCAGACGGATGGCGGGGAGGTCACTGAAGGCAGTCCCGCCGAGCCCAAGTCCGAGACTGGGCAGGTGCTGGTGAAGACAGAGCAGGCGCTGCTGGCAGCGGCCCGCAACCGGGTTTTTCCAGCGGTCATACTGCGCGTGGCGGGGATCTACGGGCCGGAGCGGGGGCATTTGTTCCAGCAGTTTCTGCGCGACGAGGCCTGTATCGGCGGGGATGGCAGTCGCCTCATCAACATGATCCACCGGGACGATGTGGTGAACGCGGCCTGCGCGGCGCTGGAGCGGGGCCGGATCGGACGGGTTTACAACGTCGCTGATGATGTCCCAGTGTCGCAGTTGGAATTTTTCCAATGGCTGGCTGGGCAACTACACAAGCCGCTGCCGCCCTTTGCCTCTGAAGCGGAGAATGCGCAACGGAAGCGCGGGCTGACGAACAAACGAGTGTCGAATCGCAGACTGCGGGAGGAACTGGGGTGCGAAATGAAGTTCCCTGATTTTCGGGCGGGCTATCTCGAAGAAATCAGGCGGCTGGGCGGTTGAATCAACCCACGCGGAACGAAATCTTCTTCACCATCTCGCGACCGAAGCTGTGCTGAATGCGGTCGAGGATTTCCCGGCGGCGGTAGCGGACGATTTCATCCAGCCAGACGCTGCTGTCCACGGTGACGAAAAGGGTGCCCTTGTTCAGCCCGGCGGGTTGCGCGTGCGCGGCGACCTGCGGGTCCATCAGGCTGTTCCACACTTTGACGATTTCCGCCTCGCCACGGCGGCGGTCCAGCCCGAGTCCGCTCATCACGCCCGGCAGCAGCGCGCCCAGCGGAAGGACGTTGTTCTTGTTGCCACTTTCCAGCGAAGTGACATCCACGCCGCGCCAGGCGGCGAGGACCCGTTCGCGGGAGGAGAAAGCCGCGTGCCGCGCGTGCGGCCGCTCAGGCTTTGGTGGGTGGCTCATCGAGGATGAAGACATCCTTGGCCGGGATGTCGAAGCCGCTCTCGATCATCTTGCCCGTGAGACAGTCGCGCATCGGCTTGGGCAATTGCAGATGAATCGACTGGTCGTTGTGATTCAACAGGAAATATATCCGGTAGTCACCCCGGCTGCGAACGCCCACTTCGATTTTATCCGGCACCCGGAGCGTCGGTCCGATGCCGCTCAGTTGGCGGAGCCACGTAACCAAGTCCAGGTAGAAGGGCTGGGCGCACATGGTGCCGATGTAGATGGCCCGGCCATCACCAAACGCGTTCATCGTGATCGCCGGCTTCCCGGCGTAAAAATCTTGCGCGTACGTCGCGACCACCTCGGCTTCGGAGGGTTCGATGATGTCGCACCACAACTGACCGCTGTGCAATCCGGTGGTGGGGAAGGTGCCCTTGATGGCGAGATGGTTTTCCTGCCCGGGCGGCAAGGCATCGAACTCCACGACCTTGAGCCCGAACATGTCGCTCATCTCATACGGCGGATCGGTCGCGGCGATGTTGTTCTCGTCCACCAGGCCCGTGTTGAATGTGCCGACCAGCGTGCCACCGTTGTGGACGTAGAGCCGGAGGATGTCCGCCTCGCCGCCGGCCACCAGGTGCAGGGACGGTACGATGACGAGCTTGTATTTCGACAGGTCGTCCGTGGGCCGGGCGAAGTCCACGAGGATGTTTTTGTCGTGGAACGCCGTGTAAAAAAGCTGTACGTGGTCGCGCTGGCTGAAAAAACGGTTCGGGCGCATCGGCTGGTCGAGCGCCCAATCACTCGCCGGGTTGATGAGGATCGCCACCTCGGCTTGCACCTGCGTGCCGGCCAGCAATGGAATGAGCGTCTGTAACTCGCCGCCGAACTGCATCACTTCCTGAAACATCCGGTTCTTGGCCAGACCGTCGTGCGTGAGCACGCCGCCGTAAAACTTCTCCGGTCCGAAGCGCGGCATCCTCCAGTAGAAATAGAGCAGCCCCGTGGCGCCCCGCGAGAGGAGCTGGTAGCTGAACAGCCGCACGATGCCGGGACGCACCAGGGAGTTCGTATCATTCCAGGCCACATGCCCGGCCTTCTGCTCCATAACCCAGAAGCCCTCCGCTTCGCCGTTCTTTTTCAGCGAACGGATGATGGAAATGCCCATCGCGTTTTCGGCGGATTTGCTGCCTACGGCCGTCTCGCTGTCCATCGCCACCAAGTCGATCGTATCCGCGAGATCGAAGTTGTCCAACTGCGTCGCGTAGGGCCGGATCGTGGTGGTGACCGGAATTTTGGGCGTCAATTCACGCAGAATTTCGGCCTGCATCCGCACGAACGCCACGCAGGTGTCGCTGGAAAACCGCCGCCAATCGGTCAGCAATGCCGGGTTGTGCGCGGCGGGCGCGGTCATCGGCATGGGGACGTGCGTGAAATCCGTCACCACCTGGCCCCAGAAGCGCAGGCCCATGCGTTCGTTGAGCAGGTCCACGTTGTCATACTTGGCCTTGAGCCAGGCATGCCAGTCGCGTTTGGTCTCGGGATTGAAGGCGTACTCCGTGTGATCCCGGCCCACGCCGTTGTCAATCTGCCACGCAACCAAGTCCGGGTGATCCCCCAGCGCCTCGACCATCGCGCGCACGATTTTCTGACTGTACTCCCAGTACACGTCGCTGTTCATGCAGTAGGCCCGTCGCGTGCCATCGCGACGCGGGAGGCCGTTTTCATCCAGCGGGAGAATTTCAGGATGCGACTGGGACAGCCACAACGGGGGCGCGGCCGTGGGGGTGCCCAGGACGATCTTCACGCCATATTTGGCGAACGCATCCATGGCGCGACGCAACCAGGCGAAATCGAATTTGCCCTCCTCGCGCTCGCACAGACCCCAGCTGAACTCGCCCATGCGGACGACGTTCATGCCCACATGCGCCATGAGCTGGGCGTCCTGTTCCCAACGGGATTCAGGCTCTTCCGCCGTTCCATCGAAGGGGAAAACCCAGTGCTCGGGGTAATAATCGGCGCCGAAATACATGGACCAGTTTGGTTACGCTAAAGGTGCCGGTAGGCTAGGTCGATTTTGCGGGGACAGGCAATCCCAAAGTCGGAAACAGCGGCTGTCTACGGAGTAAATTGTACTTCGCGGAAGTTCCGGTAAAGCAAACGGGCACCCGTCACCGGGTGCCCGTTCGTTGGTTAATGAGAGACCGGCCTCAGGCCACGCCGATCTGATAGCGCAGAAAGCGGCGGACGACGACTTCGTCACCGAGCGCCTTGCCGACGGTGGCGATGTGTTCCTTCACGGTGATCTCGCCGTTTTTCTTCACAAAGCCCTGCTCCACGAGGCACACGGTCTGGAAGTATTTCTCCCGTTTGCCTTTGAGGATGTTGGCCATGGCGGCGGCCGGCTTGCCCTTGAGGGCATCGGAGTTGCGCGCGATCTCGTCTTCCTTGTCGAGGGTTTCGACCGGGATCTGCTCACGGCTGACGGCGGTAGGGTTGCCGGCGGCGATCTGCAGGGTGATGTCCCGCACGAGTTCCTTGAAGGCCTCGCTGCTCACGGTCTCATCCTTCCCGGCTCCGACTTCGACGAGCACGCCGACCTTGGCCCCAGTGTGGATGTAAGCGGCGATGAGGCCGCTGCCGCTGACTTCCCAGCGGGTGTGACGATTGAGGCGGATGTTCTCACCGATCTTGGCGACGGCGGCGACACGGTCGGCTTCCAGGTCCACGCCCGGGTTGCCGGCGATCTTCTTGGCGAGTTCGTCGCAGAAGGCACGGAACTGTTCGTTCTTGGCGACGAAATCAGTCTCGCAGTTGACTTCGAGGAGCACGCCCACCTTGGAGCCGGGGGCGATGTGCTGGGCGATGACGCCTTCGTTGGCGGCGCGGTCGGCCTTCTTGGCGGCGCTGGCAACGCCCTTTTTGCGCAACCAGTCCACGGCGAGGTCGAGGTCGCCCTGGTTTTCGGTGAGCGCTTTCTTGCAGTCCATCAAGCCCGCACCGGTCATTTCGCGGAGCTTGCCTACGTTTGCTGCGGTAATTTCAGCCATGTTTGAGACGTGTTGAGAGTTATTGGTTGAAAGTTGAGAGGCGGCGGACTGGCCGCCGCCAACTCAACCGGTCGAATCAATTCAGGCCTGGGCCGGGGTGGCGAGGGCGGCGAGCGCTTCGGGAGCAATGGCCGGAGCCGGGGCCGGAGCGGGCTCAGGAGCAGCCTGCTGGTTGCGGCCGTACTTGGCCTCGTACTCAGCGCGAGCCTTGCCGCACGCCTCGGTGACGCCGGCGAGGATGAGCCGGACGGAGCGCAGGGCGTCGTCGTTGCCCGCGATGGGGTAGTCCACGTAGGTGGGGTCCGCGTTGGTGTCCACGATGGCCACGATGGGGATCTTGAGCTTGCGGGCCTCGGCAATGGCGTTGTGCTCGCGCTTGATGTCCACGACGAACATGGCGTCGGGCTGCTTGTCCAGCGTGCGGATGCCGTCGAGGTTCTTCACGAGGCGTTCCAGCTCGCGGCCGAGGGCGGACTGTTCCTTCTTGCCGTACTTGCCGGCGGAGCCGTCGGCGAACATGGTCTCGAGCTTCTTCATCCGCGCCAGCGAGCGGCGGAGCGTCTTGAAATTGGTGAGCGTGCCGCCGAGCCAGCGCTCGGTGACATACATCTGGCCGCAGGACTTGGCGGATTCCTTGATCGCTTCCTGGGCCTGCTTCTTGGTGCCGACGAAGAGGACGTTGCCGCCGCCGCGCACGAGGTTGCCGAGGAATTCGCAGGCACTCTGCAACTGCTGGGCCGTCTGGCTCAGGTCGATGATGTGAATGCCGTTGCGGGCTTCGAAGATGAAGGGCTTCATCTTCGGGTTCCAACGCTTGGTCTGGTGGCCGAAATGGACGCCAGCTTCCAACAACTCTTTGATACCGATGGTCATCATGGGTCTAACTTGTTCCGGTTGGTTAACAGCCGGCGTCGCGTGGTGCGCGCCGGCCATCCCGCAGAACTCGGGATTTCATTTGATGTTACGATGGCCGCCCCCGCCCACACGGGCCGAGGCTGTTTGGTTTAAGGCCGTTCCTTCCCGCCGTTCCCGGCGAAAAGAGGGCGCACAGTACCAGTGGACAGCCCCGTGGCAATGCAATTTTCGCGCAAAAGTGTTGCACCCGCCCGCCTTCCGCAGGCAAATGACCACGCAACCATGGCAAGCAAACCCGCCCAACGCCAAACCCCAAACCCGAAACCCCAAACCCGAAACTCCCAACTCGGAACCCCAAACCCGCCCGGCGTGGAAGTCATCATCCTCGCCGGCGGTTTGAGTACGCGTATGGGCCGGGACAAGGCACGGCTGCGCTGGCGTGGGCGCTCGCTGCTCGCGTGGGTCCGCGCGGCGGCCCGGGCGACCGGCTGGCCGGTGCGGGTGATCCGGCGCGACCTCGTGCCACGCTGCGGACCGCTCGGCGGCGTTTGGACGGCCTTTCAACGCAGTCGGGCGGAGCGGCTGGTGTTTCTCTCGTGCGACATGCCGTTCGTCACCCCGGAGCTGATCCGCGCGGTGGCTGCGCGCAAGGGCAGGGGAGTGTTCGTGCGCACCGAGGAAGGCGCGGGCTTTCCCTTTGCGCTGGATCGGGCAGTGCTGCCGGAGATCGAGCAAGCGTTGACAGAAAAGCGCTTCTCCCTGCAAGGACTGTCACAGCGCCTGCGGGCAGCCCAACTCCACCTGCCCAAAAACCGCCTGCCGGAACTGCTGAACTTGAACACCCCGGAAGACTTTCCGCCACAGACAGGCGCGGGCGCACCCTGGCCGCCGTCAACCCGACCTCTGAAGCGGCGATGAGATTAAGGGTTGGAGTGGCCACAAGCCCGTCGCGGCAGGCATCCGGCCTGCCGTAGAGGGCCGGCATCTTGCTGCCCGGACCGGGGGGGAGAAGTAACGGAACGGACCTTTCGCTCCTTGGGCATCTGAACCTGCGGTGGGTAGGGCGCGGTGTCCTCACGGCGCCGCCGAGGTCTGGTGGCGTCCGGGTGGCCGGCGGCGCGCTGAGGACAGACGCGCCTTACCAATCCCGGTTCAGGGTGAGAATTCTTCCACCGAGCAGTTCGCGCTTTGAACCCCTGACCATGATGATTTAGGGGCCTTCGCCGCCGCTCAATTTCAGGCTGTTTAACAGCTGCATTGGTCAGAAAAATTGGATCAGAAAAATTTCAACTCAGGTCCTTCTCCATCTTTCTGACCCTCTTCGGTTATGGAGAGAAGTTTCACGGTTTGGGTTATCCATGAGTGCTCGGGTGATCGCACGTCTCGTTCCGCCGGGCTGGAAGCCACGGCTCTGCGGCAGGCAAGATGCCTGCCGCCACACCGTGCGCCAGCGGCAAGGAAGGGCGAGGCGCGGGTAAACTGGTAGGGTGAGACGCCGTCGAACTCCATTTGCCGGCAGAGCCGGCGCGAGCGAAGCGAGCATCTTGGGACGTCGCTCGGTCCCCAAAGAAGCTCGCCTCGCTCCGCTCGAAATGGGGTTCGACGGAGTCTTACCCTGCCAACCGAATGATCGCCGGTAGTCTTCGGCTATTGGGAAGCTTCAGGAAGCCCAACAGCTAACGCCACTTGCGAACACACTTGCCCGGTCCCGCAGCGCTGAGTAGCGTGCGCGGTATGGAATCGAGCGATCATTCGTTGCCGCCTACGCCGACGCCCGGTCCGACCGCGCCCCCGCCGTTGGTACCGCCCGCGTTGCCACCCATGGGTTCGGCCCTGCCGCCCGTGCAGCCCCCGTCCGCCAAGCCGCCGCGCCGGAGCCGCGCTTGGATCTGGCTTGTGGCGCTGGTCGTGCTCGGTGGCATGGCGTTTTGGGCCGTCGGGAAAGTGCATTTCTTCGTTTCCTCTTTCGCTTCGAAGTCAGCCCGGCTTGATGGCAAGGCCTACGAGGAGATCGTGCTCACGGACAAGGACACGGACAACAAGATCGTGGCCATCGACATCGGCGGCGTCATTTCCAGCCACGATCCCGAAGGCTCGGGCGACATGGTGGTGCGGGTGAAGGAGGAACTCGAACTGGCCGAGAAAGATGAAAACGTCAAGGCGGTAATCCTGCGCGTTGATTCTCCCGGTGGCGAAGTGCTCGCCTCGGATGAAATCTACCGGGCCATCCATGAGTTTCAGGACAAGTCCAATAAACCGGTGATCGCGCAGATGGGCAGCCTCGCGGCTTCCGGCGGTTACTATGTCAGCGCGCCGTGCCGGTGGATCGTGGCGAATGAACTCACGTTGACGGGCAGCATCGGCGTCATCATGTCCGGCCTGAACGTCCGCGGCTTGATGGACAAGGTGGGCATCCAGCCGCAGGTCTATAAGAGCGGCAAGTTCAAGGACATGATGAGCAGCACGCGCCGGCCCGAGGATGTGCCCGCTGGCGAACGCGAGATGGTGCAGGCCTTGATCGACGAGACCTACGGGACGTTCAAGGGCGTCGTGCGCAAGGGCCGCGCGGCGGCGTGGACGGCGAACAAGAAAGCCGGTCTGGACAAGGAAAGTGCGGAACTGGCCAGCGACTGGGAATCCTATGCCGACGGCCGGATCTTCTCCGGCACCGAGGCCAAGCGCCTGGGCTTCGTGGATGAACTGGGCAATTTCGACGTGGCGGTGAAGCGGGCCAAGAAACTCGTCGGCATCTCCGAGGCCAACATCGTGAAGTATCAGCCACCGTTTGCATTCGGCAATTTCCTGCGCTTCCTCGGCAAGTCCGACGCGCATGCGGTGAAGGTGGACCTGGGCTTCGACTTCCCGCGTTTGCAGGCGGGCCGGATGTATTTCCTTTCGTTCAACGTCGTGCCGTGAGGCGTGGATAAGCAGGGGTACGAGGGTTGAACGCGGGGCGACTGTTTCGCGCCGACGTCGATCATTGTAACTCTCCTCCTCATACTCCTACTCCTACTTAAAACCAGCCCGCATCAGCACGACTTCCCTCATCCAGCAAAACCTCATAAGGCCGCTTGACCAGCCGACCTGGCTGAACGACTTTGGCGTCATAACTGGGTTGGATTAGTTCACCATTCTTCTACTTGCCAACTTTCCGTGCGCTGCCTAGCGTGCGAACCTCAATGCCCTCCGAATCCCGGCTGATGATAGCGGCCAGCGAGCGTGACGCCAACATGCTCTATGCGGCGGGCATGTTCGCAGACGACGCGCTCATCTACCTGCGGCTGAATGGACGTTCCCATCTCATCGTGAGTGATGCCGGGCTGGGCCGGGCGCGCAAGGAAGCGGCCCATTGCCGCATCCTGCCGGCGG
Organism: Pseudomonadota bacterium; assembly: GCA_009924135.1. Classification (GTDB taxonomy): domain Bacteria; phylum Verrucomicrobiota; class Verrucomicrobiia; order Limisphaerales; family SXTU01; genus SXTU01. The sequence goes on along the minus strand of RFSE01000024.1, from coordinate 11,446 downwards.
CTTCCTTGATGGAACGGTTGCGCAAGGCGGGGCACAAGAAGGTGACCCCGGCCCATCTCGCCGCCGAAGTTTTGAAGGGCAACGGGCTGCGCAAGGTGGAGGTGCCGGTGGACTTTCCCCTGGGCTATGCGCGGGAGTTGCGCGACGTGGGCATCAAGGTCAAGCCGGTGCAGGGGGAGTTTTTTCCCGAGCGTGAGATCAAGTCTGCTGCCGAGTTGAAGAAGATCAATGCGGCCTTGGTGATGGCCGAGGTCGGGCTGTCCGAGGGACTGAATACCTTGAAGAACGCGAAGATCGCCCGGGATGGAAAACTGGTCTGGCGCGGGTTACCCCTGACGGCGGACCGGTTGCGCGCCGTGATCGACGCAGCGGTGGTCCAGGCCGGCGGGGTTTCCGCCCGGACGATTGTCGCCGGGGGCCGGCAAGGCAGCGATCCCAGCCAAGTGGGACACGGAGTGTTGCGGGCCAACCAGCCGATTTTGATCGATGTCTGCCCGCGTTCCCGGAAGACGGGATTTTACGCCGACATCACCCGGACCGTGGTGAAAGGGCGGGCCACTGATGCAGTGCGGAAAATGTATCGCGCCGTGGAGTCCGCGCAGGAACTTGGCTTGAGTCTCGTTCGGGATGGGGCTGAAGGACGGGCGTTGCACCGTGCCATCATTGAATCGCTGAAGCAGGCAGGTTTCGAGACTGCCCGCCGGAACGGGCGGCTGGAGGGCTTTGTGCACGCCGCTGGTCACGGAGTCGGCCTGGACCTGCATGAGGCTCCGCGCCTGAATGGCCAGTCGCGCGACCGGCTGCGGGTTGGTCAGGTGCTGACGATTGAGCCGGGGCTGTATTACCCCGACATCGGGGGCGTCCGGCTGGAGGACGTGGCGGTGGTCACGCGCCACGGAGCCCGCAACCTGACGAAGTCCGAGAAGACGTTGGAGCTGTGACAACCCCGTCACAGTGAGTCATGTTTTGGACGGAGTTTTCATGTTCGCAGGTTGCGTTCAGTGGCAAACCGACTATAAATCGAGCACCGGTATTCCACTAGGCGGCTGGCACGTCTCTCGCTGAAATGAATGCGCGTAGCGGGCGTGTTGAAACCGCCCGTGGCTGCTGGCACCTGAACAAACGAACCTGACATGAAAAACTTCTTCCAACTCGGCAAGCGTTTCTTCCTTTTTATCGCGGTCAACCTGCTGGTGATGATCACCCTATCGATCGTCGTCAGCGTGGTGCTCCATTACTTCCCGCAACTCGGCCGGCGCGCGGGTGGTAACTGGTTTGGGTATCTGGCGGTCGTCAGCCTGGTTTTCGGCATGGGCGGCGCGTTTATTTCGCTGGCAATGTCGCGGTTCATGGCCAAGTGGATGATGGGGGTGGAGGTGATCGATCCCAACACCAGCGACCCGGATGCCCGTGAACTCGTCCGCATGGTGCATGGCTTTGCCCAGCGTGCCGGACTGCCGGCGATGCCGGAGGTTGGCATCTACGACTCTCCGGAGGTGAACGCTTTTGCCACCGGACCGAGCAAGTCCCGTTCACTCGTGGCCGTGTCCAGTGGCCTGCTCCATCAAATGAACCGGGCCGAAGCCGAAGGCGTGGTGGCGCATGAAGTCGCGCACATCGCGAACGGCGACATGGTCACGATGACCCTTGTGCAGGGCGTCATCAACGCCTTCGTCATCTTCCTGTCGCGCGTGCTCGGATTCCTCGCGGCCCAGGCGCTCAGCGGTAATCGCAGTGACGACGACCGTCCGAGTTTCGGCCAGTCCTTGTTGCAGATGGTTTTTGTGATCCTTTTCGAAATCCTCTTCACCCTCCTGGGTTCCATCGTGGTCGCCTGGTTTTCGCGGACCCGTGAGTTTCGCGCGGACGCGGGCGGCATGCTGTTGGCGGGCAAGCCCCAGATGATCGGTGCACTGCGTGCGTTGCAGCGGATTTACGATCCACAGCTCGCTTCCGAAGGCGCGGGGTCGGGCTTCCAATCGTTGAAGATTTCCGGTCATTCCGGCGGCTTCATGGCACTCTTCTCCACCCACCCGCCGCTGGAGGAACGGATCGCGCGCCTGGAAAGCTTGGGCCGATAATGCTCGTGCATTGCCGGCTAGAATTTGTCTTGCCGCAGGCCTTGCCCCTAACGAATTCTTTCTGCCGACATGGCCGAGCGTAAATCAAAAACGAAATCGGTGAAGAAGCGCGCGGCTGTTACCCCCGAGGCGGCTCCCCAGCCGGTGGAGGAGAAACGCCAGAATTCCTTTAACCCTTACCGGCCTCGCCCCCAAGCGGCCGCATCTGAGGCCGGCGAGACCGCCGCCTCGCCCGCTGTGGGCAAGGATGCGCCGGTGCCCCATGTCCCCACGCCCGCCGAGACGGCTGCGCAGGCCCGGTTGCCGTACGACGGGGACAGTGCCATCAAGCTGTACCTTCGCGAAATCGGGCAGGTGCCGTTGCTGACTCCCGAGCAGGAGGTCGAACTCGCCGCCCGCATTCAGCAGGGCGACAAGGCCGCTCGCGAGTTGATGATCAAGGCCAACCTCCGGCTCGTCGTCAAAATCGCCCGCGATTACGACTGGCTCGGCTTGCCGCTGCTGGACCTCATCAACGAGGGTAACATCGGCCTGATGAAGGCGGTTGAGCGCTTCGATCCCGCCAAGGGTGGCAAGCTTTCAACGTACGGCGCGTGGTGGATCAAGCAATCCATCAAGCGCGCCCTGGCCAACCAGAGCAAGACCATCCGCCTGCCCGTGCACCTGGTGGACAAGATTTCGCGGATGCGCCGGGTGGCGATGAAGTTGCAGGAGGAATTTGGCCGGGAGCCGACGGACGAGGAGTTGGCCGAAGAGTTAGGCATGACCGCCAGCCGCGTGGGGCAGCTCCGCACCGCTGCCATCCGGCCCGCGTCGCTGGATGCCCCGGTTGGCGAAGAAGGTGATTCCCATTTGTTTGGCGACATCATCGAGGACGAGCACGCCGAGACGCCATACGAGCAGCTCGAAGAGAAGACCGTCACCACGATGCTGCGGGACATGATCAAGACGCTGCCCCCGCGCGAGGCGTCCATCCTGACCTACCGTTTCGGCCTCGACGAAGGCACCGAGCGTACGCTCGAAGAGGTCGGTCAGAAATTCGGCGTCACCCGCGAGCGCGTCCGTCAGATTCAGATGCTGGCCCTGCGCAAGATGCGCCGCCTCATCGAACGCCGGGAAGCCCAGTCCGCTTAAAATGTCATGAGACACGCCAAAGTCACTGCCCAGAACATCGCCGCTGCCATCCGCAACGTGCCTGATTTCCCCAAGCCGGGCATCCAGTTCAAGGACATCACGCCGGTGCTCGCCGATGGCCGCCTCTTTGCCGGCACCATCGACCTCCTCTGTGCCAATTACAAACCCGGCGAGGTGGACGCCGTCGTGGGCATCGATGCGCGCGGCTTCATCTTCGCCTCGGCTGTGGCCGTCCGACTGGGCGCGGGCTTCGTTCCCGTGCGCAAGAAGGGCAAGCTCCCCTACGCCACGCATGAACAGAGCTACGACCTCGAATATGGCTCGAACACCGTCGCCATCCACATCGACGCCGTGAAACCCGGTGAACGTGTCCTGCTCGTGGACGACCTCCTCGCCACCGGCGGCACGGCCTCGGCAGCGGTGCAGTTGCTGGAAAAGATCGGGGCCAAAATCCTGGAAATCCATTTCCTCATCGAACTCCAGTTCCTCGCCGGTCGCGACAAGCTCAAGGGCTACCCCGTCAAGTCACTCGTTACTTACTGAGGATCAGGCAGACCGAAGTCTCGGTAGGTTCGACTTGCTTCAACCTCTTGGAACTGTTGGATCAGCTTCATAGTTTCATGGCGTAGTGGACGAGCTGGCCGATTTCCTGAAAGCCCACTGACGTGTAGAGGCCGCGCCCGGCTTCATTGTGCGACATGGATTCGATGAGTGCGTAGCTCAACCCCTCGGCGCGGAACCACACCAATGCGTGCTGAATGAGCTGCCGGCCCACGCCGCGTCCGCGTAGCTCGGCGATGACCGCGAGGTTCGCGATTCGTCCGTTGCCCGCCGTGCGATCAAGCGTGGTGGTGATGTAGGCCACGATGCGTCCGTCCTCCTCGGCGACAAAGGCTCCGGCGGGGTTGGCGTTGGTCTCCAGTTCGATGTGCCGGGCCTTGCGCCAGTGCCAGTCGTGACCGTTCAGCTCGCCGAATTTCTGTTCAATGGTCTGGTCGAGCGAGATGCCCGGAAACGAGGCGAGCGTGATCTCCTGCATGGCCGGCAAATCAGCCGGGCGAAACGGGCGGATGGTGAGGTTCATGGTAATGATATCAGTGGTGGAAATAGGTTGGTAGATAGGGGGGTGTCAAACCAGGTCAGAAAAATGGGGTCGGAAGAATTCAATTCGAGTTTCTTCCCATCTTTCTGACCGTCTTCGGTTCATGGGGAGGGAGAGCGCGACCGCAGTTTCACAGCGGGGTTTCAACCAGAGTTTTCCATCAAGTCGGTCCGCAATCACTTGCCACTTTGGGCGATGGGGTCCGCCGGCCGGTGCCGCTGGATCTCGGCTTTGAAGTCGCCGAGGCTTTGCCAGAGCAGGCGCTTGTTCAAATCCACCTCGGCGATGGCCAGGGTGCCCCAGTCCTTTGCCTGCGCGAGCGGTTTGCCGTCGTGGCCATAAACGGCGGAAATCATCCAGTTCGCCGAGACGTCCGTGTGCGTGCTGCTGACGACATAGACGTGGTTCTCGCACGCCCGGGCGGAACCGAGGAGTGGGTTGCAGCCCATCACGGGCCACGCGATGACCTCCGCGCCCCGGTTGCTCAACTCGCGCGCCACCTCCGGAAAGAAACCGTCGTAGCAGACCATCATGCCAATCTTGCCGAGCTTGGTATTGAAGACCGGATAATCGTGGCCCGGCTGGATGCCGCCTTCGATCTCGCCTCGCGGCAAACAGACTTTGCGATATTTGCCAATGAGCTTGCCGTCCGGGCCGATCAACACGGCGACGTTGTAGATCAAATGGCCGTCGCGCTCGATGAGTCCGGGCACGAGGTGCAACTTGTGTTCCTTCGCCAGCTTGCCGAAGAACTCGGTGGAGGGCCCCGGAATTGGCTCGGCACATTGCTCGTAGGTGCTGCCGCCCGCGTACGTCAGCACCTCGGGCAACACGAGGAAATCCACCCGTTGTTTGGCGGCCTCCGCGATGATGGGCACGAAGGCCTGTCGGCGTTCCTCGGGCGTCTTGGTGTTACGCGGGACGAAGTGCGCGGCGGCGAGTCGTACAATGCGCGGGACAGGGGCGGGAACAGCGGTGAGGGAGAGGTCCGCCCACTCGACCTTCGCCTGCGGGGCCCAGCGGAAGTGCAGTTCCACGATGACCTGGGCGGCTTTGGACGGAGCCCGATACGTATCGGCCACCTCCGTCCAGCCCCGCGCATCGGTGGCCAGGTCGGCGGGCATCTCCGGCTCGGAGCGCGGATGATCGCCGGGGCGATACGAGGCGAAGGACGGTTCGTCGTGGGTGACGGGTTTGCCGTTTGCGTCGCGCCAGAGGAGGCGGACCACGCCAGCGCGGCGGGGCGACTCGGCGTTGGACACCTTGCGCAGCACCGTGAAGCGGTAGTGCTGACCGCCCGTCACGGGAAAGGTCTTGGTCCACCAGCCGTTCAAGCCTTCGCGCGCATCGGACTCGATGATGAAGCTGCCTTTTCCCGATGGTCCGCCGGTGGGATCGTGACGGAATTGCGGGCGGATTTCCTCCCGCGCGGCCCCCGTGGTCCAACCCTCGGGCGGTGCCCCGGACGCCCCGGTCATGAAGAGCAGGAGGCAACCGAGCACGGCGAAGGACGACGTCTTCATGGGCGGCAGCGATGTAAGCACGGGGTTTGGACGTGCGCAACCACCACAAAACCCGCTCGACTTGTAGGCGTTGCTTCCCGACAGTTCCTTCCGTACCGCACATGCCGACTGACGCCATCCGCTACTTCAACCGCTATACGCAATGCATCGAAACCGAAGCCATTTATGGCGAGGGCTTCCTGCGGTGGATCTACGGCTCAATCTCAGGCAAGCTCGCGCTGGAGGCGGTGGCCAAGCGGGCCTTTTTCTCGCAGTGGTATGGCTGGCGCATGGACCGGCCCGCCAGCCGCGCGAAGGTCGCGCCGTTCATCCGAAACTTTCAGGTGGATGTCGGTGAGTTTGCCGATGCGCCTGAGTCCTATCGTACGTTCAACGAGTTCTTCTACCGCAAGCTCAAGCCCGCCGCCCGGCCGATCGCCGGGGACGCGCGGACGGCGGTCTTCCCTGCGGACGGCCGGCACCTGGGTTTTGCGGACGTCTCGGAAACTGAGGGCATCTTCGTGAAAGGCCAGGTCTTCAGCCTGCCTGAATTGCTGCACGATCCCGCCCTCGCCGAGCAATTCCATCGTGGCTCGATGGTGCTCTCGCGGCTGTGTCCGGTGGATTACCACCGTTACCACTTTCCGGTCGCCGGATTCGCGACCGAGCCGCGCTTGATCAACGGCTGGCTCTACTCGGTGAGCCCCATCGCCTTGCGGCAGAACATCCATATCTTCACGGAGAACAAACGCGCCATCACCCGCATCGAATCACCGGAGTTTGGCACGGTGCTGATGCTGGAGGTGGGGGCGACGAATGTGGGGAGCTTCGAGTACACGTCCGCACCAAACACCCGCGTGGCCAAGGGGGCGGAGAAGGGCTATTTTAAATTCGGCGGTTCCTCCACCATCACGCTCTTCGAGCCGGGCCGGGTGAAGCTGGATGCTGACCTGCTCGCCCACACCGCCGAGCACCGCGAGCTTTACGCCCGCATGGGCGACCGGCTCGGGGTGACCGCGTAGTCGCAACTTTTAAGTTGCGAATCGATCACGGTGTTTCTGATGCGCAGGCTGAAGCCTGCGACTACGGAGGCCGCGCGGTTACTTCAAGTTCTCCGGATTAAGCGGCAGTAAGTCCTTCGGCACGAACAGACCATCCTTGCGGATCAGTTCACCGTCGAACCACACCTCGCCGCCGCCCCATTCCTTGCGCTGGATCAGCACCATGTCCCAATGGACGGCGCTGCGGTTGCCGTTGTCGCAATCCTCGTAGGCCTGGCCAGGCGTGAAATGCAGGGAGCCGGCGATCTTCTCATCGAAAAGGATGTCGCACATCGGCGACTGGATAAACGGGTTGAAGCCGAGTGAAAACTCGCCCACGTAACGCGCGCCGGCATCGGTATCGAGAATCTCGTTGAGGCGCTTTTCGTTCGAGCCGCTTGCCTTCGTGACCTTGCCCTTGGTGAACTCCAGCCGGATGTTCTCGAACTTGGTGCCGCTATAGATCGTAGGCGTGTTGAACTGGATCGTTCCGTTGACGCTGGTCTTCACCGGACAGGAGAAGCACTCGCCGTCGGGGATGTTGCGGATGCCTTCGCACTTGCGGGCGCCGATGCCCTTGATGCTGAACGTGAGGTCCGTGCCCGGTGCGGTGAGGCGTACTTGATCGGCCTCGGTCATGCGCTTTTCCAAGGGGAGCATCGCCTTGGCCATCTTGCGGTAATCCATCGTGCAGACGTCGAAGTAGAAGTTCTCGAAGGCCTCCGTGCTCATGCCGGCGGCTTGCGCCATGCTGGGCGTGGGCCAGCGCAGGACGCACCACTTGGTCTTGTTTACGCGGAAGTTCTGCACCGGGCGCAGCACCTTCGAGTAGAGCGCGAGTTTGTCCGTCGGCACGTCGGCGGATTCGGTGGCGTTGTGCGCGCCGCGGATCGCGATGTAGGCGGCCATCTTCTTCATGCGCGCCAGCTCGATGTCGTGGACGAGCTTGGCGTGTTTTTCGTCGGTGGCCCGGAGCACTTCGCGCGTCACGCGGCTGTGGCGGACTTCCACGATGGGCGTGGCTCCGGCGGCGCGGGCCGCGCGCATCATCTCCACGGTGAATTCATCCGGCACATCCACCATGTCGAGGAGGATGTTTTCCCCCTGCTGCATGGCGGTGGAGTAGTTGATTAGGAGGTCGGCGAGCTTGGTGAAACGCGGGTCGGTCATAGCAATGTGCGGCGAGCCTAAACGGCGGCCCGCCGGGGTTCAAGCCGCCATGCATTCGGTCAATCGGATGGATAAATTCTTGAACAGGCGCGATTCTCGGCCAGTCTTTAGCCGAACATGATTTCCGCAGGCCATGCTTTTGCTCCCGTCGGGATGGTTGACTTCATCCCCCGCACGCGGCTCGTGTTTGGGGCGAACGCCGTGGAGCGCGTCGGCGAGCTGGCGGCGGAGCTGGGCGGCCGGCGGGTCCTGCTCGTCACTGATCCCGGCATCGTCAAGGCCGGCCACGCGCAGCGCGTGCTGGAGTCGCTGGCCAAGGCCGGTCTGCACGTCAGCCTGTTTGACCGTGCGAAGGAAAATCCCACCACCAAATGCGTGGATGATTGCGTGGCCATGGCGGCGGCGGAGCATGTGGACCTGCTCGTCGGCCTCGGCGGCGGCAGCTCCATGGACACGGCGAAGGGCTGCAACTTCATCCATACCAACGGCGGACGGATGCAGGACTACTGGGGCGTGGGCAAGGCGAAGAAGCCCATGTTGCCCCTGATTGCCATTCCCACCACCGCTGGCACCGGCAGCGAATGCCAGTCTGCCGCGCTGATCGCGGATGAGCAGACCCACCAGAAGATGGCCTGCCTCGACTCCAAGGCGGCTGCCCGCATCGCCATTCTGGACCCCATGCTTACCGTCTCGCAGCCGCATCGCGTCACGGCCTTCACGGGCATTGATGCCATTGCGCATGCGGTCGAGACCGCCGTCACGACGAAGCGCAACCCGCTGTCGCAGATGTTTTCCCGCGAAGCCTTCCGCCTTTGCGTCACGAGTCTGCCGCAGGTGCTGAAGCATCCGAAGGACCTCGAGGCGCGCGGGCGGATGCTGCTCGGCGCGGCCTACGCCGGCATCGCCATCGAGAACTCCATGCTGGGCGCGGCCCACTCGGCGGCGAACCCGCTTACCGCGCACTACAACATCGTCCACGGCCAGGCCGTCGGCATGATGTTGCCCATGGTTATCCGCTTTAATTCAGCGGACCCCGACGCGCTGCGCTGCTATGCGGAACTCGCCTCCGGGCCCGAACTCGCGACCGTGAAGGGCGGCCTGACCAGTGCCCTCGAAGCACTCCTCGCCCGCCTCGAATCGCTGCTCAACATCGCCGGTTTCCCGCGCTCGCTCTCGGAATGCGGTGTCGAGCCGCCCAAGATCCAGCAACTCGCCGAGGAGGCCGCGAAACAATGGACCGTGAATTTCAACCCCCGCCGCGTGGAGGTGGCCGACTTCGTCGGGCTCTATGAATCGGCGTTTAACCGGCGCAGTGACGGCGACTTGGTTTGATTAAGGCACGGCCTGGGGAAGTCCGTTGCTTGATGTCTTTGTGTCTGCTGCGGCGTTTGGCTGCATTTCTTTTATCGTTGGGCCCGCTGGCTTTGTGGGCCGCTGTGCCGGCTCCTGAGTTTCTGTTCCCGGCAGGTGGCCGCCAGGGTGCGACCGTGAAGGTCACGGTCGGCGGCAAGCTGGAACCCTTGCCGGTCGGCGTTTGGACCGATCACGCCGGGCTGGTTTTCAAGGCGACGACCAACAGCGCAACCTACTCGGTGAGCATCGGTGCAGAGGTGCCGCCAGGGCCGCATCTGGTGCGTTTTTACAATGCGGACGGGGCGTCAGAGCCGCGCGCGTTTGTCGTCGGGACGCGCGCGGAAATCATGGAGGAGGAGCCCAATGATGACTTCCACAAGCCCCAGCGGCTTACCAAATCTGCCGTGGTCATCAACGGCCGACTGGAAAAGGCCGGGGACGTGGACAGCTATGCCATCACGGCAGAGCAGGGGAAGTGGATTGTCGCGGCGGTGGATTGCTACGCGTTGGGCAGTTCCGTGGACCCGGTCCTGCAACTCCTCGACGAACGCGGCGTCCGGGTGGCGTTCAATCACGACACGCACAACCTTGACGCGTTGATCGCCTGGCAAGTTCCGCGCACGGGTACGTATATTGTTCAGATCCTCGGCTTCGCCCATCCTCCGGCTTCCGACGTTTCGGCCAAGGGCAATGCTGCCTATGTCTATCGGCTTACAGTCACGACCGGGCCGTTTGTTCGCACGGCCTTTCCTGCGGGAGTGAAGCGCGGGGCGAAGTCGCCGGTGACCTTGCAAGGATGGAACCTGGACCAGGCCACCAAAACGCAAACGGTGGATGCCACTCAAGTGCCCGCCGCCGATCAACTGATCTTTGTTCCTGCCCTGCCGACCGGCGACACGCTCTGGCTGGGCCTTGGTGATGCGACGAACGACGTGACCGAAGTGGAGCCCAACGACACCCCGGCTAATGCGCAGCCGGTCACGTTTCCCGCCTCGCTCAACGGGCGCATTGGCCGTCCGGGCGATGTGGACCGCTTTTCCTTCGCAGCGAAGAAAAACGAGCGGTTCAACTTCCGGGTGCGGGCCGCCGAACTGCATTCGCCGCTGTCCGCGCGGATACGAGTGGAAGACACCAACGGCGTTTCCCTCGTGCAGCAGGAAGGTGGCGATGGCACCGATCCCAAGCTGGGCTGGAACGCACCCGCCGATGGCACGTTCATCGTGGCGATCAGTGACATGTACGGGAACGGCAGCCCCGAACATTTCTACCGCATCGAGCACGTGGCTCCGCCGCCGAACTTCACGGCCACCATTCCGACGCACGCGTTCTTTCTGGAGAACAGCAAGACGAACGAAATCAAAGTCACAGTAGCTCGTAACGAAGGTTTCAAGGAGAAGTTGGTACTGAGTGTAAAAGGCCTGCCCGAGGGCGTGACCGCAAAAATCCCCGAGATTACGGACAAGGGTGGTGAGGTTAAAGTGGAGCTGCTCGCTTCCGCCGAAGCAAAGGCCGCGAGCGTACCGATTGAGTTCGTTCTCACCACGTCCACTCCGGCCCTGAGTCGTTCAGCGACCTTCAGCCTGCGTGGTGCCGACGCGCGCGGTGATCGCCTCATCAACGACGGCCAAGTGGCCTGGCTCACGGTGGCCAACAAACCCGCGCCGCCACCGCCGCCGAAGAAGAAAAAGTGAACGCAGGAGGCGAAGGCAAAAGGCAAAAGTAAAAAGGCAAAAGGACCGATCGAACGGCGTTCCCCTTTTTGCCTTTTACCTTTTTCCTTTTGCCTTCGCCGCGCGCTTAGCGCACGGCGGCGAACCGCAGGCCGCGCGTGCTGACGCACAGCGTGTTGATCGCGAAGGTGGTCATCACGGCTTCGTAAATGGCGGCACCGAAGAGAATCACATCGGCGCGCTCGGGCGGAAGGCCGGGCAATTCGCGGCGGGTGGCAAGGGGCAGGCTCCAGAGGTGTTCGACGTGCCAGCGTACGCGGGCGGCGTCAAACCGGGTGCCCTCGATCAAGGTGCGATCATAATCGGGGAGCTGCCGTTCCATGCGCGCCAGGAT
>RFSE01000230.1 GCA_009924135.1 Pseudomonadota bacterium | reverse complement strand
CCGCCAATGATCAGATCGCCATCGGCCTGGAAAGCCAGCGCCGCTGCAAAATTGCGCGGTTGGCCATTGGTCAGGTTGATCAAGCCGGCAAACTGCATGAAAGTTTGATCCATGAAGGTCGTGTCCAGCGTGCCATCCGACAATAGTCGGGCGAGCCCAATCCGGCGGGTGGTATTGAAATCCGTAAACTGCCCGCCCACCACCGCAAGTCCGTTGGTGTCCATCGCAATGCTCAGGACCGTATCGTCAAAACCACTTCCCGGACTGTACGTGGTGTCCAACGAACCATCCCCGTTCAGACGGGCGATCTTGTTCCGCCGGCGCAAATCAAAATTATTAAATTCACCGCCGAGTATGATCTTTTCGGTTCCCCCCTTGGTGAGGACAAGCGCGTCGTAGAACCACGCGGTATTCGTGTCCACATTGTTCCCCTCATTCATGATGATGAGCAGCCGGCTGTTGGTACCCAGCGTGGGACTGGGGCCAAACGGTATGGAAATGCTGCTTGAGCCATTCGTAAGCCCTGAATCATAAATGAGATTCGCGCCGATGCGGTTGGCCCCGTAATAAACATGCATCGTGTCCGGAATGGTGAGAAAATCAAAATTGATGATGAGCGTTCCCGACGTAGCCGCGCCGAGGTTGACTTGCTGCACGTCTTCCGCCGGCCCCCCCTGGGAGCTGCGGTTCAACTGCGCCGCCACCGCCGGATTCTCCAAGCCCAGCGCATACACGGCCCCGTCCGCTCCCGCACTGGGGTTGAAACTCGCATCCAAGGCCCCCGTTGGGGTCAGGCGCGCAATGCGGTTGGCCGGCTGGCCATTAAACGTGGTGAAATCGCCGCCCACCACCACCTTGCCATCCAACTGCACGCGCACCGCATAGACCGGCCCGTTGGCTCCGGTGCCGGGATTGAAACTGACATCCAGCAGCCCGTTGACATCCAGCCGCGCAATATGGTTCCGGTTGGTCCCGTTGACGGTTACGAAATCGCCCGCCACCAGTACACGTCCGTCAAAGGCCCCGCCTTTATAGACATGCAACGCCCGCACCGGACCATCGGCTCCATTGCCGGGATTGAACGAGGCGTCCAACACCCCGTTGGTATCCACCCGGGCGATGTAATTGCGGCTTATCCCGTTGTAGGAGGTGAATCCTCCGGCCAGCACGATCTTCCCCGCCTGAGGACTGGCGACAATGTTCGTGCCCGTGATCACCCCCGCAGGCGAAGTGACCAAGTTGGTGGTGCTGTTCGCATAGGTGCCAATGGCGGCGACAAAGGCGTTTGCACCCACGCCTGGGTTAAACGTCGTGTCCAGAGAACCATCAAAATTCATCCGGGCAATCCGGTTACGGGTGAGCGTGTTCACGGCCGTAAAGTCACCTCCCACCAATGCTTTTAGATCATCCTGCACCGCCACGGCAAATACCTTGTTGTTGGCCCCAGGCGCCGAATTCTGCGGTGGGGAGGTACGGTCATCGAAGTCCGGATTATAATCACGGTCAAACGCCCCGGCCGGATCATCATTATCAAGAATGATCAGCAGACATTCATCCAGCAATCCGCCACCGGGATTGGTTCGCATTTGTACAATGATTTCCTCGTTATACTCCGCAACTCGGTCATCAATGATCGGAATCGGGATCGGAAAACCAACCGCCCCCGCTGGAATCGTGACATTCGCTGGGGGGGTCAAATCGTTTCCTGGGGAGGCAGTATCGGTACCGGCTTCCACGGCGGTGATCACGGTATTGCTCCCCACATAACTGGACAGCGTAAACAGTACCGGCACCGGGCCTGTGGAACGATTATGGGCGTATATGGTCGGATTCGCGCCATTTTCCCGCACCCGGAAATACATCCGGTCCCAGCCAACTATGGGAGTGTCCTCAACACTCACCGAAGCATTTGTAGTCGCCCCGAGTACCGCTCCCCCGGTGGGATTGGACAACTGCACTCCGAAAGCCGCCAACGGCGCAATGACCGGCACGACGAAACTCTTGGCCATTTCATGCTCATAGAAAGTAAGGGTGCCGTTGGTGGGAACGTAATTCACCCCGGCGACGCCCGGCACCGGAATGTTGGTTGAGGTGCTGAAGACGGGACTGAACGCCGACGCTATCTGAAGGGCATTGGTGCTCCCGAAGTAGACACTGCCATCCACCGTATTGAAATCCACCGTCACCACACCATTGAAGCCGCCTTTGCGGGTGACGGTTACCAGCGCGCCGGGAATGTTGAAATTGTTCCCGATGGATAGTTCGGTTAAGCTGTCGTTTAACCGGGAGTAATAGGCCGTGGTGGTGAACTCCAAAAAGCCCACATTGAAATCATCATCAATGATGGTCAGCGTCGCGGCAGACAGCCCCAAGGTGGCCCCGCCCGTGGGATAACTCAGGCTCAGATTGAGCACCCGATTGGGCTGGACCAGGGAATTGTCCAGGATGGGGATGTTGAATGTAATATTGGTAACTGCATCGGGGAACACGATCGTGCCGCTGGTGATGGTGTAATCCGCTCCCGCCTTGGCAGTACCATCCGCCGTGGTGAAATTCGCCGTGACCGTACCCTGACTGCCATTGGTGCGGAGGATGGTGATGGCCGCCGAACCCACATTCTCATTGACGGCATAGGTCGCGGAACTGAAGCCCAGGATACCATTGCTGATCTCATCATCACGAATGAGCAGGAACGCGTTCGTCAATCCCAACCCGGCCCCATTGCCTGGGTTGGACAAAACGAGTACAACAGATTGATCCCCTTGGGCTATGGTGTCGTTAATCAACGGAACGCTGAAGGTCTTGGTCGTCTGCCCGTCGGAGAAATTGAGAAACCCGTTCGTGGCCAGATAGCGCACCCCCGCGATGGCCGAACCGTTGGCCGTGGCAAACTGGACTGACACCGGGCCGGTGGTGCCATTGGTCCGCACCACCGTGATGAGCGCGGTGCCCGAATTTTCATTGGCCACGTAGCTGTTGGTGGAGAAGCCCAACACCCCCGGGGAGAAATCATCATCGACAATGGTCAATACCGCCGTCGACCGCCCCAGCGTGGCCGAGCCAGTGGGATTGGACAATTGCAGATTTACCGTCTGATTACCCACCACCTGGGGTACGCGAACAATCGGCACCGTAAACGTTTTGGGAGCCACGTCGCCCGCCGCCCAGAACAACTGGTTCGTAACCGTCAGATAATTGACGCCAGCCACCGCCGTACCGTCCAGCGTGGTGTAGGCGACGGACACGGCACCCGCCGACCCCCCATTCCGGACCACGGTGATGGTCGCTGCCAGACCACTCTTGGTGACCGAGTAGGTGGCCGCTGAAAAGTCCAACTGGCTGTCGTTGTCCACAATTGTAATGGTGGACGGATTGACGGCGCCCAGACCGGAACCAGGCGAGGGATTCAACAGGGTGAGGTTCACCGTCTTGTTGGGGTTAGCCAGCAGATTGTCGAGAATGCGAACAAACAAATTGGTGGCATTCTGGCCGTTCACGAAAGCCAGAGTGTTGGTGATGCCCACGTAGTCAACCCCCTGAAGCGCGGTGCCATCACTGGTGGCGAGTTGTACGGTGGCCGCCCCGGTCAGCCCACCGCGCCGTACCACGGTCACGGTTGAGTTGGTGGCGTTCTCGTCCACCAGATAAGTCAGGGCCGAGAATTCGAAGTTCCCCCCCCCGGCTCCGTTCGCACCGGCATTGATGCGGGCAACGCCATTCCGGGCCTGACCGTCCACCGAGGTAAAGGCCCCGCCGATGAGTATCTTTTGATCCCACGGCTGCACGGCCATGGCGGACACAAAGTTGTTGGCTCCGGTTCCAAAATTGACCGTGGTATCAATGGAACCGTCCGGGTTGAGCCGGGCAATCCGGTTGGCCTGCAGGCCATTGAAGGCCGTAAAACCACCCACCAGCAACAACTTGCCATCGGGCTGTACCGTAATCGCACTGAGGTATTCGTCAAAACCCGTCCCCGGATCAAAGGTCAGATCCACTGTCCCGGTCGCCCCCGTCAACCGGACTATCCGGCTGCGGACCACCCCATTCACGGAGGTAAACGACCCACCGACGATGATGCGCCCGCTGGCGTCCACTGCCAGCGCGCTGATAAACCCGTTAAAACCCAGGCTGTTATTATTAAACGCGGCATCCAGCGTACCATCCGTATTAAGCCGGGCCAGACGGCTGCGGGCCGTGCCATTCATGGTGCCAAAGTCACCACCCACGAGCACCTTTCCGTCTGCCTGCACCGCGATCGCGCGCACGGCCCCATCCGCCCCCACGCTGGTGTTGAAAGTGGAGTCCACCGTACCATCAGGGTTGAGGCGGGCTATGAAGTTACGGGAGGTCCCATTGACGCCCGTAAAGAGACCGCCTACCAGCGCGCGGCCGTCCGGTTGCAACGCCACCGTAAGGACCACATTGTTCGCTCCGATGGAGGTGTCAAACCCTGTGTCCAACGAACCATTGGCATTCAGCCGGGCAAGCCGCCCCCGCGGCACGCCATTGAAATTGGTGAAGAACCCGCCAATGATCACCTTGCCATCCGGCTGCACCACCAGCGTGTTCACCGTGTCGTTAGCCCCGGTTCCCGTCCCGAAACTCAGATCCAATGAGCCATCCAGATTGAGCCGGGCGACCCGGCTGACATTGGCCCCATTGAGCGAAATAAAATTGCCCACCACCACCGATTTTCCCAGCAGCGTTGGCAGGGAATAATTGGTGTTGATTCCCACGCCCAGGACGATGCTGCTGCCCGATCCCAGGCCAAACGTCGGATCCATCGGGCCGCTTTCGGAGAGCTGTGCCACCCGGTCCCGGTTGACCCCGTTAATCGACGTAAAGTCTCCGCCGACCGCCACTCGCTCACTCGCGTTAATAGAGGGCACGATGCTGCCGGTGTAGTTCCATAGTTGAGCACTTGATGACCCCTCATCCATCGTCACCGTCACCACCGTCGAGGTTCCGGGACCGTAAGGGACGGTAAACGAATTCGACGCCACCAGGTTGGAGTTCAGCAGCAGCGTGTTTTGATAGTAGATTCGGAGATTATCAACCCTGCCGAAGAACTGACTGGAGAATACAGTCACGTTAACCACCCCGGACGTGGCTCCGGTATCTACAATATTGGTCTGGTTAACCACGGTGAAAAAGTTGGCTGATCCCGAAATCTGGACCGGCACAACTGGCGGCGGAATATAGACAGCCAGTGCGTCCACCACATTATTGGCCCCGGTACCCGGATCGAAAATGGCATCCAGGCCGCCGTCCGCATTCAGACGGGCGTAATGATTGCGGGACACGCCATTGATGGTGGTGAAGGCCCCCACCACCATCAGCTTGCCGTTGCTGCGCAGCGCCACGTTCAACACCGGCCCGTTGGCACCCACGCCACTGTTAAACGACGTGTCCAGTGATCCATCGACATTCAACCGGGTCAGCCCGTTCTTGGTCAGCCCACCAAAGGTTGTGAAAGCACCGCCCACAACCACACTGCCATTGGTTTGAACGGCCACCGAATATACGGTGTTATCCGCTCCGGCACCCGGATTAAACGTGACATCCAACGCCCCGACAGAGGTTAACCGGGCAATGCGGGGTACTGCCACCCCGTTGTAGGAAGTAAAGTCACCGGCAATGACGATGCGCCCGTCCGCCATCACGGCGATGGTTCTCACGGTGCCGTTGGCACCGGCCCCGATGGAGAACGTGCCATCCAAGGCTCCGTTGGCCGTCAACCGCACAATCCGACTGAAGCCGAGACCGCCAAAATTGGTGAACGCACCACCCGCCAAAATCGACCCATCGGATTGCACGGCGAGGGCATACACATCATCATCAGCCCCCAGAGCCGGATCAAAGTTTAGATCCAATGAGCCGTCGGGATTTAACCGGGCCACTCTTGCCCGGTTGGTTCCACTGACGTTGTCGAAACGACCGCCGATCAGCACGGAACCGTCCGCCTGGACGGCCACAGCATAAACATTGGTGTTGGCACCGAGGCCGGGATTGAAATTCTGATCAAGGGTGCCGTCGGTGTTCAAACGGGCGATTCGGTTGACCAGTCCACCATTGACGGTCGTGAACGCTCCGCCCAGCACCAACTGCCCGTTGGTATGGAACGCCAAGGCATACACCGGACCGTTGGCACCCAGATTCGCGCCGAACGAAATGTCCACTGACCCCGCCACCGGGCTGCTCAGGTCATTGTCGACGATGGTAAGGGTGGCATTGGTGATGCCACCGAGCAGAACCCCCAGCGGACCAACCGCATTGAACAACGACAATTGGACTGTCCTGGCCGGATTGACGTAATCATTATCGGTCACCAAGACATCGAACGAAACGTTGGTCACGCCAACCGGGAAGGACAAGGTGCCGTTGGTGGTCACATAATCCAGGCCGGCGATCGCGGTCAAATTCGAGGTGGCAAAATCAACGGATACCGCTTTGTTGGTCACGCCCGTGCGGACCACCGAAATGCTGGCTCGTCCGGCATTTTCCGACACATTGTAGGTGGCATTGCTGAAAGCCAGGGCGATTTCATTGTCAACGATCGTGACCACGGCGTTGGAGATGCCCAGAAATACTGTCCCGGTGGGGGTGGCGACCGCGTTGGAAAGCGATACAGTCAACGTCCGATCCCCGTTCACCAAATTGTCGTCAATCGGGGAAAAAGTGAAGTTCCCGGCTGTCTGACCGGGCAGGAAGGTCAGCGTGTTGGATGCCCTGACGTAGTCCTGGCCTCCGATGGCGGTGCCATCAAATGTCTGCACGGTAACCGTGACCGTGGTGTTCGTCCCGCCCGTGCGCTGCACCGGTAGGCTCAACCCCCCGCCTTCTTCCGCAGCCGAATACGTGGCCGCGCTAAAGGAGACCAGGCTGTCGTCATCCAGGACCAATACCGTCATCGTGTTGTTGGTGGCCTGCACGTTGGCACCGCCCGTCGGATTAGCCAAAGACACAAAAAAGGTCTGATCGCCTTCGACGATCTGATCTTGCAGAATTTGGATGACGAACGTCTTCACGAGATCGCCCGAGGCGAAGGTCAGCACTCCGTTGGTGGACACGTACCGCACGCCGGCGGTGGCCGTTCCCGCAGCCGTGTTGAACTGGACCGTCGTCACCCCGGAACTGCCGTTCAACCGGTTCACCGTGACCGTCAAGGAACCAGCCGCCTCGCTTACCGACTGGGTGCTCTGCGCAAACGCAAACGTGCCCGGCCCAAACTCGTTATCCAAGATCAGCAAGGTCGCATTGGTCAATCCCGCGATGCCCAGGGCCGTGGCCGTGCCGTTGGCCTGAAAATTAGTAAGGCTCAGTGAAACCGTCTGATCCCCTTCGGCAATCAAGTCATCAATTACCGGCACCACAAAGAGACGGGTCGTATCCCCGGGCGCGAACGTCAGAATGGAATTGGTGGCAAAGTAACGAATACCCACGCCCGCCGTGCCATTGGTGCCGGTTTGCGCCAGGACGCTGACCGTGCTGTTGGTGTTGCCCGTGCGGGTCACGCTGATGGCCGCCTGCCCGCCCGGCACATTTTCACCCACACTGTAAAAAGCTGTGCTGAAACCGATCGCGCTATCATCCTCCAAAATGATCAACGTAGCCACGCTACCCCCCCCCAGCACCGCTCCTCCGGTGGGTGAGGTAAGGGATAGAATTACCGTTCGATCCCCCTCGACCAGCGCGGTGTTGGTCACGCTGACGTTGAAGGTCGCAAACACCACGTTCGTGGGGAAGCTGAGCACCCCGTTGGTCATCCCAAAGTGACTGGCAAGGGCGGTTCCCGGCACCGCCGAAAAATTCACGGCCGCATCAGCTGCCAGCCCCAGACTGCGGCGCACAGTGATCAGGGCATTGGTCCCGCTCTCGGAGACAGTAAACACAGGAGATTCGAAGCCAAAGGACCCTGCCCCGGTGTTATACCCACCAATCAGCCGGACCAAGTTCTGACGCGCAACCCCATCAAAGAGGCTGAACCCGCCCCCCAGCACAATCTTTTCGTCCAATTGCACGGCGATGGCATTGACCACCCCGTTCGCACCCGCACCGATGTTGAAAGTCGGATCTATTGAACCGTCGGAGTTCAAGCGCACGACCCGGTTGCGGGGCAGTCCTGAGAAATTCTTGAAATCACCGGTGACCAGCAACCGTCCATCCGGCTGAATTGCCAGCGCCAGAACCACCGCATCAGCCGCGGGACTGCTGGCCAGAAAGGCGGCATCCAGGCTGCCATCTGGATTGAGCCGGGCCACACCCGCCCGGGGCACACCGTTCACCGTGGTGAAGGAACCGCCAATCACCACCTTGCCATCCGGCTGCACCAACGCCGCCCGTACGGCTGAATCCGCCCCGCTCAAACCAGCGAGGAAAGTGGTGTCCAGCGAACCATCCGCGTTCAGCCGGGCTACGCCCCCGCGGGCCGTGTTGTTCACCACCGTGAAATCGCCACCCACAATGACTTTGCCATCAGGTTGCAGGGCAACCACGAACACCTTGCCGGCCATGCCGGAGCCGGTGTTGAACGTGCTGTCCACCGCCCCGGCCGCATTCAAGGCCACCAAACCGGGACTGGTCACGCCGTTGAACGTTGTGAAGGCACCG
>RFSE01000229.1 GCA_009924135.1 Pseudomonadota bacterium | reverse complement strand
GGCTTCGCCGACTGGACGGACGCAGCCGTCATTCTCGGCGTGGTGCTGGTCAATGCCGTCGTAGGCTACCTGCAGGAAGCCAAGGCCGAGAAAGCCATCGAAGCGCTGGCCAGCCTCGTCACGACCGAGGCGACGGTCCGCCGCGAAGGGGGGAAACAACGCGTGCCTTCCGAGCAGCTCGTGCCCGGCGACGTAGTGCTGCTCCAGGCCGGCGACCGCGTGCCCGCCGACCTGCGCCTGTTCCAGATGCGGGGTCTGCAGGTGGATGAGTCGGCGCTCACGGGCGAATCGCTGCCGGCCGCCAAACATCCCGACCCGCTCGCGCTCGATACGGTGCTGGCGGACCGCCGTAACTCGGCCTACGCCGGCACGCTCGTCACGGCGGGCCAGGGCGAGGGCGTCGTCTGGGGCACCGGCGACCGGACGGAGACGGGGCGCATTGCCCGGCTCGTCGGCGAAGCGGTCGATTTGTCCACGCCGTTGACGCAAAAAATCACCCAGTTCAGCCGTTTGCTCCTGTGGGTGATTCTCGCGCTCGCGGCGACGACGTTCATCATCGGCGTGGCGCGGGGGGAAAAGGCCGTCGAGATGTTCATGGCGGCGGTCGCGCTGGCGGTAGGAGCGATCCCCGAAGGACTGCCCGCCGCCGTCACCATCGTCCTGGCCATCGGCGTGTCGCGCATGGCCCGGCGGCAGGCCATCATTCGCAAGCTGCCGGCCGTCGAGACCCTGGGCAGCACCACGGTGATTTGCTCGGACAAGACGGGCACCCTGACGGAAAACCAGATGACGGTGCGGGAGATTTTCACCGGCGATCAACCCTACGAAGTCACCGGCACAGGGTACGAAGCGAAGGGCAAAATTCAGCCGCAAGGTGGCGACGTAGCGGCGCCCCTGGCGGAACATCCCGCCCTGGCCGAGTGCCTGCGGGCCGGCATGTTGTGCAACGACACGTCGCTCGCGCCCGGGGAAAACGGCCGCCGCACCGTCCAGGGCGACCCGACCGAAGCCGCGTTGATCGTCGCGGCGGAAAAAGGCGGGCTGGGCCACGCCACCGTGCATCGGGACTCGCCGCGGGTGGACATGATTCCGTTCGAGTCCGAGCACATGTTCCGCGCCACGCTGCACCCGTCTCCCGGCGGCCGTGTCATCTACAAGGTGGGAGCCGTCGAGCGCCTGCTGGAGCGCTGTGTGGACCGGCTGGACGATCAGGGCAAGCGAGCGCCTTTGGACCGGGAGGCCGTGCGCCGCGCCGTCGAGAGCATGGCCAAGCGCGGCTTGCGCGTGCTCGCGCTGGCCCGTCGTCAGGTGGATGCGAGTCATGCGCAGCTCGAACCTGCCCACGTCGCCGCCGGGCTGACCTTTCTCGGGCTCCAAGGGATGATCGATCCGCCCCGGGCGGCCGTCGTGGAGTCCGTGCGCGCCTGCCGGCAGGCCGGCATCGCCGTGAAGATGATCACCGGCGATCACCTCGCCACTGCCCGCGCAATCGCGGAGCAACTCGGTTTGCCGGGCAGCGGCGAAGCGGGAGCGATCCTCGCGCTCACCGGACGCGAGCTCGAAAAAATCTCTGATACTGAACTTCCCGCCATCGCGGATCGCACGACGGTCTTCGCCCGCGTCGTACCCGAGCAAAAACTCCGGCTGGTGCGGGCGCTCCAGGCTCACGGTCACGTCGTTGCCATGACCGGCGACGGGGTGAACGACGCGCCCGCGCTCAAGCAGGCGGACATCGGCATCGCCATGGGCAGCAGCGGCACTGATGTGGCCAAGAGCGCCGCCGCGATGGTGCTGACGGACGATAATTTCGCCACCATCGAAGCGGCGGTCGAAGAGGGGCGCGGCGTGTTCGACAACCTCGTGAAGTTCATCATCTGGATTCTGCCGACCAACCTAGGCGAAGCGGCGATGGTCATCCTGACCATCCTGCTGGGCCTGCCGTTGCCCGCGTTGCCGTTGCAACTGCTCTGGGTCAACCTCACCGACACGCTGCTGGGCCTTCCATTGGCCTTTGAGCCCAAGGAGGAAGGTCTGATGCTTCGCCCGCCGCGCGACCCGCGCCAGCCATTGCTCACGCACACGCTCATCATGCGCACCGGGCTGGTAACGCTGATTATCGTGGTCGGCGGCCTGGGCCTGTTCCTGTGGGAGCTGTGGCGGGAGCACGCGGAACTGGCGGTGGCGCGCACCGTGGTCGTCAACTTGTTCGTCTTCGTCGAATGCGCCTACCTGTTCAACTGCCGTTCGCTGACGCGGTCGCCGTTGTCCTTGGGCCTGTTCAGCAATCGACTGGTTCTGCTCGGCGTGCTGGTCATGGCGGGCAGCCAGGTGATCTTCACCGAAGCGGCGTTCATGAACCGGATGTTTCACAGCGCGCCGCTCAGTGCTGCCGCCTGGTTGCGCATCGCCATTGTGGTCGCCCTTGCCTTTGTCATCGTAGAAGTTGAAAAATGGATTCGTTACGGTCGCCATCGCGGCGGCACCAAGGTGCCCGAATGAACGACGGCAAGCTCGACCCGGTATGAATGCCAGGAAACGCATCAAACGGTTGGCGGTGGCGATCACGGGCGGCACCGTGCTGGTCTTCGGGGTGGCCTTGCTGGTGCTGCCCGGCCCGGCCTTCCTCGTGATCCCCGCCGGACTGGGCATCTTGGCAGTCGAATTCGAGTGGCCGAAAAGGTGGCTGGTCAAAGTGCGGGACTGGGTGCAGCGAAAGCGCAGCTGAGGGGTTGCGGACATGGTGGCGGCAGGCATCCTGCCTGCCGTAGAGGGCGGGCATCTTGCCGCCCGGATAAAGCGCTACGAAGGTCGAACGACTTTGGGAAATTTTGCGGCGTACATTGGCGTAGGTGACGTTCCATCCGCCGGGCTGGAAGCCCCGGCTCTACGGCAGGCAGGATGCCTGCCGCCACTACTACGCCTGTGCCGTCAGCAGCTTCTCGAAGCACACGAACGGCCCCTTGCGCATCATCGCCGTGCCGGTGCGCCGGTAGCCAAGGCGCTCGTAGAGTGCGAGCGCGGCGGGATTCGCAGTGAAGCAATCGAGGTGGATGGAACGGAAACCCTGGGCTCGTGCGAGGGTCTCGGCGTGCGCCATGAGCTGCTTCGCCAGGCCGCGCCCCCGCGCCGCCGGATGCACCATGAGCCGATGCACCGCCGCCGCCGGTTCGCCCGCAGCGGACCAGTCCATGCCCTGCCAGAGCGGGTCCTGTGTGGTGTCCAGCGTCACGCAGCCGAGGAGGTCGTCACCCTCACGCAAGACTTGCAGCGTACCGGCCGCCAGGTCGCGGGCAATGACGGCGGCATCCGGATACACTTCGTCCCACTGATCAATGCCGTCGGCGTGCATCCGGGCAACGCAGGCGTCCTTGAGAGCGAGAACCCCGGAGACATCCCCGTTTCCCGCATTGATCGAGCCGGTTTTGAAACTGGCGGTCACGGTAACAATGGGTCACTTGGCTGTTGCTTCAGCTTTGGCCGAGCACGCGCGAATATCATCCGGCAGTCGATCAGCGGGACCTACCGTCGTACCAGCAGGAGTAATTCTACGATAGCCATGCTTACGCCTCAACTCGGGGTCGCGATAGGAGATAAAGACGGCCTCGGTTAACCCAGCCTTGTTGTCGATAAAGACGACATGCCACCGCTCGAAAGCCGCTTCGTCCCGACGGTTATGGCTGCCAAGGGATTTTTCGCATGCTTTACGAACTGAAGGACTTTCCCAATCCGAGACTTCACACTCAATTTTAAGTTCATGCGCTTTCGTTATAATTTCATAGAATTCACGCGATCGTCGGTTTTCGATGACCGGCTGACCAGACCGGACCAGCCAACCAATCTGATGCGAAACCCCGGTCACAGACATGGAT
The DNA here is from genome assembly GCA_009924135.1 of Pseudomonadota bacterium. Taxonomy (GTDB): domain Bacteria; phylum Verrucomicrobiota; class Verrucomicrobiia; order Limisphaerales; family SXTU01; genus SXTU01. The sequence goes on along the minus strand of RFSE01000229.1, from coordinate 4,786 downwards.
GCGAGAAACAGCAGCCAAAGACCACAGTACAGGCCGACTGTCCATCGCCACGGCCATGTGGCTGGCCAAAGTGAGCCGGCCGCTGGTCGGCCGCGAAAGTGCCCGTAAAGCCAGGCACAAAACTTTTGACCGCTCCACAGGAGAAATCCTGAACAAATCCCGGCGAACCAGATCGCTGAAGGATTCAGGGAGACCTCCGGCAAGACGCGGCGCAGGAAGCTGAGCCAGCCAATCACCATGAGGGTGAGAAAATGCCACATAGGAACGGGCCCACCCAATAATTCCAAGACGAGGAAAACCAAGAAGAGGTAGAAAACCACCTTTGCCGTGAACATGATGTTTTTACTGATCACGGCGTCGGCTTGGCGAGTGCTTCGCGAACTCGCGCGGTGTCCAGTTGCTGGATCTTCCCGTCCGTCATCAGGACGAAACGGGGCTCACGGAAAGGTGCCGGCTCGCACGCCAGCAGCCTGGGCGGAGCGTTGGTAAAATTGCCGCCCACGTAGATGTAACGCGTTCCGCCGGCATCGGGAGCGCTCCACAGATGTTCAGGGATTTCCGGCGTGTAATCGTGCGGAGGAAAAGCACCGTCGTGCTGCTGGGCGTAGGTCATCAGCGCGGAGCGGAGGTGCTCCATCGCCTGTCGCCGGAGCGGTTCGCTGGCGGGGTCGTTGACATGATAGGTGCTGCCCTGCTTGCGCCAGGCTCCCGGAGTGAGCAGTTCACGTGCACCCGAAATCATCGAGAGCACCAGCAGCATGCCGAGTGACAGGATCAGCATCAGCCCCAGTGCCCGCCGAAACTCCAACCGGGGCAGGTGGGGAATCCCTTTGGCCACGTAATTCCAGAGAAACCAAAGCAGGCCGCTGCAACCCAGAAAGAGCACGACGAAGAAGGAAATCTCCTCAAAACGCAACCGGGCCATGTCGCTGAGATCATACGAAGGCATACCCGCCCAGGCCGGAATGACGCTGAAGAGCCACGCCATCCCACACCCGGCCCGGCGCGGGGCGGTGGACAACCCCTCCGGCACTTTATGACCCTCGTCCTTCACTCTGGACGCGGAGCATCGGCTCCAATAAAACCCGATTCAACAATAAAACTGTATTGCCTGCGGTTGACTAACTGTCAGGCCGCTACGCGTCTCATCACTATGAGAACAATCCTCACAACGCTCATCGCAGTCGCAACACTTCTTTGCCAATCGCAAGCTGGGGTGCAGGAGGCGGTCGCGGCCCAGAAGCGAGGCGACTTCGAGACGGCACGGAGGGAATATCAGGCTCTTGCGGCGAAAGGAGACGACAAGGCAATGATTGACCTTGGCGTTATGTATCACACTGGGGCGGGAGTGAAGCAGGATTACAGCTTGGCGATGGATTGGTATTTAAAAGCGTTCAAAAAGGGAAATGGCGATGGCTACAGCAACATTGGCGTCATGTATCGCGATGGGCTTGGCGTCGAGACCAATCGCCCGATTGCGTATGCTCTGTTCTTCATTGTTCACATGCGCGGCTTGGGCAGCGACTCCACGCAGATTCGCGCTGGTCGCAATCTTGACAAGACCGTGAAGCTGATGAAACAGGCGGAGATTGAGGAAACGCTCAAGATGACAGAGAAGTATGTGCTGACGTTCGTCGAGAAGCGAGGCAAGCTGGACGAGAAGGAGCAGGCACTGAAGTTCGCAAAAGACCACCACCCGATCAAGAAGCTGTCAGACCTCTGACGTGGCCTCCTGAGTACCCATTGGCAAGTTACGCCCTGGGAAAGGGTTGGAAAACCAGGGCGTGGGCTTGAATGCTTCCGCCTCATGGTAATTGGTGCCGCTTTTAATCAGGCCGTACACTACGCACGCCAGGTGGATTCGGTCGCCGTCGCTCCCTCTGATCCGGTTATCCGGGCACAGCCCCATCCAGGAGCTGAACGCCTCGGCGCTGCGGAAGGCAGCTGTGAGCTGGCGACCGGTGCCCACCCGCTCATCAGACCGCCCAGCACCCCGGCGCTGGTGGGTTGGCTTGGGCGTCCCGCCAGAGGCGGATGCCACCCTAGGCAGGGGATGCATCGGCTACTTGTAACGCTCCAGGGTGCGCATGGTTTCGTCCAGTGTGTATTTCAGATACTGGTCCTGCGGAAGTTCGACGGATTCGAGGGCGATCTCGGCGGCCTTGCTGGAGTTGAAGAAGCTCAGGGAACGCACGGCTTCCAGGCGCACGCGCGGGTGCGGGTCTTTCACCAGCTTGGCCAGCGTGTCCAGCGGCTTGGTCACGCGGTCGCGCCAGTAGCAGTGGACGCGCACGGCGGCGGCGCGGGCGCGCGGTTCGGTGGAGGCGAGGATTTCATTGAGCAGGGGTTCGTTCGCCACGTTCATGAGCTGATGAACCCACAGGGCTTCAAGGCGGTGGTGCTCGTAGTTCGTATCGGTGGGATTGAGCGCCTTGGTCCACTTGACGAGCGCGGCGATGACCTGATCCACGGGCCGCGCGCTCAACTCGTTTTTCACGCGGTAACGCACGCGGCCCTCGGGTTCCTTCAGCAGTTCCAGCAACGCTTCGAGGCTCGCCCCGGCGATGCGCGCCGGTTGGAGCAACGGGCGGCCGGGATAGGTGATGCGGTAGATGCGCCCGTGCGTCTGGTCGCGCAGCGGGTCGCGGATGGAATATTGCAAGTGGCCGATGAGCGGCTCATGCCAGTCCACGATATAGAGCGCACCGTCCGGGCCGAACTCCATGTCCACTGGGCGGAAGTTCGTGTCCTCGCTCATCAGCAGCGGCTCGATCTCCGTGCCCACGAAGCCCGAATCCTTTTCCTCAACCTTGTGCTGGAGCACGCCCTGCACGCCGATGACGTTGTTCAGCAGGTAGCGGCCCTGCGCCTCGTCCGGGAAGTGCCGGCTGGAGACGAATTCGCAGCCCGACGTGGGCCGCACGCGCATCTGGATCCATTGCGGCATGGGCATGGTGTGCTTGTCCGGGAAAACCGTGCGGCCGGAGAACGCGGTGCCGAAGAAGTTCTGCCCCGGTGAGGCATCCGCGATGAACACCTGGCCCCAGCGGTCGAAGGCGATGCCCCACGGGTTCGCGAAGCCGTAGCTGATGAACGTCTCGAACTTGCCCGTGCGCGGCTCGTAGCGATACACGCCGGCGTTGTGATTCTTCACCGGGCCGTAAGGCGTCTCAACCTGCGTGTAGAAGAACGTGCCCTCCATGAAGTAGAGGTCGCCGCCCGGTCCGGTCATGAACGCATTGATCGCGTGATGCGAATCGCCCGAGTCAAAGCCGCCCAGCAGGCGCTCGGAGTAATCGGCGATGTCGTCGCCGTTCGTGTCCTTGAGGAAGAGGAGGTCCGGCTGCTGCGCGATGATGACGCCGCCGTTGTAGAACTCGAAGCCCGTGGGCACGTGCAGTCCGCGCGCGAAGATGGTGCACTTGTCGGCCTTCCCGTCGCCGTCGGTATCCTCGAGGATCACGAGCTTGTCATCGGGATGCGACTGGCCGTTGAGCCGGTCCTTGAGCGGCGTGTACTGCGGGTAGCTGGGCATCGTGCAGACCCACAGGCGGCCGCGCGCATCGAAGGACATCTGCACCGCGTTCGCGATTTCGGGGAACTGCTCCTCCGATGCGAAGCAGTTGACCGCGTAGCCGGGCGCGAGCTTGAACTTCTTCAGGGCCTCGCTGGACGGAAGATAGGTGATGACGTCCGCCTCGCCGGACTTGCTGCTCATGCCGCCCTTGAGGATCACGTTCGTCGCTTTCTCACGATTCACGCGCGCCGCGCCGAAATGCGTCTTCACTTCGAGGAACGGCGGGACGTTCGAGTCGTCGATCGCCGCCGGCAGGGTCTCGCCCTGGGCGACCTTCCAGGCGCGGGCCTCGCGGTTGGCGACCATCACGTCCAGCACCGCGCGCTCGCGTTCCATCACGTCCGCGTTGCGCTGCTCGCCATCGGAGAACTTCACGAGCGAACGCTTGCCGTAGGTGTAGTAGCCGTTGACCGCGCGGTACCGCATGAACCACTGGTAGTTCTTCTCCTTCAGCTCGGCATGGAGCTTTGCGTTAAAATCCTTCGGGGCGCCGGCCTTGCCGAACAGGCCCTCGTCCAGCAGCCGGGCCACGACCTTGTGGCCGTCGGGGTTCAGGTGGACACCGTTGTGCGTGAGCTTGAACGGCGTGGTGGCGTAGGTCTTGAGCGTGGCCGTGAAGAGGTCCACGAACGGGACTTCCTTCTCCGCTGCCACGGCGGCCATCGCCTCGGTGTAGAGCTTAAGATTGGCGTTGTTCGCCTTGCCGTCGGGGAGGTTCGGGTTGCCGAGATTCTCGTGCGCGATGGGCGAGACGAGCACGATCCGGGGTGCGCCCGCGCCGGAGTAGTTCTGCTTCCGCGTGTGGTCGATGAAGTAGATGAGGTCGCCCTTGAACTTCGCCACGCCCGCCGGGCCGGCGAAGGACTCGTTGAAGCCGAAGCACGCGATTACGACCGTGGCCTTGCTGAAGGCGAGGTGCTGGTCTGGCGAACCGAAGTTCTGCGAGCGCAGGCGCGCGGGCAGCACCTTGTCGCCCTTCGAGTAGGAGGAGTTCTCGATGGTGAGCTCGGTCTTAATGTCCACCTCGTCGGCGGGGAAGGCGAGGTTGCGGACGATGAGGTTGTGCTTGGGGAAGCGCTGGAGCAGGAGCGTTTCCCAGTGATTGTCATGCTGCATCCGCTCGGCGAACTGGTTGCCGATGAGACAGATGCGGTCGCCGGGTTCCAGCGTCAGGCGGGCGGGCGCCGGTGCGGGTGCTGCTGCTTCTTT
>RFSE01000228.1 GCA_009924135.1 Pseudomonadota bacterium | reverse complement strand
GCGGGTGAGGGGTGACCGGGGCAATTTGCATGGGCATCCCCCACTCCACCAGCTACTTGCCGCTGCTGGCAACTTTCCAACTGCTTTTTCTAAGGTGAAGCATCGCTGCCTCATCACAAACAGGGCGCAATCTAGCGGGATTATGCTGGTTCAAGTAGCCGCTGCCTTCGGCGTAGGCGGCTTGATGGCCAGGGTGAGCAAACCACCGGCGATCAGCATCACGCCGGCCGTGATGAACGAGCTGGTGTAGCTCCCGCCGCTGCTGGCCGTGAGAGTTTGCTGCACGCGCGGCAGTACCAGCCCGCCGACGCCCCAGGCGGTGAAGAGCACGCCGTAGTTAACCCCGAAGGTTTTCAGACCCCACAGGTCTTTTGTGAACGAGGGGAAGAGCGAGAGGTTTGCCCCGTAGTTGAAGCCGATCAACGTGGCGACGAGGACCAGCACAATCGGAGTCGTTTCTTTCGATTCCGTCACCGGAATTGCCACGAACATCAATGCCGCCTGGAACAGCAGCACGATCATCAAGGTCCAGCGGCGGCCGATCTTGTCCGAGAGAATGCCGGCGACGACGCGGCCGGCCGCGTTGCCGATGGCCATCACGGCGACGGCGATGAAAGCGGAGTTGCCCATGCTCTTCTTCGCCATGCCGCTCACGCTGCCGATGACCATGAGGCCCGCGCCGGCGCCGATGAAGTAAATGATCCAGAGGATGTAAAAGCCCGAGGTGCGGAGAATCTCCGACGGCGTGCTGCCGGGAGGCACCACGGCGGGAGTTGCGCCGTTGGCCGGCTTGGCGGCCACAAATCCCGCCGGTGGGTTTTGCAGCAACTGGGCCAGCCCGCAGACGATGACTGTGAAAGCGATGCCGAGGAACAGCATCGTCTTCTGCACACCGTAGTTGCCGAGCAAGTATTGGCACGTCGGAGCCAGGTACACCGGGGCCAGCCCGAAGCCCGCAACCACGAGGCCGGCGATCAACCCAGTCTTCGCGGGTGGGAACCATTTCAAGGCCGGCGGAGTGGCCGAGGAATAGCCGAAGCCAATCCCAATGCCGGTGAGCACCCCAAAGCCCACGAGCCAGACACTGTAGCTGTTCGTCATCGAGGCCATCACAAATCCCGCGCCGACCAGCAGCCCGCCGATGGTTGCGGTGAGGCGGGGGCCGAACTTGTCCTGGCACCGGCCCGCGAAGATCATGGCGAAGGCAAAGACCAGACAGCACAGGGCGTAAGGATCGTTGAGCTGCGCGCCCTGCCAGCCGAACTCCTTCTCAATTGCGCCCTTGATGAGGCTCCACGCGTAAAGGATGCCGAGGGCGAGATTGATGCCCGTGCCGGACAGGGCGACGAGCCAGCCGCGATTGGCGGGCGGTGCGGATGACGCGGTTGCTTCGTTGGAGGTCACGGGGCAAAGGCTGCGGGTGGACCTTTTCAACGTCAAGCGCGAGCGTCTGGTTTGTGGTGAGTTTGCCGCGGCCGGGAAAGAAGGCTTGCCCGCAGGTCGGACAAGCCGTTCAAATGGCCCCACAAATTCTGACACACGCTGCCGCTCATACGAACTCCCTGTCTACAGGCATCGCTCCTCTGGGGCGTCGGGCCTTCCTCCAGCAGGGGGCGTTGCTCATGGCCGCTGCGCCCGGCCTCGCCGTGACACACGCAGCCGAAGGAGCCGGTCCCGCCGTCATCCGGATTGGACTCCTCACCGATCCTCACTACGCCGACATCCCGGCGAAAGGGAAGCGTCATTACCGCGAATCGCTGGGCAAGGTGCGTGCCGCCGTAGGACGCTTCAATGAGGCCAAGGCGGACTTTGTCGTGGAGCTGGGCGATTTGATTGATGAGGCTCCTACGGTTGAAGGCGAAATCGCTCATCTCAAGACCGTCGAGGCTGAGTTCGCGAAGTTCCGTGGCCCACGCCATTACGTGCTGGGAAACCATTGTGTCTGGACGCTTACCAAGGAACAGTTCCATGCGAACTGCGGGGCGAAACGCAGCCCCTACTCATGGGATCAGGCCGGCGTTCACTTCATCGTGCTGGACGCCTGCTTCCGGGCCGATGGCACAGCCTATGGAGCGAAGAACTTCAAGTGGACGGACACCGAGATTCCGGAAGCGCAGCGCCGCTGGCTGGCGGAGGATTTGGCCGCCACACGGAAGCCCACCATCGTCTTCGCTCACCAGCGGCTGGACATCTCCGGGGACTACGCCGTGAAGAGTGCGGCGGCGGTGCGCGAAATCATGGAGCGGACCGGGAATGTGCTCGCCGTCTTTCAGGGACATCACCATCGCAATGACTATCGCGAAATCGGTGGCATCCACTATTGCACGCTCATGGCGATGGTGGAAGGCGCGGACCCCGGGGATACCGCTTCCGGGATGCTGGAAGTGTTTGAGAACGGTTCCCTCAAGTTAAATGGGGCTTTCAAGCAATCCAGTTATGAGTGGTCCCGGGCCGCCCGGGCCAGCCAATGAAGCCCCGCCTGTCAGCCACCGTCGAAAGCCACGTTCTCGCCGATCCAATTTAGACATGAAACCCAACGCCTCACTGCCCGCTTTGCTTTTCGCCGTCACGGCCCTGCTGCTCAATGGTTGTGCTACGCCAGACTGCGACTGCTGCAAAGCGAAGGCTCCCGCCACGGCCACCACGGCTGCCAAGACCCCGGTGCCCCCGTCTGCAACGCAAAGCCTGTTCGATGGCAAGACGCTCAAGGGCTGGAAGGATTCCAATTTCGCCGGCGGCGGCGAAGTGCGCGTGGAACCGGACTACAAAGGGCAGGGGCCGGTCATCTGGATTGATGCGGGCCAGAGCTTGAGCGGCATCACCTTCACGAACCCGGTGCCGAAGACGGACTTTGAAGTCACCGTGGAAGCGTTGAAGATTCAGGGCAGTGACTTCTTCTGCGGCCTTACCTTTCCGGTCGGCGCGGCGCACGCCACGCTCGTGCTGGGTGGTTGGGGCGGGGCGACCACGGGGATTTCGAGCATTGATGGCCAGGATGCCTCGGAGAACGACACCACGAAGTTCCTCACCTACGAGAAGAACAAGTGGTATCGCATCCGCATGAAGGTTACGGCCAAGCGGCTGGAGACGTGGCTCAATGACGAGAAGATCGTGGATCAGGACATCAGCGACCGCCGCATCTCCATGCGTTTTGGCGAGATCGAGAATTCCGTCCCGTTCGGCATCGCGACGTACCAGACCACGACCGTGGTGCGGAAGGTCGAGATCAAGCCGGTGCAATAATGCCCGGGTTGCGGGCTTTGATTCGACCCGAAGTCCGATGCAGCGCTACAACCCGAAGCGGGAGCACAGGCTTATAGCCTGCTGTTTCGCGGGATTGTAACCCGCCAACGCCACGCACTTTTACGGGCCGCTCGGTACGAAGGACGGCCTGCCGGCTGCAAGCCGGCGAAACGGCAGACTGCAAGTCTGCGCTACCATTGATGGCCCGCTCGACTTCGGAGTTCGGATTCAAAAAACAAAGCGGCGCTCAGGGAGCGCCGCTTTAGTTCGGACAGCCGTAAGCGGCTTCTACCGTTCCACTTTCACCGGCTGCGCGGAGCGCTTCTTGTGATACGGGGAGGAGAGGTTGAAATAAATTCCGCAGAGGGGCTTGTCCAGCATCGAGTCCTCGGGTGGCTGGCTCAGGATGATCGTGACCTGGTTGTCGAGCGCGATGCCGTGGCGCAGGCCAGGGGCCCGGTTTTGGTAGGCTTTGATCGCCTTTTCCACCAGCCGTTGCAACGCGCCTTCGCAATCCTCAGGCGTCTTGGCGAGGCACAAAATATACTTGTCGTATGCGCGCAAGGCATCGGCAATCTCAGCCTTGAACAAGTCCACAGTCAGGTCCATGGGGGGAGACTACACCTAAAACCGGCCGGATGGGAAGCCAGAGATTAACGTTTTTGTCCCTTGTCCCCAATTTCACGGGGAGACAGGGCGGCAGCGGGAATAATCTTCTTCTCTGCACCGCCGACGCTCCAGAAGAGTTTCGCCACCGCATCCCCGTTGTTCTCGTAATACTCCATCACCAGATCGTAGGTTTTGCCCGCCTCCAGGTTGATCTCGCCCTTGAACTCGGTCGTCCCCTGATCCACCCACTGGTCCACGAGCTTCGTGCCATTCACCCACAGGCGAACCCCGTCGTCGGTTTCGGTGAAAAAGGTATGGGTGCCGGTTTTGTCCGCCTTCACCTGGCCCGTCCAGCGCACGCAAAAGTCATCCGGTCCGAGGCCCCGCATGCCGGGATCGCCCATGCCCCAGTCGAAGGCAATCTCGGGATCGATCCGCAACGCGGGCTTGCCGGCGAAGTTACGGCCTTTGAAGTAATGCCCCACCAAACCCCGGGTGTCAGCGGGCAGCTTCGTCACATCCAGTTCGGGGGGCGGCGCGAGCTCCTTGGGCGTGAGCCGGAAACTGGGCACCGGCTGCTTAAGCGTGGATGGCCCGCTCCACAGAAACTTCGCGGAGGCTCCGCCGCCATTCTCGAAGTACTCGATGATGATGTCGTAGCGTTTGCCATCCTCGAGCACGACTTCGGCGATGCTTTCCGTCGGGGCGCGATCCGTCCAATCCTCGACGACCAGCTTGCCGTTCAGCCACACGCGCACGCCGTCATCCGTTTCGAAGATCAGCTTGAATTTGCCCGTGGCCGGGGCCTGCACCTGCCCGGACCACCGGACACTGAACTGGTCCGCCGGGAACCCTTCTGCGGGAGCGCCCTCGCCCCAGTCGAAATTGATCTGGGCGTCCACCCGCTTGAGCGCGGGTGGTCCGGTGAGGGTCATGTTCTTGAAATACTGGCCCAGCAACCCGGTCTTCACGTCGGTTTGGGCAACGACGGAGAAGCCGGTAAACAACACCAGCAACAGGGTAATTCGTTTTGCGAACGAGTGCCTCACGCACGGGCCTCGACAATGGTGCCCTTGAACACTTCCAACGCCTTCTTGATCAGCGGGTCGTTCTTGAAGCTTTCCTTGTCGTAAACCATCGGCTGCACCTTCTCAGCCTTGGCCGCGCCGGGGATGGGTTTCAACGCGGCGGCGACTGGTTCGGGCTTGGCGGCGAGGGGAGCCGCCGGTGGGGCCGGGGCGGCATGGGTGCGTGCCGGGGCTTCGGCCTTGGTGAATTTCACCTGGCAATTGGCATGCCCCAGTTCGGTCAGCTTGGTCTGGAGCACCGTGTGCGTTTTGGTGTTGTCCACCAGCACCATGTGGTCGGCGAACTCGGGGTCGAAACCGATGGTGAACGTGCGGCCATTGAAGGCCACCGGGTGCGCCTCCAGCAGATAGCCGCGCGTGAACTGGCTTACCCGGCCCACGGCTTCCAGCAACTGCGCCCACAACGCGTCGAGTTCCACGGAACCGCCGGACTTCGGGGCAGGGAAGGGTGCCGGGGACTCGGCCAAGGCCATCGCGGGAGCAGCGGGTTTTTCATAGGCACCAGCAGTCGGGGCCGAAGGAGCGGACACCGCCGGGGCGGTCGCGACGCGTGGTCGCGCTTCCTGGCTGGCCGGAGCGTCGGCTTTGCTCGCAGCAGGTGCGGCGGCTTGCGGTTGCAAGCTGACGGCACTGGCCCCGCCAGATTCAGTCCGCAACTGCTGAAGCTGCCGCAGGACGGAGTCAAGGGGCACGGCGTTGCGCGCCTGAATGGCCTTCAGCAACGAAACTTCGATGAGGATTTTCTTCGAGGTCGTGTCGCGGAGGCGGCTCTCGCAGTCGGAGAGGACTTCCATCACGCGCGATACGGCGTCGCTCGGCGCGAGCTTGACCTGCTCCGCCAGTGCGGCGGCCTCGGCCTCCGAGACTTCGAGCAGTTTCAAGTCACCCTTTGAGACCTGGTAGATTAGCAGGTTGCGGAAATGATTGAGCAGGTCGGTGACGAGCCGGCCCAGGTCCTTGCCGCTTTTGGCCAGGTCATTCAACTCGCGGAGCGCGGTGTCCACTTCGCCGGCCAGCACGGCCCGGGTGAGGGCGAGCAATTGCGCCCGGGCGGTGAGGCCGAACATTGAGAGCACATCGGCTTCGGCGATTTCGTTGCCGCAGAAGCTGATGAGCTGGTCCAGTGTGGACTCGGCGTCGCGCATTCCGCCGTCCGCGCCGCGGGCGATGGCGTGGAGCGCAGCGTCATCGATGCTCACTCCCTCCTGTTTCGCAATGGACGTGAGATGACTCACGATGAGCGCAGCGGGAATGCGGCGCAGGTCAAACCGCTGGCAGCGGGAGAGGATCGTGGGCAGGACCTTCTCGGGGTCCGTCGTGGCGAACATGAACTTCACATGCGCCGGCGGCTCTTCGAGCGTCTTGAGCAGCGCGTTGAACGCCGCCGTCGAGAGCATGTGCACTTCGTCGATGATGTAGATTTTGAACTTCGACGTGGCGGGGGCGAACTTGCAGGTGTCGCGCAGTTCGCGCACCTGTTCCACGCCGTTGTTGCTCGCACCGTCGATTTCCAGCACGTCCAGCGACCGGCCCTCGGCGATTTCCACGCAGCGCGAATCCTCCACGTCGAAGTCCGCCGTTGGTCCGCCGGTGCAGTTCAATGCCTTGGCGAAGATGCGGGCCAGCGTGGTCTTGCCCGTGCCGCGCGGACCACAGAAGAGGTAGGCGTGCGCGATGCGGCCCGAGGCGATGGCGTTGGCCAGCGTCTGCGAGACATGCTCCTGGCCGACGACATCCGCGAAGCGCTGGGGCCGGTATTTGCGGGCAATGACTTGGTAGGACACGCGGGGAAAATACGAAGGCAAAAGGCAAAAGGCAAAAGGCAAAACGCGCTAAAGGTCAGTCCGCCCTTTTGCCTTTAACCTTTTACCTTTTGCCTTGAGAAAAAGTGCCAGGGTGACCACGGCAGAGGCGAGCAAGCTACCGTTGCTGCCTTCCGGCCCTGGCGGGGTTCGCAAGTCAACCTTCCGCGGGCCCTGGCCCGGCGATTAAGCCGGACTGGCGGCTGGACCGCAAGCGGATTTGCCTGCGGAGTTGCGGAGTCTTGGACTTTTGGGCAGAATTATCCCGAATCAACGAACATTGCTCATGAACCAACGCCTGCTTCATTCACTCCTTGCCGCCGCCAGCCTGTTGACCGCTCCCGCGCTGTTTGGCGCGTCCCCGCTGCCGCCGAACGCCCGCGTCGCGATCATCGGTGACTCCATCACTGAGCAGAAGATCTATAGCAAATACATGGAAGCCTACCTGCTCGCCTGCACGGGCCGGAAGGACATCCATGTGATGCAGTTCGGCTGGAGTGGCGAGACCGCCAACGGCTTTGCCGCGCGTTGCGTGAACGACCTCGCCGGCTTCCAGCCCAACGTGGCCACCACCTGCTATGGCATGAACGACGGTGGATATCAGCCGTGGAAGGACGGCATCGGTCAGGCCTACGAAGGCAACATGCGCAACGTCCTCAAGCAGCTCACGGCTGCCGGCGTGAAGCACATCGTCGTCGGCTCGCCGGGCGCGGTGGACTCCAAGTTTTTTGCCCCTCGGCCGGCCTTTGGCGGCAAAGACTCCGCCGCCGGTTACAACGACACCCTGGCCCATCTGCGCGACATCGCCAAGAAGCTTGCTGACGAAAACCACCAGACCTTCGCCAACGTCCACAACGCCATGTTCGACGCGATGCCCAAGGCCAAGGCCGCGCTCGGCGAAGACTTCCCGGTCTGCGGTGGCGACGGCTTCCACCCCGGCCCCGACGGCCAGCTCCTCATGGCTTACGCCTTCCTCAAGGCGCTTAGGGTCGATGGCGATATCGGCACCATTACGGTGGATGCCAAAGGCACGGCCACGGCGACCGATGGCCACAAAGTGCTGACCAGCGCCGCCGGGAAAGTCGAGCTGGAGAGCACCCGCTGGCCTTTCTGCTTTGATGCCGACCCGAAGAACGCCAACAGCACGCGCAGCATCCTGCCCTTCGCTCCGTTCAACCAGGACTTGAACCGGCTGACGCTCAAGGTAAAGAACCTCGGTGCGGCCAAGGCCAAGGTGACCTGGGGTGCGGTGAGCCAGGAGTTCAGCAAGGAGAAGCTGGAAGCCGGCGTCAACCTCGCGGCTGAGTTTCCGGCCACGCCCTTTGATGGCCAGTTCAACAAGTTGTTGGACGCACTGGCCCGCAAGCAGAGCTTCGAAACCGGGATGATCAAGGGATTAGTGACGAACTTCCGCCAGTTCGCCAACGACGCCAAGGCCGACCCTGACCTCGCCAAGGCCTTCGACACCGTCCGCACCAAGCTGCAATCCCGCCAGCAGGCCCTCGACGCCGAGGCCCGCCAGCAACTGGTGCCCGTGAAGCATACCCTCACGGTCACGCCCCTCTGAAGCGCCGCCATCCTCGTAACTGGGAGATGTTCCAAGGGAGAATACTTGGAACGGGTGCTCCGCGCCTTGAGACCCTGAACTCCTGTCCCGCGTCACGTTGATAAACTGGCGGTGTGACTCCGAACGAAACGCCGGTCTCTGACCGGGCGTGAATGCGCTGCTGGTCAATGAACAAAGACCATGGGGTAGGGGAGTAAACGGCCATTTTCTCCCGCGTACTTATCGGGGCGAGAAAGCTCAATTGCGCGGAGCCCGGCTGAGTTGGACCCTAACCTCACCGCGCGGCGACGACGCGGCTGATCGCGAGTGATGCGCCGCAGCCCCGCGCTCCGGGGGCATGCGGGCCAACCCTGAAGGGGTTGCGGCGTTGCGGCCCGAATTGCCGGAACCCCTTCAGG
>RFSE01000227.1 GCA_009924135.1 Pseudomonadota bacterium | reverse complement strand
CGCGTTGACCGGGCCGATGCCGTAGATGTAGCGGAGCGCAATGTCAATGCGCTTGTCGCCGGGAATATCAACACCAAGAATGCGTGCCATAGAATCTGAGGTTTAACCTTGCCGTTGCTTGTGGCGGGTATTGCTGCAAATCACGCGAAGCACGCCCTTGCGCTTCACGATTTTGCAATGCTCGCACAGCTTTTTTACCGAAGCCCGAACTTTCATATTTTTTCTTCGTTCAAAATCACAAACCCGTGCGACAAGTCGCCAGGCGACAAACTGACCGTCACCACTGCCCCGGCTCTGACCCGCTCCACGAGCGGCGCCTGCCGGCGCTTCACATGTCCCAGTAACCGGTGGCCGTTGGCGAGCTCTACCCGCAACAGACCGTTCGGCAGTGTTTCCACTACCGTGCCCTCAACGACGAAGGCAGATTTTCCAGACACGTCAAAATTTCCGGTTCGGACTCGGTGATGAGCACCGTGTGCTCCATGTGCGCCGACGGCATCCCGTCCTGCGTCACCACTGTCCAACCATCACTCAGCACTTTCACCGCAGGCGAACCCGCGTTGACCATCGGTTCGATGGCAATCGTCATGCCGGCTTTCAGCTTGGCTGAATTCTTGCCCGGCTCCACAAAGTTCGGCACCTGCGGTTCCTCGTGAACCGTCCGGCCAACTCCGTGACCCACAAATTCTCTTACGACGCTGAAGCCGTTTGCCTCAACATACGTCTGCACCGCCCGCGAAATATCAACCACGCGGTTCCCGGACAACGCCCGGGAAATTCCTTCATACAGTGCCTGCGTCGTTACATCAATCAGTTTCTGCGCCTGCAGGCCACACCCGCCCACCGCGACGGTCTTCGCCGTGTCGCCAATGTAGCCCTGATACCGTACTCCGACATCCAGACTGATCAGGTCGCCGAACTGAATCCGCCGCGCGCCCGACAGCCCGTGCACGACTTCGTCATTGACCGAGATGCAGATGTTGCACGGGTACTTGCGGTACCCGAGAAACGCGCTGGTCGCACCGTAGTGCCGGATGCGTGCCGCAGCGAACTCATCCAGTTCCCGCGTCGTTAAACCCGGCCGGACAAAGGCCCCGACATCTTCCAGCACCGCAGCGGCAATCGCTCCGGCCGCCCGCATGATGCCCAGTTCGCGTTCTGTTTTAATCAGACTCATCGGTGCAACAAAGTCATGGTCCGCGTCATCATCTCATCCGACGGCTGGCTGGCATCCACCACATCCAGGCTGCCCTGTTTGCGGTAATACTCGACCAGCGGTTCGGTCTCGCGCAGATAAATCTGAAAACGTTTCCGGACCACCGTTTCGGTGTCATCCGCGCGTTGCACCAATTCGCCGCCGCATTCATCACATCGGCCGGCCTGTTTCGGGGGAATCATCGCCACATGGTAAACGCGGCCACAATTCCCGCAGGACCGCCGCCCAGTGATCCGGCTCAGTACGAGTGCTTCAGTGCACTCGAAGTAAATTACCTGCTGGATTCCCAGCCCGCGCACTTCCGCCCATGTATCAAACGCAACGGCCTGTGCCAAGGTCCGGGGAAACCCATCGGACAAGTAACCCTGATCCGGCTGCGTCTGTGACAACGCGGCTTTCACCAACGCCAGCACCAGTTCATCCGGCACCAACTCTCCACGTTCAAGGAACAAACCGGCTTGGCGGCCTAGCGCCGAGCCCTTCGCCACTTCCTGACGGAGCCAGTGCCCCGTCGAAAAATGGTCAAAACCGAATTCTGTTTTCAACCGGCCGGCGACAGTTCCCTTGCCCGACCCCGGTGGGCCGAGCAGTATCACGCGCCGCCGCATGCTAGAAGCGGCCCTTCAAGCGCGGACCCTTGCCGCCCTTGCCACCGCTCAGGAAGCCGTCGTAGTGCCGCATGAGCAGATGGGATTCCATCATGCGCATGGTGTCCAGCACGACACCGACCGTGATCAAAAGACTCGTTCCACCGAAGAACTGGGCGACGTAGTAATTGATGCCCAGTGACCGCGACATGAGCTGCGGTATGATCGCGATGACCATTAGGAACACGGCACCCGCGAGCGTGATACGGCTCATCGTATGATGGAGGAAATCGCTGGTCGCCTGTCCGGGACGAACACCAGGGATGTAACCACCGTATTTCTTGAGGTCATCCGCGATCTGCACTTCGTTGAACTGCGTCGCCACCCAGAAATAGGAGAAGAACAGAATCATCGTCGCGAAGAGCAGCAGATGCACGAACTGGTCTTCACGGAAGTGGGTGGAGAGTTCGACCAAGAACTTCAAGTCCAACGCCTGACCCAACATGCCCAAGAGCTTCTCCGGGAACATCAGAATGGCCTGGGCGAAAATGATCGGCATGACGCCGGCGTAGTTCACCTTGAGCGGCATGAACGAACTGCCACCCTGAACCATCTTGCGGCCCATCATGCGCTGCGCATACTGGACGGGAATCTTACGCTGTGCCTGCGTGACCGCAATTACTGCGGCAATTACCAGCAACAGGAGACCGACCAGAATAAAAGCGGTCATGTAGTGAAACTTTGCTTCCACACCCTCGGGCGGGAAGAACATTTCATAGAGCGCCTGCACGGTCTGCGGTACACGGGCCAAGATGCCGACGGTAATCACAAGAGAAACACCGTTACCGATGCCCCGTTCGCTGATCTGCTCACCCAGCCACATCATCAGCAGAGTGCCCGTGGTGAGCAGGAGGGTTGTTTCCAAACGATAGCCCCAGCCAGGGTCGGCAACCAACTGACCAGCAAAGCCCGAGAATATCTTCTCTGGATTCTCCCACGCAATGGCCATGACCATGCCCTGCCCCAGGCAAAGCAAAACCGTCAAATAACGGCCATATTGAATGATCTTGGCCCGGCCACCCTCTTCACGCGCCAGCTTGCTCAACTGCGGAATCACCGCGCTCAGCAACTGGATGATGATCGTCGCGCTGATGTAGGGCATGATGCCCAGTGAACCGATGGCGCAACGTTCCAGCGCACCACCCGTAAACATGGAGTACATCCCGAGCAGTCCGCCGCCGTCCTTCGACGCCATCTTCTCGAAGTAGTCGGCCAACGCCTGGCCGTCGAGGTTGGGCAACGGCAACATCGAAACCAGCCGGCAAATGGCCAGTACAAACAGGGTGAAGAAAATCCTATCCTTCAGCTCCGGAATTTTGAAGCAGTTGACGAAAGTATTGAGGATGTTCTTGAGCATGGAGCCGGATCAGCGTTGATTACGCCGCCTTGGAAGCCGGAGCTTCGCACACTCCGCCAAGCGTCTCAATCTGCTTGCGGGCACCCGCGCTGAACGCGTTGGCCACCACAGTGAGTTTTTTGGTCAGCTTGCCATCGCCCAAAATTTTGACGCCACCGCTGGAACCGCCATTGACCAGGCCGGCAACGCGCAAGGCGGCTTCATCGACCCGGGTGCCGTCATCGAAGGCATTCAAGGCTTCGACGTTCACCGGGATGTAGTTCGTCGCAAAGCGGGCGTTGTTGAAACCGCGCTTGGGCAGACGACGGAAGAGCGGCATCTGGCCACCTTCAAAGGTCGGGCGGATGGAGGAACCGCTGCGGGCGGACTGGCCCTTGCCACCGCGGCCGGAGGTCTTGCCGTGGCCGCTGGATTCGCCCTGGCCGAGGCGCTTGGTCCGGTGTTTCGCACCGGGACGGGGCTTCAAATCGTGGAGACGCATGTTTCGAAATATTTAAGGTGGATCAGGCTGCGGCAGCCGCTTTGGGCGCCCGCAATTCAACGCCGCGACGCTTGGCCACGTCCTCACGCAACCGGAGGCTCAACAGGGCCGAGATGGTGGCCTTCGCGACATTCGCCGCGTTCTTGGAACCGAGGGACTTACTCAGCACGTCCTTGATGCCGACGGTCTCGAGCACGGCGCGGACAGTCTTGCCGGCGATGAGGCCGGTACCGGGCGACGCGGGCCGGAGGAGGACCTTCGCACCGTCAAAGGCGCAATAGGCATCGTGCGGAATGGTCGAACCCGAAATGGACACGGCCAGCATGTTCTGCTTGGAGGCCTCGCCACCCTTCTTGATGGCTTCAGAGACTTCGGCAGCCTTGCCGAGCCCGATGCCAATCTTGCCCTTGCGGTCACCGGTCACGACCAGCGCGCTGAAGCTGAAGCGGCGGCCGCCCTTGACGACCTTGGCGGAGCGGTTGATGAACAGAACCTTCTCCGAGAACTCGCTGTTCTCGTTGTTCTGGTCGGAATCGTTCCGGCGACGGGGACCACCCCCGCGTCCGGGGCCACGGCCGCCGCGACCGCCACGATCGCCGCGCTGCTCGGTCCGCTGCTCGGGAGCGGCGGCGACGGGAGCCACCGCGTCGGGAGCGGCTTCGGGTGAATTGGTAGTAGGTTCAGACACGGGTCAAATCTCCTGTTCGGTTAAAATTGCAGACCAGCTTCGCGGGCGGCATCAGCGAGGGCTTTCACCTTGCCATGATAACGTGCGCCGCGGCGGTCAAAGATCACGGCGGTAATTCCCTTGGCCTTGGCGGCCTCGGCGGCAGCCTTGCCAATCACAATCGCGCTCTTCACGTTGGCGCCCAGCGTTTCGCGTTCGGGCTGTCCCTTGGCGCGGGTGGAGGCGGTGGCCAGGGTCACGCCTTTGGCATCGTCGATGAACTGCACATAAATGTGCTCGCCCGTGAAGCGGACGCTCATGCGTGGACGCTCGCCGGTGCCGGCGACCTTCTTGCGGATGCGCCAAATGCGGAGCTGGCGGAGCTGTTGTTTCTTTTCGGTTTTCATTACAGGTGGACCACGGTGTCAGCCGTAGCCTCAAAATGTTATTGGACGGTCTTGCCTTCCTTGCGGACGATGTGTTCGCCAGCGTAGCGGACGCCCTTGCCCTTGTAGGGCTCCGGCGGATAGTAACCACGAATCTCGGCGGCCACCTGCCCCACCACCTGCTTGTCAGGGCCTTCGATGGTCAGCTTGGTGTTTTCCTCAACCGTAACCTTGATCTGATCAGGGATGTTGAAAAGGATTGGGTGCGAGAAACCGAGGGCGAGGTCAACCTGCTTGCCCTTGACGGCGGCCTTGAAGCCGACGCCGTGAATCTCGAGCTTCTTGACGTAACCTTCGCTCACGCCCTTGACCATGTTGTTGATCAGCGCGCGGGTCAGGCCGTGCAAAGCCTTGGCTTCGGCGTCATCCCCCGAGCGGGAGACAACCACCGTGTCCTTTTCCACGGCGGCAGTAACGCGGCCGGGGATGGACTGCTGGAGCTTGCCCTTCGGGCCTTCCACAAAAACGTTCGTACCCTTGACCTCGACCTTGACCTTGGCCGGAATCGCGACGGGCTGTTTGCCAATGCGTGACATAAACTTAAAAAATTACCAAACGAAGCAGAGCAATTCGCCGCCAACATTCTGGCGGCGCGCATCATGACCGGTCATGACGCCAGCGGGCGTGGAGAGAATGGCGGTTCCCATGCCGTTGCGAACCCGCGGAATCTCGTCCGAGGCAACATAGCGGCGCAGACCGGGCGTGCTGACACGCTTGAGACCGTCAATGACGCTCTTGCGCCCAATGTACTTGAGCTTGAGCTTGATTTTTTTCTTCGCGGCTTCGCCTTCCACGGCGACGTCGGCGATGTAGCCTTCGCGCTTGAGGATGAGAGCAATGCTCTCCTTCATCTTCGAGTGCGGCATCTCAAGCCCGGGGAGCAACGCGTTACCGGCGTTGCGGATGCGGGTCAACAAATCAGAAATCGGGTCGCTCATATTACCAGCTCGCTTTCGTGACACCAGGGATCATGCCGGACAGCGCCAGCTCGCGGAACGTCAAACGGGAAACACCAAACTTGCGGATGAAACCGTGGCGGCGTCCGGAGACGGCGCAGCGGTTGACCAGGCGGACCGGCGAGGCGTCACGCGGGAGCTGGGAGAGGCCGGCGTAGTCCTTCTTCGCCTTCAACTCCGCCCGCTTGGCGGCGTACTTCTTCACCGTTGCCTGCTTGCGCTTGTCGCGCTCCAACCATGAGGTCTTGGCCATAAAATATCAGGTTATTTGTCAGCGAAGGGCATGCCCATCAATTTGAGCAGCTCCCGGGCTTCGTCGTTGGTCGGCGCCGAGGTGACGATGGTGATGTCCATGCCCTGCTGGCGCTTGATCTTGTCCAGATCGATTTCCGGGAAAATGGTCTGGTCGGAAATGCCCAAGGAGTAGTTGCCCCGGCCGTCAAACTTGCGCGGGCTGATGCCGCGGAAGTCACGGATGCGCGGGAGCGCGGTGGCGACCAGCCGGTCAAAGAACTCGTACATCGCATCGCGGCGCAACGTGACGAAGCAGGCGCACGGCTGGAACTGCCGGAGCTTGAAATTGGCGACGCTCTTGCGGGCCTTGGCGATCACCGGCTTGCGGCCCGTGATGGCGGTGAGGTCCTTGGCGGCGTCATCAATGGCGCTCTTCTCGAGCGAGGCGCTGACGCCCATGTTGATGACGATCTTCTCCATCTTCGGCACCTGATGGAGGTTCTTGTACTGGCGCTTTTCCTTGAGCGCCGGCCGGACTTCTTCGATGTATTTCTTGTAAAGGCGGGATTCCATACGCTTCAGGCTGCTTTCTCCGGCTGGGCGGTTCCGCGCTTCGCAGCACGGGCGTCAAACTTGGCGGCGAGCATCACATTCGAGGCATCGATGGAACCTTCGCGTTCCAAAATGGCCCCGTTCGGGTTCTGCTGGTTCTTTTTGACGTGCTTCTTCTGGATGTTCACACCCTCGATGAAGACACGGTTCTTTTTGGTGAGCACGGAAGTAATCTTGCCGCGCTTGCCCTTGTCTTTGCCGGTGATGACGACCACTTCGTCATCGCGTTTCACATGTAAATTGCTGGGCATAACTAGATTACCTCCGGGGCCAAGGAAATGATTTTCATGAACTTCAGGTCGCGCAGCTCGCGGGCCACGGGGCCGAAGATGCGCGTCCCCTTGGGATTGCGCTCGGCATCAATGATGACGATGGCGTTGCGGTCGAAGCGCAGGTAGGAGCCATCCGCGCGGCGGATGCTCTGCCGGGTGCGCACGACGACCGCGTCGCAGACTTCGCCCTTTTTCACGGTGCCATCGGGGGCGGCTTCCTTGATGTGGCACTTGATGACCTCGCCCACGCGGGCATAGGTCTGGTTGCGGCCTTGCACGCCGATCATCGCGGCGCGCTTGGCACCGGTGTTGTCGGCCACGTCAAGGATGGAGCGGATTTGAAGCATGGTCGGGGGGCGGTTAGGCGGTTACCTGCGCCTGTTCCTGGGCGCGCTCGACGATTTCAACCAGGCGCCAGCGCTTGGTCTTGGAGAGCGGACGGGTCTCCTCGATGCGCACGATGTCCCCGACTTTCGCCTCGGACTTTTCGTCATGCGCGTAGAATTTTTTGAAGCTCGTCACCACCTTTTTGAATTGGGGGTGCGGGAAGCGGCGCTTCACGCTGACGACGATGGTCTTCTGCATCTTGCTGGAAACGACCTCACCGGTACGTTCCTTGCGTTGGGAGCGGGAAATGATGTTCGCGGTCTCGGACATAGCTTAGGCGGCTTTGGGTTGCGCTTGCAGGCGGAGCTGGGTGATGCGGGTCTCGACGCGGGCGATGTCCTTGCGGAGGACGCGCAAACGGGAGGGTTTCTCCAGTTGCGCGGTTGCCTTCTGCAACCGCAGGTTGAACAGCTCCTGCCGCAAATCGCGGCTCTTGGCGGCCAGCTCGGCCACCGTCATGTCTTTTAGTTCAGGAAATTTCATGATCAGGCGTGCGCGTGACGCGCAATGAATTTCGTCTTGATGGGCATTTTCGTGGCCGCCAGGCGCATGGCCTCGCGGGCCATCACCTCGGGAATGCCGTCCACTTCAAACAATACGTTGGCCGGGCGGATCACCGCGACCCAACCCTCGACGCCGCCCTTGCCGGTACCCATTCGCACTTCGAGCGGCTTCTTGGTGAAGGACTTGTCGGGGAAGACCCGGATCCACATCTTGCCACGGCGCTTCATGTGACGAGAAATCGCCACCCGGCAGGCCTCAATGACCTTGTTGTCCAGCCAGCAGCGCTCCAGCGCCATCAGGCCATACTCGCCAAACGCGACGGTGTTGCCACGCGTGGCCAAGCCACGACGTGCACCCCGGTGCATTTTGCGATACTTCACTCTTGCGGGCATCATCGCCATAACGAGTCTTTAGGTCTGAAAGTTTATTAACCGTTGGCCTGGGCCGGAGCCGGTGCCGCCTTGGCATCCTTGTCTTTCGGCTCATCCTTGCAAATCCAGCACTTCACTCCGAGCTTGCCGTACACCGTCTTGGCTTCGGCAAACCCGTAATCAATATTCGCGCGGAGGGTATGGAGCGGCACGCTGCCTTCCAGATACTTTTCAACGCGCGCAATTTCCGCGCCGCCGAGGCGGCCGGCGCAGCGGACACGAATGCCCTGCACGCCCGCCATCTGCATGGCCGTCTGCACGGCCTTCTTCATCGCACGGCGGAACGAGACGCGGCGCTCAAGCTGCAGCGCAATGTTCTCGGCGACAAGCTGGGCGTCGGACTCCGGGGACTTCACTTCGATAATGTCCACGTAAACGTCCTTGCCGGTCATCTTGCTCAATTCTTCCTTGAGCTTGTCGATTTCGGCGCCTTTGCGGCCGATTACCACACCGGGACGGGCCGTGTGGATCGTGATGCGGCAGCGGTTGGCGGCGCGCTCAATGCCGATGCGCGGCACGGAGGCGGACTCGAGCTTCTTCTTGAGAATCTCGCGAATCTTGTAGTCCTCGGTGAGGAGGGGGCCG
>RFSE01000226.1 GCA_009924135.1 Pseudomonadota bacterium | reverse complement strand
CCACAAACTCGCGGCTGGCGAACGCGCCTTCGGTGATCAGCTCCGCCGCCGCGCTGGGCGTGGCCGCCCGCAGGTCCGCGACGAAGTCCGCGATGGTGAAATCGATCTCGTGCCCGACCGCCGAGACGACCGGCACCGCCGACGCGAAGATCGCACGGGCGACGACCTCTTCGTTGAAGGCCCAGAGGTCTTCGAGCGAACCGCCGCCGCGGGTGACCAAGATGAGATCAATTGCGAATTGCGGATTGCGAATTGTGAATTCATTGAGCATGCGGACGGCCTCGGCCACTTCGCGCGCCGCGCCGTCGCCCTGCACGCGGCAGGGGACGAAGATGATTTCGAGGCCGGGCTGGCGGCGTTGGATCACATGCAGGACGTCGCGGATGGCGGCACCCGTGGGTGACGTGACGAGGCCGATGCGTTGCGGATAACGCGGGAGCTTGCGCTTGCGTTCGAGCTTGAAGAGGCCTTCCGCCGCGAGCTTCTCCTTGAGCCGTTCGAAGGCCGCCTGCAACGCGCCCACGCCCTGCAACTCCACCGCGCTGACGATCAGTTGATACTGCCCGCGCGCCTCATAGACGGTGACCTCGCCGGTGAGGAGGACCTTCTGGCCGTCCTGCAGCAGCGCGCGGTGTGGCACGGAGGTGTTGCGGAAGAGCACGCAGGCGAGCTGCGCGCCCGCGTCCTTGAGCGTGAAGTAAACGTGCCCGGAGGACTGCGCGCGGAGGTTCGTGATCTCGCCGGAGACCGCGACCTGCCCGACCTGTTTCTCCAGCAGCCGCTTGATGTTCCCGGTCAGTTCCGAGACAGACAGCACCTTGCGTACCGCTTCCGTCGGGAAGAGTTCACCGCCGAAGTCCCACTGCGATTTGGAAGGTTTGGCCACGGGGAAAGGTTAGCCACAAAGAGGCACAGAAGGCACAAAAAAGCAGCAGGAGACGAATGGTTGGAACCTATCATTGGCACCGGGCTTCAGCCCGGTGTTGCGGCGGGAGGGAGCGGGAGCCGTTTCAACGGCTTCCGCGACGGCTGCGCGGTCGTGCCGGGGGCAAACCGTTGAAACGGTTTGCCTCATCGCGTGCCGCTGACACCCGGCTGAAGCCGGGTGCTAATGAGAGGAGCCTGCGCTTTTTTCCTTCTGAGGCGCATTGTGATTTCTACGCCGACGCGTGCGGGAAGAGTTTGCCAAAGCCGCATTGGGGGTTGGAAGGGCAAGCCATTCAAACTGTGGGATTACCCTTGGCAATTTTGCGAAAGGCTTTAGGCAATTCATCGCTGGAATAGAACCGATGTTCCAGTTTTCTCAATTCCTCCAAGGCGATCAATCCTTCCTCCAATCGGCCCATTCTTGCGAGAGTGAAGGCATAGACAAGTTTGGCACTGTCCCAATTGTAATGGTTCATTTGGAACCGGGCTTGTTTCAAGACGCCTTCGAGGCTGGTGATTGACCCCAACCAAGCTCGGATAACCGGCTCAAGATTCTTCCACGCCCTCACGAGATCATCACGAAAACACACTTCACCATGCATCATATCCAGTTCGTTGTAGGCGAAGAATTTCGTCGCAGGATCATCCTTGATCAGATTGTGTTCGTAATCAAACAGGTCACGGCGGGCAGATTTTAAAGTCCGATGGAATTTACAGCCGTCATCCCATTTGTGTGGAACGAAAGAAAGTGAGACGCCCCACCCAAATCTTAGGCTGTAAACAGGTGCTCTGGCGCCCTGCTTGAAGGTGAGGACGTGGCAAATGTCCTCATCTATCCGTTTAGCGAAAACACCTTTTCTTACTCCAATAAAATCCGTAATGCATGGTGAAACAACCGATTCAAATATGGACCTTCCAACTGCATCGGAAACAAAGTCCATGCCAAACATTGCGAACCGTTCGTCATTCCTCTCCCGCCAAGCTTTGGAAAGTTCGTTCTCTGGTGGGAAGTGAACCAGTCTGGAAAACTCCTCGATAGGGTCCTCGCTCATAGTCCGATCATGGCACTTTTTCAGACACCCTCTGTATCGCCGTCGCCTTCCCGGTCTTGTCATCCAGTTCGATGATCACGCCTTGCAGGAGCACGCGGTCGCGGGCCACGGAGAAGCGGCGCGGCTGGCTCGTGATGAAGCGCTCGATGATGGGCTGGATGTCGCGGCCCAGGCAGCTCTCGTGGGGCCCGGTGAAGCCCGCGTCGCACAGGAAGGCCGTGCCGCCGGGGAAGATCTGCTCGTCCGCCGTCTGCACGTGCGTGTGCGTGCCCACCACGGCGCTGACCTGGCCATCGAGCATCCGGGCGATGGCGATCTTTTCCGAGGTCGCCTCGGCGTGCATGTCCACGAAGATGAAGGGCGTATGCTCGCGGAGTTGCTCCACCACGGGGCGCACGCGGATGAACGGGTTGTCCAGCGGCGGCATGAAGGTGCGGCCTTGCAGGTTGATGACGGCCAGCAGGCGGCCGTCGGACAGGCGGTGCGTCGTGCTGCCCTGGCCGGGCGAGCCGGGCGGGTAGTTGAGCGGGCGCACGAAGCGCGGCTCGTTCGTGAGCAGCACGGAGACTTCCTTCTGATCCCAGAGATGATCGCCGCTGGTGATGACGTCCACGCCTGCGGCGAAGAGGTCCGCCGCCGTCTCGGGCGTGATGCCCGAGCCGCCCGCCGAGTTCTCGCCGTTGGCGATGACCACGTCGAGGCGATGGCGCGCCCGGAGAACGGGCACGAGTTCCGTGACGGCCTTCCGTCCGGGCGAACCGACGACATCGCCAATGAAGAGGATTTTCACGGGCGCGAGACTAGACGGCAGGGCGGGGCAGGCAAGCCCGCGCCGCCGGGGTTTCGTGGCGTCCGGGGCATCGGCCAAACCGGGACGATTCAGTTGAGCTACGGATGAAACACGGAGCCAACTTAGCGCAGGCATCTTCTCACCGCTGCTTGAGCCGTACTGTTTGGTGAGGGTCTGCAACTTTGCCGAAGCGGGTGCTCACCTTGTTCCCATCCGTGTTCCGTCCGTGGCTGATGCATCATTGGCTATGTCCCAATGAGAATCGGTAGGCAGCGGTTGTGGCACGCTTCCTTCCCCCACCCCGGCCCCTGGGGAGAGGGGAAAAGTCAGTCAGCCCTCGAAGTCACTACCAGTTCGGCAGCTCGGACGCGGGCGGCGTGGCTCCCTCTCCCGTGGGGAGAGGGCCGGGGTGAGGGGGAAGGCGTGCAACGGAGGTAAGGTACCGGATCTCTATGAGAGTTGGCATGACCAGTCACCGCACTCCATAACGCCATCGGACGTCCACGGCCGCAGTTGCATGGCAATGATGCAACTTGCCGTGGTCGAGGTGGGCTGAGGAGACTCGGTCGGAGTATTCCAGGAATTGGTTTCAGGGACGGTCCAATCTCTCCCCTTGCGTTCATCCGGGCGCGGGTGAGAATCCACGCCATGAACGTGAAGCTGGCGTTCCGTCCCCGGTTGATTGATGCATTGTGGAACTATTCGCGGGCTGAGCTGCGCGCGGACGTGGTGGCCGGGTTGACCGTGGGCATCGTGGCGTTGCCCTTGGCGATGGCCTTCGGCATTGCCTCGGGCGTTACTCCGGCGGCGGGGATTTACACGGCGGTCGTCGCGGGCTTCCTCATCTCCGCGCTCGGCGGTACGAAGGTCTGCATCGGCGGGCCGACCGGCGCGTTCATCACCATTCTCTACGGCATCCACCAGCAATACGGGGCGGCCAATGCGGCCATTTGCACGATGATGGCAGGCGTGATGCTCGTCGTGATGGGCTGGGCGAAGCTGGGCACGATGATCAAGTTCATCCCGTTTCCGGTGACGATGGGTTTTACCAGCGGCATCGCGGTCGTGATCCTGAGCACGCAGGTGAAGGACTTTCTCGGGTTGCAAATCCCGGCGGCGGACGGCGAGGTGCCGGCCGAGTTCTTCAAGAAGGTGGTGTTCCTGGGGCGGCATCTTGGCACCACCCATGCGGCCACTCTTGCCCTGGCGGCGGGGTCATTTCTCGTCGTCCGTTACTGGCCGGCGCGGCTGGCCCGTGTGGTGCCCGGTTCCATCGTGGCGCTGCTGGCGGGCACGGTGTTGGTGATGGGATTCCATGGGGACACGGCGTGGGGCGTGGCAACCATCGGCACGAAGTTCGGGGGCATTCCGCAAGGTCTGCCCGCGTTCACGTGGCCGGAGATTCACTGGCTGGAACTGCCCAACCTCGTCCGCCCCGCGCTCACCATCGCCCTGCTGGCGGCCATCGAATCCCTGCTCTGCGCCGTGGTGGCGGATGGCATGGTCGAAGACCGGCACGATTCGAACCAGGAACTGGTCGCCCAGGGCATTGCCAACCTGGCCAGCCCGCTCCTGGGTGGCATCGCCGCCACCGGGGCCATGGCCCGTACGGCCACGAACGTGAAGAACGGTGCGCGCACGCCGGTGGCCGGGTTGATTCACGCGGTGGTGTTGCTGCTGATCCTTTGCGTCGCCGCGCCGCTGGCACGGCACATCCCGCTCGCGGTCCTGAGCGCCGTGCTGGTGAACGTGGCCCTTAACATGGGCGAGTGGCACCACTTCGCGCGGCTGCGCAAGTGGCCCAAGAGCGATGCCTCGGTGTTTCTCACCGCCTTCGGACTCACGATCCTCATCGACCTGGCGGTGGCGGTCGAATTCGGCGTCCTGCTGTCCGCGCTCATGTTCATCAAGCGCATGGCGGAACAGACCAAGGTGGACGCGACCTTCGAGCTGTCGGATGAGGAGTTGAAGGCACAGTCGCAGGCCGGCCGCGAGGTGCCGGGGGGTGTGATGGTTTACCGGCTCTTCGGCGCATTCTTCTTCGGTGCGGCGGACAAACTGGAGACCGCGTTGATGTCCGCCCAGCAACTGCCCGAGGTGCTCATCCTGCGGTTGCGCGAAGTGGTGGCGATTGATGCTACGGGCATCAACGCGCTGGAGGACATGCACGAGAAACTGCGCAAGAAGGGCAAGCACCTCATCCTCTGCGGCCCGCACACCCAGCCGCTCTTCGCCCTCGACAACGCGGGTTTCCTCGACGCCGTCGGGCGCGACAATGTTTGTGCCGACATGGAATCCTCGCTGGCCCGCGCGCGCGCGCTGCTCCGGAAGTGACCGGGGTCAGCGGTCGAAGCCCCGCCGTTGCTGCCGGCCCCGGTAGCGCCAGAGGTAACGGCCGCAGATGCCCAGGATCACCGCCATGATGATCCCGGCGGCGATGGCGAAGATCCGCACCAGGCGCGCCTGCCGCCGCATCTTCTCGGAGCCGGCCCGCAAATGCTGCTTCAGCAGCGCTTCCTCCTGCGCCGGAGTCATGTCCGCGAACGGGTCGTCGCGCACCTTGATGGTGTAGAGCGGCCCGGCATCCGCCGCGCCGAAGTCCGCCGGGAACCGGGCGAGCTGTTCCGCGTCCGGCGGATCGAAGCCGATGGTGCGCCAGACCTGGGAAGTCTCGCGGGTCCACACGCGGGCCAGGGAGTGATTGCGGCCCACGGTGCGGATGCGTTCCCACAGCAGATGGCGCAACGTGTCGGCCACGGAGAAGTCCGCGTAGGCCTCGCTGTGCAGCAGGCCCTGCTGCTGTACCAGTTGGAGGGCCACCGTACCGACGATCTCACCTTCGGCATTGCAGGCGACTTGAAATTCCTTCAGCCGTTTCTCGAGCGCCGCGGCGTCGAGCCGCTCGGCCTCCCAAAGCGGTCGCAGCGCCGGCAAATCATCCAGCGTGGCGCGGCGGGCGTGGAACTGCGGTTCCGTCATGCGGCAGCAGCGTAGGCAGCCGGAGCGCGAGCGTAAAGTCCGGCGGGCGCAATGTTCTAACCTGACCTGCTCCAAATCGAAGGCCGGCAAATTGTTTCGCCGTCGGGTAGCCTAATCGTTTCCGGCAATTGATGACGGACCAGGGATTCGAGCGGCAGGAATTTACATTGCACCCCGATGCTGGTGTAGTAGTCCAAACGCCGATCGTCCCGCTCTTGCGGCAATGCCGGGATGTAAACCAAAACGCTTTTTTGAGGATAGCGCCGCCTGACCCACTGAACCGGAGGTTGGACGTCTGAATCACCGGAAATCAGAATTGCCAAGTCACACTTGTCGTCCACGGCATCCGCCATGATTTCGACGGCGTTGTTGACGTCGGTTTTCTTCTCTTCTGGCACGAGGTATTTCCTGCCACACACCGCGCGACAAGTAACTTCCCTATCCTGAAATTTGCCGAGAATGACTTTGACCTTGGGCAACGATTTTAACGCTTTGATGTATTTCTCGTGCCTGTCTCTTGCGTCACTTGCGCCTTTGCGATGTCCGTCAACGATCGCAGAGAAGAATTTGATGGATACCACCGTCTCGTGGGGGCGTAGAACCTCAAAAAAGGTCTGAATGTTCAGCCATTTCCATTCAGGGTGGTGTTTGAAAATGGCGTGATACCAGTTGAATCCGTCAATATAAACGATTGCTTTGTTGCCCATTTCCTTGTTGACAATGAGCGGCACGCTCGTAAGCTACAACAACTTCTCGCATCGGGCGATGGGGGTCATCCGAAAGGGTTGCCCCCGCTTTTTTTTGTAGCGTTGATACCCGCTTCGCCCCTCGTATCCCGGAAACTGACACGGCGAACGACTACTACTACGACAGGTGTTTCGTTGCCGCGCCGAGCCGGTTCTGGCAGCTTCCTTCTGCGCATGCCCACCGAAGCCGAGTTTCTCGCCGATGTCGCCACGCCGCGCTGGACGAAGGACGTGATCCGGTTCCTGCCGGTCAAATCGCAGTTCATCCTCTCGGGCAACATCCGGGACCGCTACCCGCTGTTGCTGGAAGCGGCCCAACCGGCGAAGGAGGCGTTACCGGCGAAAGACGGCCAGCCGGAGCAGCCCGCCCAGCCGGCCCAGCCGCCCAAATACGTCCCCCTCGCGCTCACGAACTACGTGACCGAGACGCTCAAGCTGCGCGGCTACCAGTTCTTCCTCGAGTTCAATGCCATCGAGGGCTTTGGAGTGATCACCCCGCGCGGCGAGTTTGCCGATGTGACCCGCAAGTTCTTCACGGACACTTTCAAGCTGTCCTTTGACAACACCGGGCGGGCGAAGAGCAGCCTGCCGAAGGCCCTTGAAACCCTCGACCGCATTGTCGCGCACAAGGATCATTTCGTCGCCGTCTTCCTGGACTTCGCCTCGCGCTACGTGAAGCGTGTGGACGCCCTGGACTCGGGCGAGCACGAGTTCTTCAGCAAGGCGCTGGTGCAGTGCCACGCCGCGCAGCCGCACATTACGCCGGCCAACTCCCTGGCACAGTTCAACTCCGTCTTCTGGCTGTGCGACAAGGAGAACGACCTGCCCGACTGGCTGGTGCTCAACAACCCGCGGCTGCGCGCCGTGACCATCCCGCGCCCGGACCACGTCATCCGGCGCGCGCTCATCACGCAGATCACGCCCAGCCTGCCCGGCTTCAGCGAGGCGACCGAGCAGCGGCGCGAGGATTTGCACGATGTGTTCATCGAGCAGACCGAGGGCATGGTGCTTACGGACCTCATCGCCATCACGCAGCTTTGCCGGCGGGAGCAGCTCAAGTTCGAGGACATCGGCGAGGCCGTGCGGCGTTACAAGCTCGGCGTCACGGAGGACCCGTGGAAACGGCTGGACCGGAAGAAAATCGCGAACGCTGGCGACTTCATCCGCCGGCGCGTGAAAGGCCAGCAGGCGGCCGTGACCAAGTCGCTCGACATCATCAAGCGGGCCGTCACCGGCCTTTCCGGTTCGCAGGGCTCGCGTTCCGGCGGCAAGCCGCGCGGCGTGATGTTCCTCGCCGGGCCCACGGGCACGGGCAAGACCGAGCTGGCCAAGACCCTCACCGAGCTGCTCTTCGGCGACGAACGGGCCTACATCCGGTTCGACATGTCGGAGTTTTCAGCCGAGCACGCGGACCAGCGGCTCATTGGTGCGCCGCCCGGTTACATCGGTTCGGACATGGGCGGCGAACTGACCAATGCCATCCGGGAGAAACCCTTTTCGGTCGTGCTATTCGACGAGATCGAGAAGGCGCACCCGCGCATCCTCGACAAGTTCCTGCAAATCCTCGATGACGGCGTGCTGACCAGCGGGCGCGGCGAGCGGGTTTACTTCAGCGAATCCGTGATCATCTTCACCTCGAACCTGGGCATCTACAAACACGACGAAGAGGGGCGGCGGGTGTTGAACGTGCAACCGGATGAGGCTTATCCGCAGGTCGAATCGAAGGTGCGCGAGCAGATCGCGCACTACTTCAAGCTGCAGCTCAACCGCCCGGAAATCCTCAACCGCATCGGCGAGAACATCGTGGTCTTTGATTTCATCCGGCCGGACATTGCGACCCAGATTTTCGACAAGATAGTGGCGGGGATACTCGCGCGCCTGGCAGACAAGCAGCGGATCAAGGTGACGCTGGCCGAGGCGGTGCACGGCGTGCTGCGCGAGCACTGCCTGCGCGACCTGAGCAACGGCGGGCGCGGGGTGGGCAACCATCTCGAAGCGTGGCTGATCAACCCGCTGGCGCGGGCGCTCTTCGACGCAAACGTGAGCGAAGGCGGAAGCGTGATGATCACGTGCCTGGAACTCGTGGACGGCGTCCCGACGGTGCGGCTTGAAGTGCCACCCGGTGCCGGAACGTAGGGTGTTATACCAACTGCGGGAATAGTTTGGTAAAATGGGGGCGAGTTGTGGCTTGCGTAGCCGTTCACCCTCACCCCGGCCCTCTCCCGCTGGGAGAGGGAGAATCTTCGGCTGTCTTCAATCAACTTAGAAAAAGCAGTTGGAAAGTTGCCAGCAGCGGCAAGTAGCTGGTGGAGTGGGGGATGCCCATGCAAATTGCCCCGGTCACCCCTCACCCGC
>RFSE01000225.1 GCA_009924135.1 Pseudomonadota bacterium | reverse complement strand
CCGGAGAAGGAAATCCCGATGGACCCCACCTGCGGCAAGCTCCATGGCAGCAAGGCCATGACCCGCTTCTACACCGTGGACGCCGGTGGCGGCCTCGCGGACGCGGTGGTTTACCTTGAAGGTGCCAAGGGCGGCGCAGCGGGCGGCCCCGTCGTCATCGACCAGAAGGGCTGCGAATACACGCCCTACATCAATTCCGCCACCGTGAATCAGACCATCAAGGTGCTGAACTCCGACCCCGCCATGCACAACGTGCATCCGACCCCCACGGCGGACGGCAACAAGGAATCGAACAAGGCCCAGTTGCCCGGCAGCGCCCCGCTTGAGTTCGCATTCCCCAAGGCCGAGAAGTTCCTCCGCTTCAAGTGCGACGTGCATCCGTGGATGTTCTCCTACGTGAGCGTGTTCGAGACCCCGTTCCATGCCGTCAGCGGCAAAGATGGCACCTACAAGATCACCGGCGTGCCGGACGGCAAGTACAAGCTCGTCGTCGAACACCGCAAGGCCGGCAAGGTCGAGGTGGACGTGGAAGTCAAGGGCAGCGCGAAGGCTGACGCCACGCTCGAAGTGAAGTAATCCGATTCTCCAAGCCTCAGCCGCCGCGGCCGTAAGGCCACGGCGGCTGAATGCTTTTTCAGGTGTCTCCTGGATTAACCCTTGGCGTGAGCGCAATCAGCGGGGATGAAATCGTCCCACGCGCCTTGAAACCCCGTCCCAACAGTTTATCAATCACCCCATGTCGCAACCTGTTGCAACCCCCTGGCTCCACCGACTAGCCCTGCTCACCGCGTTGGCGACGCTTGCGCTCATCGGCATTGGCGGGCTGGTGACCAGCCACGGCGCGGGCATGGCCGTCCCCGACTGGCCGACTTCCTACGGCTACAACATGTTCTTTTTCCCCGTCTCGCAATGGGTCGGCGGGATTTTCTACGAGCACACGCACCGGCTCGTGGCCTCGGCGGTGGGCCTGCTCACGGCCATTTTGTCCGGGTGGATTTGGGTGCGCGAGACGAACGGCACACTGCGAAAAATCGGGCTGGGCTGGATCATTCTCACGCTCGGACTGATGGGCGTGCGGACACAGCCCATGTTCGTCGCTTTGGCCGGCGTGGCGTTGGTGGTGATCGTCTACAGCCTCACCCGGGTGCGCACTGACGAACGTCCGCTGCGCTGGTGGGCAGCCATCGCCTTCAGCGTCGTGCTCGTGCAAGGCGTCCTTGGCGGGCTGCGGGTAACGGCCCTCAAAGATGAGCTGGGCATCTTCCACGGCACGCTGGCGCAATGTTTTCTGATGCTGCTGTGCTGCCTGGCGCTGGTCCTGAGCGGGTGGTGGCAGCACGCAAAAATAGCGGCGCAAAGCATTACCGTTCCCGCTCCGGTACGGAAGTTTCTGTTCATCACCACCCTGCTGATTCTGGGTCAATTGGCGCTGGGGGCGTCCATGCGGCATCAGCACGCCGGTCTCGCAGTACCGGATTTTCCGCTGGCCCACGGCAAAATCTGGCCCGCCACGGACAAGGCCTCGCTGGAAACCTACAATCACGCCCGCCTTGATGCCCGCGACTTCAAGCCCATCACCGCCGGCCAGATTTACCTGCACATGACCCACCGGCTGGGAGCCTTGATCGTGTTCGGTCATGTACTGGGTTGCCTGCTTAAATTGCGTCGCACGCTGGGCGCAACGCATCTGCTGGCCCGCGTGGCGACGGGATGGTTCGTCCTCATTTGTGTCCAGTTCGGACTGGGCATCTGGACCGTTCTCAGCAACAAGGCGGCCGACATCGCCACCCTGCACGTCGTAGTGGGGGCGACCAGTCTGGTGACGGGAGCGCTGCTGACGTTGCTCGCGAGCACCGTTTTTAAATCATCCGCACCAGCCGGGGTGGCCGGCCGGCCGGCATCGGTCGCTCCGCAGGCGGCGTGAGGACATGAATCCGGGACAGGATTATGATGAAGATTAAGCGCGGGATTAAGATTCAAACGGACCGCCTTCGCGCTTGCTCTGCAACGAAAACCAACGCTTAATCCTCCTCTGTTTTGGTGAAAGACGCCGTCCAACCGACAACCGAAAACGCCAGCGCCGCTCCGGCGCGCTCCGGCGTGCTGCGGGAGTTGTTCAAGGCCCGGCTCACGAGCCTGGTGCTGCTGACCACGTTGGTCGGTTTTTACCTCGGCCAGCGCGGCGGCATGAACTGGCTGCTGTTGTTCAACACCCTGTTCGGCACCGGACTGCTGGCGTGCGGGGCGGCGGCGCTCAACCAGTATCTGGAACGGGACTTCGACGCCTTGATGGAACGCACGGAAGACCGGCCGCTGCCGGCGGGGCTGATCCAGCCGCAGACCGTGGTGGTGCTGGGCGGCGTGATTTCAGTCGCCGGACTGCTCTGGCTCGCGTTCGGGGCCAACCTTCTGACCGCCGTGCTCGGCGCGGTGACTCTGATCAGCTACCTCTTCATCTACACCCCGCTGAAGCGCAAAACCGAGCTGAACACGGCCATCGGAGCGATTCCCGGCGCGCTGCCGCCGTTGATGGGCTGGACGGCCGCCCGGGGCGACCTGTCCATCGAAGGTTGGGTGCTCTTCGCCATCCTGTTTTTCTGGCAGCTCCCCCACTTCCTGGCCATTGCCTGGATGTATCGCGAGGACTACGCGCGCGGCGGTTTCGTGATGCTGCCGCTGGTGGACCGCGATGGCACCCGCACCGGGCGCTCGGCAGTGAGCCACACGCTCGGCCTGCTGCCAGTGAGCCTCAGCCCGTTTATTTTCCAGGTGTCCGGCGCGCTGTATTTCTTTGGGGCCCTCACGCTGGGCCTGGTTTTTCTCTGGTTCGCGCTGAAATTTGCCCGTCAGATGGACCGCTTGAGCGCGCGCCGGCTGTTTTTTGCCTCGATCCTTTATCTGCCGCTGCTCCTCGGGCTGATGGTGTTTGACAAGCGGTGAGCAAAAAATGGTTTTGAGCGGGCAATAATGACGAAGCAGTACAGTCCGTAATTGACATTCAATCCCGCGTCGCTAGACAGAACAGCTTCTGCGCGGGACGCAGGTAACCGCAGAACAAAAATAATTTATGCAGGCAACGACACAGACCCACTCGCAAGAGGCGCACAGCCACGAGCATCATCACGATCCCGGCTTCCTCCGTTCGTACGTTTTCTCGTCCGACCACAAGGTCATCGGCATCCAGTACGGTTTCACTGCGCTGGCCTTCCTGTTCTTCGGCTTCCTCCTGATGATGTGCATGCGCTGGCAGATTGCCAAGCCGGGCCTGCCCGTCCCCATCGTCGGCCCGCTCCTCGAACACCTGTTGGGTGACGTGGCCAAGGGAGGCGTCATGTCGCCGGACCTTTATAACGCTTTTGGCGCGATGCACGGCACGATCATGGTGTTCTTGGCGGTCGTTCCGCTGGCTTTCGCCGCCTTCGGCAACTACGTGGTGCCCCTGCAAATCGGTGCCGTGGACATGGCCTTCCCCCGCATCAACATGGCGAGCTACCAGTGCTTCGCGGCGGGCGGCGTGGTGATGTTTGTCAGCTTCTTCATCCCTGGCGGTGCGGCGGCGGGCGGCTGGACCTCCTACTCCCCCTTGGCCACGATCATTCCCACGCAAGGGCAGACTTTCTGGTTGATCGGCATGGTGCTCCTCATCACGTCGTCCCTGCTGGGCGCGGTGAACTTCATCGCCACCGTCATCCAGCTCCGCGCGCCGGGCATGACCTGGATGCGGATGCCGTTCTTTGTCTGGGCGCAGTTCGTCACGGCGTTCATTCTGCTCCTGGCATTCCCTCCGCTGGAAGCTGCCGGCATCCTCCAGTTGGTGGACAAGGTGTTTGGCTCCAGCTTCTTCCTGCCCACCGGCCTGATCGTCTCGGGCAAGCCTCTGGATGTTTCCGGTGGCGGCAGCCCGTTGCTCTGGCAGCATCTGTTCTGGTTCCTCGGTCATCCCGAGGTTTACGTGCTCATCCTGCCGGCGATGGGTGTCATCTCTGAAATCATCGCCTGCAACACCCGCAAGCCGCTCTGGGGCTACAAGTCGCTCGTTTATTCCGTGCTGGCCGTCGGTTTCATCAGCTTCATCGTGTGGGCGCACCACATGTACCTGACCGGCATGGGCACGAAGATTTCGACCTTCTTCCAGACCACGACGATGATCATCTCGATCCCGTCCGTCATTATTTTGACGTGTCTCTTCATGTCCCTGTGGGGTGGCTCCATCCGCTTCAACACCCCCATGTTGTTCGCCCTGGCCTTCCTCCCGATGTTCGGCATCGGCGGTCTGACGGGCCTGCCGCTGGGCTTCAACTTCAGCGACTTGCACCTGCATGACTCCTACTACGTCATCGCGCACTTCCACTACGTCGTCGCACCGGGAACGATCTTTGCCCTCTTTGCCGGCGTTTACTTCTGGTATCCCAAAATGACCGGACGCTACATGAACGAAACGCTGGGCAAGATCCACTTCTGGCTCTCGCTCGCGGGCATGAACCTCGTCTTCATGCCGATGTTCTTCCA
The DNA here is from genome assembly GCA_009924135.1 of Pseudomonadota bacterium. Classification (GTDB taxonomy): domain Bacteria; phylum Verrucomicrobiota; class Verrucomicrobiia; order Limisphaerales; family SXTU01; genus SXTU01. The sequence continues at coordinate 4,343 of RFSE01000225.1, read as the reverse complement.
GGGCCTCTACGGCATGAGCCGCCGCATGTCGGACGGTGGTGCCACCTACGCGTTGGCGAACCCCGCCAACGAAGGTATCGTGACCGCGCTCACCAATACGGTCATCCACCTGAACGTCTTCATCACGCACGCGGCGCTGCTGCTGCTGGTCGCGCAGATCCCGTTCATCATCAACGTCTTCATGTCCATGTTCAACGGCAAGCCGGTCGAGTCCGACAATCCCTGGCAGGCCACCACGCTGGACTGGCAGACGCCCACCCCGCCGCCGCACGGCAACTTCACCAAGGAAATCGTCGTGTACCGCGGACCCTACGAGTACAGCGTGCCCGGTGCATCGAGCGACTTCATCCCGCAGAACCAGCCGGACGCCAAGCCCGCGAAGTAATCTCCCCAGACGCCAGACCCAATCCCCCATCCCCCAAATCCATCCCCTAAAATGGAAATCCCATACACAGTCAAACCCCGGCCCGACACGGGGCTTTACAACGCGAAGCTCGGCATCTGGCTCTTCCTCGCCTCGGAAGTCATGCTCTTCGGCGGCCTGTTCTCCTCCTACATCCTGCTGCGGGTGGGAGCGGACCTGTGGCCGCACGGGATGCTGAGCATTCCCATCGGCACCTTCAACACCTTCGTCCTCATCGCCTCCTCCGTGACCGTGGTGATGGCCTGGGCGAATCTGAAGCTGGGGAACCCCGGCAAGTTCAAGTTTTACATGGCGATAACGATCCTCTGCGCCCTGGGATTCTTGAGCGTCAAGAGCTACGAATACTACGTCAAGTTCACCCACTACGACGTGTGGTTCAAGGACGACGCCACCGCCGAGAAGTATTTCAAGGCCGCCTACGGTGAAAAAGGCCCTGAAGAAGTTCGCGAACTCTTCGTGGATCGGTTCCACCTGCACAACACCAACGCCAAATACGACCCCGCGCAAATCCAGCTGGTCGGCCACATCGCAGGCAATCCCCTCTGCACCAACCTCAAGAAGCTGCTCGCCGCCAAGCAGGAGACGATCAAGTTCACCGCGGATCCTCCCAAGGGTTCCCATGAACATCCGCACGAAATTGAGGTAAAACTCAGCGACGTGCAGCGCCTCTCGGCCTACGTGCCGGCGCACAGCACCTTCTTCGCGATCTACTTCACCATCACCGCGCTCCACGGCTTGCACGTGCTCGGCGGCGCGCTCGTGCTGGCCTACTTCCTGTTCACCGTGGACAAGTGGTGGAAGAAAGCCCCCGAGCAGTTCACCAACCGCATCGAAGTGGGCGGCCTCTTCTGGCACTTCGTTGACCTTGTCTGGATTTTCCTTTTCCCGATCATTTATCTCCTCTGAACCTACCATGAGCCACGACCACTCCCATTCCCACGGCCCCGGCGAAGCCTGCGCGCACGACCACGGGCACGACGACCACAACTCGCCGGAGTACATCCAGAAGACCATTAAGAAGTATTTGATGGTTGGTGGCATCCTCTTCGGGGGCACCGTGCTCACCGTTTTGATGTACTATGTTCACATCCCGAGCGTGGCGATCACCATCGCCGTGGCCCTGCTCATTGCCTCGGTGAAGGCAGGCTTCGTCGCCGGCGTGTTCATGCACCTTTCGGATGAACGCAAGATGATCTATGGCGTGCTCCTCTGCACCGTGTTCTTCCTGATCGGCCTCATGGCGCTGACCATCTGGGCCATGCACGACCAACCCTTCCAGACGATGATCGGTGGCAAACCCGCTTGAACCATGTCGCTTAAAGCCTTCCACGTGGTCTTCGTCACCGCCTCGGTCCTGCTGTCGGCCTGGTTCAGTTGGTATGAACTGAGCCGCTACACTGACACCAAGGCGGCGATGGACATGTGGCTGGGCATCGGCTCCGGGGTCGCCGGGGTGACCCTCGTCGCCTACGGCATCTATTTCCTGAAGAAACTCAAGAACATCAGCTACCTGTGAACCGCCGCCTCGTCCTCGTCACCTTCGCCGCCCTGGCCCTGCTCGTGGTGAGCGCGTCTGATGTGTCCGCCTGCGCCGCCTGCTTCGGCAAGTCCGATTCCAAGCTGGCCGAAGGCATGAACGCCGGCATCATGGCGCTCCTCGGCGTCGTTGGCGCGGTGCTCTTCGCCATCGCCGCCTTCTTCGTATTCATCATCCGTCGCGAAGCCACCCATCCGTTGCCCATTCCCTCCGAAACTCTTTCCCCTCTCGAAACCTCGAAAGCCTGATCCATGCAACCGAATCCTACTTTCCTCGAACAGCTCAAGCAGGGCTTCATGCCCATCCTCGCCTCCGAGCACGGCAAGGACGTTGACCACTTCATCTTCCTGGTACACGTCCTGATGGCCGTCTTGTTTGTCGGCTGGTTTGGCTACTTCCTCTTCACCTTGTTCAAGTTCCGCCAGAGCGCGAACCCCAAGGCCGATTATGTGGGGGCCAAGGGTACCTTCTCGCAGTATGCCGAAATTGCCGTCGTGGTGATCGAAGCCATCCTGCTGCTGGCCTTCGCCATCCCCCTGTGGGCCAAGGCGGTCGAGAAGTATCCCGCCGACAAGGACGCCACGGTCATGCGGGTGACCGCCGAGCAGTTCTCCTGGCAGGCCCGCTATCCCGGCAAGGACGGCGTCTTCGGCAAGCAGGAGATGAAGCTCATCTCCGACAAGAACCCCATGGGCTACGACGACAAGGACCCCGCCGGCAAGGATGACGCCAGCTCGCCGCCCAAGGACATTCACGTGCCCCTCATCCCCATCAAGGTCGATGGTCGTGACACCTTCAAGCCGGTCATCATCCACCTGACCTCCAAGGACGTCATCCACTCCTTCAAGGTCACGGCCATGCGCATGACACAGGACTGCATCCCCGGCATGAGCATCCCGATTCACTTCACGCCGACCAAGGTGGGCAAGTTCAACATCACCTGCGCCCAGCTCTGCGGCAACGGCCACGCCTCGATGAACGCGCAGTTCGTCGTGGACTCCCCTGAGGACTACGACAAGTGGTTCGCCGAGAAGACCGTCAAGGCCGGCGCTCCGAAGGTGGACCTCGAATAACCGCCCTGCCCTTTCACCGGGCTCGCGCGTCAAGCGCGCGCCCTTTTTTGTGTCCACTCCCATCCCTGAATCCGAATCCCGTCAGGCCCAGTCCCGGGCCGTCGAATGGGTGGTCTGGGGCGGCATTGCCTTCGTCGTGCTGGCGATCTTCGGGGCGTTCGTGCGCGAACGGCTGCACGCTCCGGCGAAGTCGTTGATGATCATCTCCCAGGTCGCCGACTTCACCCTCACCAACCAGCTCGACCGCCCGGTCACGCTGGCCGCCCTGCGCGGTCAGGTCTGGGTGGCCGACATCATTTTCAGCCGCTGCCCGGGCCCCTGTGCCACGATGACGAAGCGCATGAGCGAGCTGCAGGCCGCGTTGCCCACGAACGCGCCGGTCAAGCTCGTCTCCCTCACCACCGACCCCGCGCACGATACCCCGCGCGCCCTGGCCACCTACGCGGAGCGCTTCGGAGCCGACCCGAAGCGATGGCACTTCCTCACCGGCCCCAAGGCCGACCTCGTGAAGCTTGCCGTGAACAGCCTCAAGCTCACCGTCCTCGACAAGGAGGAGGCCAAACGCAGCTCGCCGGATGACCTCTTCATCCACTCGACCATCTTCGTCGTGGTGGACAAACAAGGCCGCCTCCGCGCGGTCTTCGAGAGTCTCGACAACGTGCTCACCGAAGAGGAAGTGGCCGCCGGGGCCAGCCGGGAGAACAGTTCCTGGGAGAAAGGCGTCAAACCCCGCTTGCTTGAGGCCGTGAACACGCTACTGATGGAGCCGGACAAATGACGTACACCGACCTGCCCCTCGTCAACGCCTGCCTGAACGGCACGAGCACCGTGCTCCTGCTGCTGGGCTGGAAGTTCATCCGCGCCGGGAACCGCGAAGCCCACGCCAAGACCATGTGCGGCGCGCTCCTGACCTCGACCCTCTTCCTCTGCTGCTACCTCTACTACCACTTCCAGATGCAGCGGATGCAGGGCGCGGCGCACACGCGGTTCGTGAACCCCGAGTGGTTCCGCCCGATCTACCTGACCATCCTCGTCACGCACCTGATTGGGGCCGTCGCCATCGTACCGCTCGTGCTGATGACCGTGAGCCGCGCCGTGAAGGAAAACTTCCCCGCCCACAAGACCATCGCCCGCTGGACCCTGCCAATCTGGCTGTATGTCTCCGTGACCGGCGTCGTTATTTACCTGCTGCTGTATCAGGTTTTCCCGCAGGTGAAGACAAGTGTTCAGTAATCAGTGTTCAGTGTTCAGTGTTCAGATGAGCGGGGAAGGCTCATCTCCACTGAAAACTGAATACTGAAAACTGAAA
>RFSE01000224.1 GCA_009924135.1 Pseudomonadota bacterium | reverse complement strand
TGCCCCGCAGCAAGGACACGGTGAAAGTCACCGTGAAGATCACCAGCACGACCAAGCTGCCCCCGGGAGCGGTCAACTTATTTCACCGGCCCGACAGCGAGGCCGGCAACCGGCCTTGGCAGTCCAAGCCGATGGTTGACGATGGCACGGACGGTGATGAGATCGCCGGCGATGGCATCTACACCGCCACCCTTTCTGAGTATCGTGCCAACGGTCAGGTGGCGCAGTTTTACGTGGAAGCCAGCGGCGCGGACGGCGTCAACACACGCATCCCCCGGCGCGGCGCGGACTGGCCGGCAATGTTTGTGGTCGATGATCGCGCGGTGCCCCGCGACCTGCGCGTGGCGCGCTACATCATCTCCGCCTACGATTACGGTGCAATCGGCAATGGCAACACGCCCAAGTACGAATTCCGCTTTCCCCGGCTATCAAACCATTACTTCAACTGCACGTATATCCACGACGAACGCGAGGTCGCCTACGCCTGCGAGATCCGGGGCGCAGGCAGCCCATGGACGCGCAGCGGCGACCTGAGTCGAAGCAAGATCAAGCTGCCGCACGACCGCGCCTTCCGCGATCACACGAAAACCACCTACGACAACGATGCCGATGGCGGAGCCCGTTACCATAACCGGCTCACCCGCTACTGGCTGTACCTGCTGGGCGATACGGTGAACGAGAACGAGTTCGTCCGCTACTTCGTCAATGCCTATGGTCCACTGCTGCGCGAGGAGGTCGAACCAGTGGGCAACGAATTCCTCGACCGGGCGTGGCCCCGTGGTCGTCACGGCGAACTCTACCGCATCGACGACGAATGGTGGTTCAGCGATGCGTGGGGCCAGTCCTCCCAGGATGCCAACTGGGTTTACAAAGGCACCGACTCCTCGATTCGTTACCGCACGGAGTGGATGAAACGGAGCAATGAGGCGAAGGACGATTTTGGCCCGCTCATCCAGCTTTTCAAACTCATCAGTAATGACAAGACCCCGCGGGCGCAACTCGAGGCGCTGCTCGATCCTGACTCGCTGGCCAAGATGATTGCCGCGCGCGGGTACACCGGCGACTGGGATACGTTCGTCATGCACCGGGGCAAAAACGCGTATCTCTATCAGCGGCCCACGGACCACCGGTTTCAACTGCTCCAATGGGACAGCGACCTGGGCTTCGATCCCAACCAGAGCTTCTGGGGCGGGCGGGTGGACTTCTGGATGAACAAACCTTGGAACCGCCGCCTGTGGGCCGCCTACATGGTGGAGCTGCTGGACAATTACACCAAGAATTCCGCCCGGCTGAGTGCCTGGATGCAGGCCGAGGAAGACGCCAGCAACTCGTTCAACGTGGACACAAATTTCTATCGGAACTACATGGCCATCCGCGATACCAAGGCCCGTGAAGCCCTCGGACCCAACCTGAAACTCGAGTTCAAGGTCACGGTGGCCAACGGCGCGCCAGTGAGCCCCACCCAGCCGGTCGCCACCACGGAACCCACCGCAACGCTGGCCGGCATTGCGCCTTACGGAGTGCTGCACGTCGTCCTCGAACACCGGCCCACGCTTCGCGCCCAGTGGACCAATGACACCGCATGGACTATTTCAGGTGTGCCGCTCACGCCGGGGGAAAACGAGTTCACTGTCGTGGGCACCGATCAGGTGGGCAGACCATTGCGACAGTTCAAACTGAAGATCGTACGGAACAAGCACGAGCCGGAGAAACGTTAAGCCGTAACCATTTTTAGACACGGATGAAACACGGATGGGGACAAGCCGACCGACTCCCGCACAGTCGCTGAACGCCACCATCCAACGGTGCCACGGAGCCCGTAAGCGCGCGCCCTGACGTTCCCCTGCTATTCCGTGTTTCGTCAATGTTCCATCCATAGCTTGATTGCCTCGGTCCCATCTTTGTCCGTCCCCCATCTTTGGGGATTACTGGTGTGAGTTAGGACACGAGCTGGCACCGTTTCCTACCGATGCTGGTTGGGACTTGGGATGATTCACTCCTTCCCCGCTCCGCGCAGCCTTGGTACAAAGTCCGTGTGCGGAACATGACTGAAACACTTTGGAAGCAACTGGCAGCGCGCAAACGGCTTTTCCTGCTTGCGGGACCGTGCGTGATCGAAAGCGAAGCCTTGTGCTTCGAGGTCGCGCAGCACCTGCAAAAAGTCTGCGCTCGCCTGGGCATCACCTACGTGTTCAAGGCCAGCTACGACAAGGCCAACCGCACGTCCGGCACGGCTTTTCGTGGCCCCGGTCTGGACGACGGCCTCGCCATCCTGGAGCGCATCCGCACCAAACTGAACGTGCCGGTCATCACGGACGTACACACCGAGGTGCAGGCGCTGGTCGCCGGCGACGTGGTGGACATCCTGCAAATCCCCGCCTTCCTGTGCCGCCAGACTGACTTGATCGAAGCGGCCGTCGCGACCGAGAAAATCGTTAATCTGAAGAAGGGCCAGTTCCTCTCGCCGGCGGAAATGGGTCGGGTGGTCGAGAAAGCCAAACTGGCCGGTGGCGGCAAACTGCTGGTCACCGAACGCGGCACGACCTTCGGCTACAATAATCTCGTCTCGGACATGCGGTCCATTCCGGTACTGAAGCAGACCGGCTGCCCGGTGGTCTTCGATGCCACGCATTCCGTGCAACAGCCGGGGGCCGGCGGAGACCGTACGACCGGCCAGCGCGAATTCGCCCCCTTGCTGGCGCGGTGCGCCCTCACGGCCGGGGCCGACGGCCTGTTCATCGAGACCCACCCGGAACCGGACAAGGCCATGAGCGACGGCCCGAACATGATCCCGCTGGCGGAGATAGCCGGATTGTTGAAGGGCTTTTTGAAGGTAAGAGCGGCCGTGAGGTGAGTTAAAAATGAAAAGTGAAAAGTGAAAAATGGACGCCCTGCCTTTGAACGACGCCGTATCAAAGACGGCCATCTGGACACCGACTTCTCCTTTTTTCATTTTTAATTTTTAACTTTTAATTATCCCCATGCCCTCGCTCCGCTCCCGCCTCAAACGCGTCCGCCTCCTGCTCTGTGATGTGGATGGGGTGCTGACGGACGGCGCGATCTACATCACGGGCGATGGGGAATTCAAACGCTTCCATGTCCATGACGGGCTCGCGCAACGGCTCGCTGCCCACGCGGGGCTGAAAGTTGGCTGGGTATCGGCCCGGCCCTCAGCCATTACGAGTCGGCGGGCGGAGGAGTTGAAGACGGACTTCGTGGTCCAAACCCGTGACGGCAAGGTGCCGGCGGTGGAGGAGATTCTGGCCACCACCGGTTTTACCTGGGCTGACGCGTGCTTCATCGGCGACGACGTGGTGGACCTCGGCGTGCTGCCGCGCGTGGGGCTGGCGGTGGCTCCGGCAGACGGACGACCAGAGGCCAAGGCGGTGGCCCATTACATCACCAAGGCCAAAGGCGGCAACGGCTGTGTGCGCGAAGTGGTGGAAATGATTTTGAAAGCGCAGGGCAAATGGGCGACGGTCGTCGAGAAACACGCACGATGAGCCTTGGCTCCATAAAACCGCTTGCCCTCGGCCTGGCCCTGCTCGCCCTGGTCGGATTGGCCGCCCTGGTCGTGGCCAAGCGCCACGACAAGCGGTTGGCGTTGGCCAAGGCCGTCGCGGTCGCGGCACTCAGCCAGACGGCCGGCACGGGAGACGGGCTGGCGCGCGGCATCCGCATCCCGCTTTACGAAGGGGAAGCCAAACAGCCCGCTTCCGTCATGCTGGGCCGGACTGCCGAACCCGTGGATGGAGGCAAATACATTGTCACGGAAATGCGCGTGGAGAATTACACTCACAGCTCCAACACCACGGTGACGAACTTTATCATCGAGGCGCCCAAGTGCCTGATCGACCCCGTGAAGAAAATCGCCACCTCCGAGGGGCGCATCGTGGTCACGCGCCCCGACGGAACCTTCATGACCACCGGCATCGGCTTCGAGTGGCGGCAGCTCGAATCCGTTCTCACCATCACCAACCAGGTCATGACTCACCTCACCCGCGACAGCTTGAAACCCGTTCCCTCAAAAAAACCATGACTTCGCGAATTCTTCCCGCCCTCGCCCTCGCCCTGCTGCTGGCCAGCGTGACCAGCCGGGCGCAGAACAACTTGTTCAACACCTCCACCACGAGCCCCGCCCCCAAGGCCGGCTCCGAGCCAAAGCCAGCGACCGGGACGCCCCAACCCATTGAAGTGCTTTCGGACGGACCAGGCACCTTTTCACTCAAGGAAGAATACGCCTTTTACCGGATCAACGTCCGGGTGAACGACCCCCAGTTCTACCTCCGCTGCGAATCACTGCGCTTGAACCTGGACTTGAAGAGCAACAAAGGGACGAACCAGCCCGTGGCCACGGCGGTCGTCCCTCCGCCAGCCGCAGGCACGAACAAGCCGGTCACCGTGGGACCAATGATGGCAATGGGCGGCAAGGTTCGCGATGCCGAGGCGTTGGGTCATGTGTCTTTCTCGAACAAGGTCGATTTCAGCCAGGCCTTCGCCGACCGCATCGTGTATCGTGCCACCAACGACGCGTTCGAGCTGACCGGCAACGCCATGGTGATCAAGGGCACGTTGACCAACACGGCAGACACCATCTTCTACCTGCGCACCGAGGGCCGGTTCGACTTCAAGGGCAATTTCCGCACCTACGGCACCTACACCCCCACAAAGACCAACAGTGCGCCAGCCGCACCTACCCCTGGGACCAAGCAGCCCTGAACCACCATGGACCCCGCGCCTACCAGTTCTGAGCCATTGCTCGCCGCCCAGCAACTCGCCAAAGCCTACCACCACCGGCGCGTCGTCGATGGCGTCTCCATTCACGTCAACGCCGGGGAAATCGTCGGGCTGCTCGGACCCAACGGCGCGGGCAAGACGACGACGTTCAACATGGTCGTGGGCGTTGTGCGGCCAGACGAGGGCAGCGTGCGGTTCCGCGACCAGGAAATCACCCACCTCCCGATGCACGAACGCGCCCGGCTGGGCATCGGCTATCTCACGCAGGAGCCCAGCGTGTTCCGCAAACTGAGCGTCGAGGACAACCTGCTGGCCATTCTGGAAACCTGCGTCATGGACGCGGACGAACGGCAGGTGCGGCTGAAATACCTGCTCGAGGAACTGGACCTCACCTCGCTGGCCAAGAGCATGGCCTACCAGTTGAGCGGCGGCGAAAAGCGCCGGCTGGAAATCACCCGCGCCCTCGTCACCACGCCGAAGCTGCTGTTACTCGACGAACCACTCGCCGGCATCGATCCCATCGCCCAATACGAGGTCGGGAAAATTGTCCGGCGGTTAAAAGATCGCGGTCTGGGCATCCTGATTACCGACCACAGTGCCCGCGAGATGCTCAAGCTCATCGACCGGGGCTACATCATCGTCAAAGGCCAGGTGCTCATCGAAGGCTCGGCGGAATTCCTGGCGAACGACCCGAAAGCCCGCGAGATCTATCTGGGCCCGGATTTCAACATTTCGTAAGCCCGGTCGGTGAATAGCTACCTGGCGGGCACTTTCCTGACCCGCACGCTGTGGTATCGGATGACCGTTTCGTTCAAATCGTTGTAGGCGCCAACTCCCAGCACGATCTCAGCAAGTTCGGGTGATTTGTTCTGCGAGACCGGCAGGTTGTGAAAGACCTGTTGGCCGTTGACCTTGGCGGTGGCTTTGCCCCGCACCATGGTGAAATTGAAGGTGTGGTGCAAGCCGCCGAGCGGGACCGGCTGATAGTTCTGAAAGGTGCTCCACCCCCGGGAGTAGCTGACCCCTTCCGGCTCGGATTTGTTGTGTTTGAGCCGGAACCCGTTCCAATCATAGATCTGGGTGATATCAGGGATGCCCATGATGAGGCCGGCTTGGAAATCGCCGTTGGAAGAGTGCATCACTTCAAACTCCCCCTGCACCTCGTATTCCTGGCCCACGCGAACGCGCGAATAGCAGTAGTGCCCGTCGGCCCCGGCCCTTACCTCCAACGCACCATCCAGCAGCCGCCGGGCCTTTCCCAAAACCACCACCCAGTTCGGGTCATCATCGCTGGCCGGCAGCACATCAACCCATTCGCCCTGCTCCAGTTTGCGTTCCAGTTCCAAGGCGGCCACCCGGTGCTGGATGAATTTCCGCGTCCGGTCGTCGATTGCGGGGCCGATCTTCATTTCGTTGTATAGCTTTAGCGCCCCGGCACTTTTATTCTGCTCCCGCAGGGCTTCCGCCTTTTCCACCGCTTCGCCCAACGGCCCCGTATGCGCAGCCACCTCCAGGGGCATCAACGAGACGTCGGCACTCCACTGGGTGACCCCGGTCGGCAGCGGTTTCCACTCAAGCTTCTCCAATTGCGTCCGGGCGATGGCATATTTTCCGCTGCGCGTGGCAACAACGGCAAACATGGTGCGCCACCACGCTTCGCTGGACGACTGGGAAGGCGCGGCCAGGTAACCCTCATACATCCGCTGCACATTCGGCCAGATGTCAGCCCGACCGAAGAGGTGCTGGCCCCGCATCAGGCCCATTTCAGACGCAACATCGGTGACTGATTGCATGAAAAACCGGGGCACTTCGGTGTCAAACCGCTTGGAATTCAACGCGGCCACGCCCAGCGCAAGCATGGCATTCTGGTCACCATACCAACGGGGCCGCAGCCCCCAACGAAAGTTTGACCAAGCCGAGGGATGGTCGATTTGAATGGCCAGCGTGCGGTCGAACCACAACCTCATATCCGCCAGGCTGCCATCGCCCATTGCCACATAGACCATCCGGGCGGGGGCCAGCGCACGGGCGGGTTGGAGGCCGTAAGCCCGGGTGAAACACCGGCGCGCTTCCCGCATCTGCCGGCCAAACTCCTCCCAGCCACTGGCGGTAACCGTGTCAGCATAACCGCCCCCGCGCGCCCGCCAGCCATCGGCTATATGCTGCTCGCCTTCTAAAACGAGCGCCAACCATTCATAATCCTTGCCGGCTCCGCGCACCGCCCCCACGACGGCCGCAAGGTTCCGCTGGAAGAACTGCTCGCCCCAGCCGCGCACAAAGATGTCACCCATTTCCTCCTCGTCGCGCGAAGTGATGCTGCCGTCGGCGAATGCCGCCCGGACGGCAGCCACCGAGACCCCATCCAGCATCACCACACGCTCCATCTCCCGGCTGACATTTTTGGCGAGCATCACGCTGGCATAGAGTTTCGGGTAAGCACGATGACCAGAGCCTTCAAACGCCTTGAACGCCCGCTCCAAACGCCGGGTAACCTCATAAAATTCAGCACAGTTGACCGCTGTACAGCAGAGCGCCAATGGGTCATTGAAATCAGGCGAGCCCGCCAGTTTGTCGCACAGCCCCTGCAACGACTCCTGGTTCGTCGGTGCCTGGCCCCCCTGGGTGATGGCGATCCAGGTTTGCAACGCCAGCAGGGCTTCCGCGTCCAGCGGGTGTTGCCGGCGACCCCGTTGTTGATAGCCTTCCACCCACTGACGCAATCGGAACTCCCTGCCCCGGTTGCGCACCTGTCCCTCCGTGAGGCTGTTGGTATTGGACGGCAGGGGCCGTGAGGCCAGTTCAATCGCCTCGGTCCGTGGAGCGACGTGCTGGATCCGGGTGCGTAATTGTTCTGCGACCCGCGTCGTGAACTGCCGCATCGCGAGCCCCATGACCACGAAGCCGGCCACGACCAGCACCCCGCCAGTGATCCAAGCCCAGGTGTAGGATGGACGCTTTACCCGGGCGGGTAAGGGCGGTGGCTTCGGGGACTTGGCCGCCGCCGGGATTCGTTGCAGCACGGAATCAAGCAGGTCCCAGGTCGCCATGCCTTCACACCAGACGAACTCGGCACCGGTCAATTCCCCGGCCGCACGCCGCCGCTCCAATTCATCAAGGGTATAAGTTCCGGAATTCTGCCCTTGAGATTGTAGGCGGTATTTCATGGGGAGCTTCGGGCAGCCTGCCCAAGCCCTGGACATTATGCAAGTCTTGCACGAGCACTATGTCAGTCGCGCGAATTGGCCTAACTCCCCAGCTAGAGTGCGTCGCTCCGGCCCTTCGGAATCTTCCCGAGATGGAAAATGAGGAAGCCATGGAGAAATTGGCGCAACTCCGCCTCCTGCCCGGAACTCAGCTTGAGCCGGGTCAGCGACGGCCACTCCTCTGTCTCCAACCGGGTGTAGATCTGCCGGCTGCCGGGGCTGAGCTTCGCTTCGTCCAGATCGGGCTGCTGGCCCAATTCGACCAGCAATTTGGCTTCAAAGGTCAGGACGGTTCGCGATTCCCCTGCCCCGCCGGCAACCTCGGCCAGCAACGCTTGAAATAAAGGGTAGATCGCCGCCAGCGGGGTTTCTGATTCCGTGGTCTGCTCCAGCAACGCAGTGCAATACGCCACCTGCTGGAGTGCGTGCAGGTCCTCGCGCAGACGCGGGTGCGTATGCCGCAGGCTGACTTCGCGGAGCGTGTGCAGTTCGCTGCGCCGGCTCCGGGCGAAACTGAAGTCCGCCTCGTAAAACAAATCTAGCTTGCCGCGAAACGCCGAGTTGGGTCGCCGCGCCCCCTTGGCCACCGTCGCCACGCGCCCCAAGTCGGGCGTCAGCCAGTTCACAATGAGGCTCGTCTCCGTCAGCGGACGGGTGCGCAGGATCAGGCCGGTGGAGGAGACCGAGTTCAGGGTTTGGGGTTTGGGGTTTCGAGTTGGTTAAAATCGAAGGTCGAGGACAGCTTGCGCATGATGCGGTTCTCTTCGCGTTTCATCACGCGACGCTTCGCCGGCACCAGATCATCGTAACCGCGCAGGTGGAGCAAGGCATGGACGACATAGCGGACGACCTCGCTCTGCCAGCTTGTTCTGAACTCACGCGCCTGCTTCACCGCGTCGGCCACACTGATGAAGGCTTCGCCACGCAATGGGTCTGGGAG
>RFSE01000223.1 GCA_009924135.1 Pseudomonadota bacterium | reverse complement strand
TGCCGGTGGGTTTGGCGGCGGGAGTTGAGGCGTCGAGCTGCTTGATCACGGGCACCCAGGTGAATTGATCGTTCACACCGCCAGCGCGGCAGTCCACGACGAAGTCCACGGTGTCACCGGCGCTGACCTTGAGCCGGGGAATGTGGAAGGGCACTTCGTTGTGCAGGGCCACGCCGCGCAGGATGGTCCCGGCGATGTTGTGCACGATGTGCCCCATCACGCCGTCGCCGTCCTTGCCCGTGTGGGCGAGCGGGCCGTCGATGCTCACGAGAATGTCGTCCATGGCGGTCCAGCGGCGGATGACGGACTGCGAGAGCATGAGGCCGGGATGGCCGCCGTTCGCGGTGATTTGAAAATTGCCCCAGCGCGACTCGGGGATGCGCGGGGCGGCTTGGTAGGCGCGGGTGGCGGGATTGAAAATCGTGAGCGGCCAGAACACGGCCAGCCGGCCGGTGCGCGGGTCCACGCTGCCCATGCCGTATTCCCACTGCGGCTGGCCGGGCAACGGCCCCTTTGGCGCGGAGACTTCGCCGTAGAGATAGTTCAAGGCCAGCTTCAACTCGGTGTCCGTGGGCGGGCGCGAATAGATCAACCGGTACAGCATTTTTACGCGTTCCAGGTCGTTCGGCAGGGATTTTAGATCGCCGCGCTGGACCGTGTTGCGCGCCTGCTCGATGACCAGGGCGCTGTTCATCATGAAGAGCGCCTGCTGCGGGACGACCGTCGTGTTCCGCTGGCCCGTGCTGAGGTCGGGATTCGCGAAGTCAAAGGCTCCGAGCATGTTGGGCAGGTTCGCGCGGTCCACGAGGCCATAGACGCTGCGCCGTTCAGAATACGGCTCGCGGTCCAGCCGTTCGCCGGGGCCGCCCATGGTCAAATCGAGTTTGCCACCGATGTACAGGATGGTGTCGCGCAAGGCCTCGAACTCCAGCCGCCGCCGGCTGTGTTGCCAGAGCCAGCGGTTGTCGGGGTCCGCCTGGGCGAAGCGCGGGTTGTCCTCGCTGCTCTGCTGCCACGTGTGCGACAGCATGATGAGCTTCTGCAGTTTCTTCACGGACCAGCCGTTTTCCATGAACTGCCATGCGAGGTAATCGAGCAGCTCCGGGTGCGTGGGCGGCTCGGAGCGGAGGCCGAAGTCGTTGGGCGTGCGCACGAGGCCCTCGCCGAACTGGTGGAGCCAGATGCGGTTCACCATCACGCGCGCCGTGAGCGGGTTGTCGGGCGAGGCGATGTGGTTCGCCAGTTCCAAACGTCCGCTGCCATCCTGAAAAGGCGGGCGGTTCTCGCCCGAGAGGATTTCGAGGAACTGGCGCGGCACTTCGGGACCGCGGCTGCCCCGGTTGCCCTTGATGAAGACGTAGCTGTTGCGTGGCTGGCCGTCCAACAGCACCACGGCGCGCGGGGGTGCGCCCGGATGCGTGGTGCGGACGGCGTCCTCGGCGCGGACGAGTTCCTGCTGCTTCATGCGCACATCGGGAAGGTTCCGGATGCGGGCGAGCGAGGCGTTGACCTTTTCGTCGCTGAAAAGATATGCGGGCGAGGCGGGGTCGGCGATGACCTGACGAATTTGTTCCTGGGCCGCGTCCGGCAGGCCGGTGAGGGCGGGCAGCGAATTGGTGCCGCCGATTCTTTTTTTGCCTTCGTAGGCAGTGACGGCTTGGCTCCAGCGTGCGTTGGCGTCGGTGAAGAGCCGGGCCAGATTGGTCGCAACCACGGCCATCGAGCCGGGCGGCGAACTCAGCGCGCGGGCGACCATCGGATTCACCGGCTTGTCGGTGTCACCGCCAGCCCGGAGCCGCAATGCGATGGGCGTGGCCTGGCGGAAGAAATCGTTCGCCGGCAGCTTCGCAAACTCGTGCCAGACCGAGAGCACGGGATGGTGCTGCGTCTTCGCCTTGTCGAGGACCTGCCGCCAGCCCTCGGCGACGGCCGGCAGCAGGTTGCGCCGCTGCATGAACTGGCCAAGCGGCGCGGAGTTCGTGGGCTGGCCGAACTCGTACAGCGCCTTGAGGTAGTCGCTGGTGCGTCCGACCAGTTCATTGCGGGCGCGGGTCCGGATGCCGTCCTCGAATTTCTTCACCGCGTCCTCGGCCTCGGCGAGCGCCCGTTCGTATTCCTTGAACAGCGGCGTGTCCTTGTTGCTCGGCAACTCCACGCCCTCGCGCGGTTCCGTGCTGCTGGCGAACACCCCGTGCAGCGCGTAGTAATCCTTCGTCGGGATGGGGTCGAACTTGTGATCGTGACACCGCGCACAGGTCACGGTGAGCGCCTGGAAGCCCTTCATCACCACGTCAATCCGGTCATCGATCAGGTCGTCCGCGTTGTTGTTCAGGCGCGGGCCGAGCGTGATAAACCCGAGGGCGGCCAGGTCGCTCCGCGACAGTTGAGAGTTGAAAGTTGATAGTTGAGAGGCGGGCGTTTTGTCCGCGGCGGCGTCGGCGACCTTGGACTTTGGACTTTGGACCTTGGACTCATCGGTATCGATTACCCGGTCCGCCGCGATCTGGAGTTTGACGAACTGATCGTAGGGGCGGTCGTCGTTGAAGGATTTGATGACCCAGTCGCGGTACGGGTACGAATGGATGTAACGCGTCTCGCCCCGGTTGTTGTTGCGGCGGCCGGTGGAGTCGCCGTAGCGCGCGACGTCGAGCCAGTGGCGGCCCCACCGTTCGCCGTAGCGTGGTGAGGCGAGCAGGCGGTCGATCACCTTCTCAAAGGCCTGCCCGGATTCGTCCGCGAGGAAGGCGTCGATTTCGGCCAGTGTCGGCGGCAGGCCGGTGAGGTTGAAGGTCGCGCGCCGGATGAGCGTGATCTTGTCCGCGCGGGGCCCGGGCGAGAGCTGTTTGGCTTCGAGCGTGGCGAAGACGTAGTTGTCGATGGCGTTGCGCGCGAGCGGGGTCCAGTCCTTGCGGAACTCCGGGATGATGGGCTTGAAGATGGGCTGGAAACTCCAGTGCTGCTTCGGATCGGTGAGCGCCGCGCCGTATTTGTTCGGCGCGTCGCCGCGTGGATCAGGTGCGCCCATGCGAACCCAGGTTTCGAGGTCGGCGATTTGCGCTGCCGGCAATTTTTTATCCTCCGGCGGCATCTGGAGATTGCGGTCGCGGTAGCGGACGGCGCGGATGAGCGGGCTGGCATCCGGGTTGCCGGGGACGACAGCGGGACCGGAGTCGCCACCCTTGAGGAGGCCGTCACGGGTGTCCAGCCGCAGACCGCCTTTCACCCGCCCGGCTTCGGCGGAGTGGCACTTGTAACAATCCTTCACCAGCACGGGCCGGATCTTCTTTTCAAAGAAATCGGTCTGTTGCGGCGTGAGCGCCGGGGCCGGGGCGGCGGACCCTCCGGCGACCACGGCACCCCACACGCCAGCGAAGCACGCCAACAGGCGTACGCGACAGGGCAGGCGACGGGCGGGCATGACGGCGTCAGTGTTAAGGTTGCTTGCGGTATTTACTGTGCCTGCTCGACCGTGAAAACGCAACGGGGTGAAACCCCGAGGAATTCGGGAGCGTGGGCGTTCCGCTCGCAGCACCCATGGAAAGGCGGTAACCGGGGAAATTCCACGCCGCCGGGTTGCTCACACGATGCGGCCCGGAGGGCTGCGGTCAGCTTATGATAGGGAAGTTGCGCTTGACCCTCCGGGCGGCGGGGCTGTTAATCGCCCGAATCCTTGACCGGCCAAGCCGGTCTGTACACATACATGAAACTGCATCGTTCCCTATTCGCCCTCGCCACCGCCGTCGTGCTGGCTGCGCTCCCCGCATCCGCCGCGCCGATCCCCGACGACGCCCGTATCAATGGTTTTGCCATCGGGTGCCAGTCCTACAGCTTCAACCGTTTCTCGGTCTTTGACGCCATTGAGAAGACCGCTGAAGCCGGGGGGAAGACCATCGAGTTTTATCCGGGGCAGATCCTCACGAAGGAAGAACGCAACATCAAGTGGGGCCACGATGCCTCGGATGAGGTCATTGCCCGCGTGAAGGAGAAGCTCGCCAAGCACGGTGTCCGCGCCGTGAACTACGGCGTCGTCGGCATTCCCAAGGACGAGGCCGGCGCGCGCAAGGTCTTCGAGTTCGCCAAGAAGCTGGGCCTGTACGGCATCACCACTGAATCCATCGACGCGCTTGATACCGCCGAGAAGCTCGCCAAGGAATACGACATCCGCGTGGGCATCCACGAGCACGCCAAGCGCATGAAGAAGGACGCCGAGGGCAAGCAGGTCGAGGACCCGAACTACAAGATCTGGAACCCCGAGTTCGTCCGTGACCTCGTGAAAAACCGCGACAGCCGCATCGGCGCCTGCGCGGACATCGGCCACTGGCAGACCTCCGGGCTCAAGGCGGTTGACTGCCTGAAGATTCTCGAGGGCCGCATCATCAGCCTGCACGCGAAGGAACGCGCCGCGCTCGGACCCGGCCAGCATGACACCATCTTCGGCACCGGCATCACGGACATGGCCGGCGTGCTCGCCGAGCTGAAGCGCCAGAAGTTCTCCGGCAACATCTCGCTGGAGTACGAGTACAACTGGGACAACTCCGTGCCCGACATCAAGCAGTGCATCGACTTCGTCCGCAACTGGAAGGGGAAGTGAGGCGCTCGCTTGATGGCTGACAGCTGATAGCTAAAAGCTGAAATTTGAAAGGGTTGAAGGGCGTTGCTCTTCGACCCTTTTCGCTTCAACCTGACCTCCGATGTTGAACCGCAGATTGCGCGGATGACACGGATAGGGAAGGCTTTCCAGCGCTTCGCTGGACAACAAATCCTGCCGGTAGCGAGCTTGCACAACCGGGCCTTTATCCTTCAACCAAACGCTGCCTTTTGCCAACCAGGCCGGGCGTGGTGGCTCCCTCTCCCAGCGGGAGAGGGCCGGGGTGAGGGAGAAAACGTTCGTTGGCTCAAACCGGGGATTCGACCATAGTATTCCAGCAATTGGTATTACGGAGCGCGCAAGCGGAAGAACTGCGGCCCGCCTTGGTAGGGCAGGAACACTTCGCCATCGGGGAAGCGGCCCGAAAGATTGGTGAGCGGGGCGAAGGCGTTTACGGTGTTGGTGTTCATCCGCAGTTCATAGGGCCGCCCGGCCGCTGCCGGCCAGCTCACGCGCAGCAGTTGCGCGTTCCAGCGCGAAACATCCAGCACGAATGGGAACGGTGAGTTCATCTGAACCGGGTCCGAGCCGATGGCCTGCTCGACCACGTTGGAGAAGCCATCGCCATCGGGATCGTCCAGCGGCCCATAGGCGAGCGTGCCAAACTTCGCCATCTCCCAGCCATCATCCAGCCCGTCGTGGTCGGAGTCGCGGATGGGCACACCGGTCACGATCAGGCTGATCGAGGTCACGTTGCCGGTGGCCCCGGGGCTTTCGTCGCTGACCTGCACCGTCCAAGTGCCGGTCGTGCTTTCGAAGTGGTGATGCGAGCTGTAAAACGTCCAGTCAGCCAGGGGTTCGCTGGAGGCATAAGGATTGAAGCGCTGGAGAATGCTGCGCGTGCCCGCCGGGGATGTGACAGTGATGCGCAGATCGCCCCGGAAGTTGTGCGTGGTCTGCACGCGCACACCGACCTGTTCACAACTCATTTCATTCGTCACCAAAAACGGCTGACGGACTGCATCCAGGGCGAGCTGGACGCTCAGATTCGCGTTCGTCTGGGCATTGGTCGCAAGCAGGTCGCCGTCGCTCTTGCTGATGAAAATCGAGGGAATGCTCAACAGGCCGTTGGTCAAGGCCATGCTAACCAGGTTGGTGCTGGTGACATTGTCGTAGACGATGGCGAACGCGGCTCCGGCATTCTCGGCGTTCTTGAGCTTGTCGAAGAACAGCGAGTTGCCCCGCGTAATCAGCGCGGCCTGGCCGGTGAGATTGGTGGTCAACGGGCTCGTGGCCTGGCCGACGAACACGAGGGGATAGCTTGCGGTGGGCTGGTCGGGCCGGGAGCTTTCGCCCGGGGGATCGTCCGGATGCAGCCCCGCGATCGGCATCAAACCTTTGATCCGGCTGAGGCCGGGGGGCACGCCGGAGCCGCTGGCAAGCACCAGAAAGCCGGCGTCAGGAATCGCCTGCGTGACGTTGGACACCAAGGTTATGACCGTGGCGGGGGGACGGTTCGACCAAACCTGCGCCAGCCGAACAGCAAGGCCTGCGTCCGGCACGCCGAACCCCGCATTGTGGCTTACGGGGAGGCCGGCGCCGTTACGGGCCAGGTCGCGATCATTGAGGTCGATGTGCCGGGCGGAGAGCACGAGTATTTGCTGCACATCGCGGATGGTGAGGTTGGGGTTCACCCCGAGGAGCAGTGCGCAGAGCCCGGAAATCTGCGGCGCGGCGAAGGAGGTGCCGTGGGGACTGAGGGAGTTGAACGCGTAGTCGGCTGAATCGTCCAGGTAGAACACGCCAGCATTGTAGCCAAAGGACGAGCCCGCCCGGTCCGTGGTGGGCGGGGCATCCAGACCGTTGTCACCTACCGGGGCGGCCACGAGCACGCACGCGCCGGGTGTGCTGTAGCTGGCCACCCGGCCCGTGATGCGCACGCCGGCTACCGTGATGACGCGCGGATCGGAGGTGTAGGCCTGGTCATTCGCATTGGCCCCGGCGGGGCGATCATTGCCGGCGGCCCGCACCATGATGACGCCGCGCCCGTTGCGTCCAAAAGCCAGGGCGTTGGACAGGCCGTTTCCGGCCAGGGCGGTGATCGGGCTCAGACCCGAACCGCTGTTAAGCCAGCTGTGGTTCTGCACGCCCACGGTGTTGGACATGTATTGAAACATGATTCCGATCTGCTCCTCCGTGGCCGCCAGCATCTTCCAGCTTGCGAGACTGGCGGAGGGGGCAACTCCGCTGATGCCGATACCGTTATTGCCCTGCGCCACGGCATAACCCGCCACCGCCGTACCGTGATTGTCGGTCGAGCCAAGCTGGGCACCGTTGGTATTGCCGCTGTCGAAGTTGTAGTGCGGCTGGTTGGCTGACGGCACCCTAAACTCCGGATGAGAAATCTCCACGCCCAAGTCACAGATGGCGATGAGCACGCCTGCGCCCTGCGAAATCGGCCACGCCGCCCGCACGTTTAAGTCCGCGCCCTGCGGCACGCCGTTGGCATCGCGGTTTTCCAGGTTCCACTGGTTGGGAAAGAACCGGTCGTCGAATCGCGCAGCGTACGGTCCGGCGTGATCCATGGGCAGGCGGCGTACCGGATGGCAGGCCAGCACCTCCGGCAGAGTGGCCAGTTGCTCCGCATCGCGCGCGGCGGTCCACGCGTCGGGGGCTTGCAGGATGAACCACTGCGGGCCCACTTGACGATCAACGATCAACGGCCGGCCGGCGATCAAGCCCGTAACGTCGGCACCTTCGGCCAGCCGCAGGGCCACGCGGCTGGTCAGGCCGACCGTGAGCGCGGAACGACCGGCGGTCTGCGCACTCAGCTCCGGCTTCAGCATCGCCGCGACGCGTGCGCCGGCCGGCAGTTCCACCCGGTACGTGACGGGCTGCGGCTCGCGAAATTGGAAGTCAACAAAGTCCGCCGCCTTGCTTCGCCAAGCCGCGAGCGAGAGGAATAAGCCGAACAGGACCAGATGTCGGTGGACAAAAACCACTTCTATAGACAACCCGAATCGGTGGCAGGTTGCGAGCCGAAAGTCCCCAAAACGCTCAGGTTTTTACCTGATCGGCAACAACCGTAACTATTTCTCGATGCGCAAAATACGGTTATTGTAACTGTCCGTAATGTAGAGCGTGCCGTCCCGATGGACCGTCACGCCGTGCGGCCGCGCGAGGTCGCACGCCAGCGGCGAGCCGCCCAGGGTACCCTTGCCCGACTTGCCGGTACCGGCCACGCGGATGATTTTCCCGTCGTGCGGAGTGTATTTGCGCACCAGATGGCTTTCCGCGTCGGCGATGATGACGTTGTCATCAAGGTCGATGCAGAGGTGCTTGGGACCGTTCATCGTGGCAGCCAGCGCGGGGCCGCCATCGCCAGTGCCGCCCTTGGCCCCCGAACCGTTGACGACCGTCTTGATTTTACCGTCCGGTGAAACGACGCGCAGGGCGTTGCCGCCGCGTTCCAGGATGTAGATGTTGCCCTTGCGGTCCACGGCCACGGCCCGCGGGTCGGACAGCGGGGCCTCCGTGGCGATCGCGCCGTCCTCGGGCCGGCCGTGCTTGCCGTTGCCAGCGACGATCCGGGCCTGACTGCGAGTAAGGTCCAATTCGTGAATACGCGTCAAGTCGGCGATGTAAAGCTTGCTGCCGGTGAAATCCAGCGTGATGCAGTAAGGCCCGCTGCCCTTCGCCTTTTCGACCGGGACACTGTAGCCCGGGAGGCCTGCAACGGTGCCGGATTTCATTTCCACCTTGCGCACCCGGCCGCCCCAGGTGTCGCCGATGAGCACGTTGCCATCGGGTAGCACGGCGAGATTGTGTGGGCCGTTGAACTCGGCCTGGAGCGCGGGGCCGCCATCGCCCGCACCACCGGCTTTGCCGCTGCCGGCGACGTGCGTCAGCACGCCTTTGGCATCCACCTTCAGCAGCCGGTTGCCGGAAGCCATTTCAATGATGAAGAGGTTGCCTGCGCGATCGAAGTCCACGCCGAAGGGCTCCTTGAGTTTCGCTTCCGATGCCGGAATGCCCGTGGCATCCGTGGCTCCGCCGGCGACAAGGACGATTTTTTCCGCACGCAAGGGCAGGGCGGTCAGCAGGGCCGCCGTGAACAGGATCAGACGATGTTTCATGGTGCGCGGATTTCTACGGGACCAGGGCACCGGCGGCGAGGCGAAATACAAACGGAGCCGGGCGGGCGACCGCTCGCCGGTGCAGGATTCAGCTGTAGATGCGATGCCTGTGGAACGGCGGACACAGAATGAAGACTTGCGCCGAACTATTCAGAAATTTCCATTGCGCGGATGGTGGGGTTGGGAGCAAGCTACCGCAGCTTAGAAAAGGCGTTGCCCTACCGCCCCGCTCGCCCCGGAATCCTTATGAAGCCCGAAAAGAAACCGATTCGTCGT